>PCUU01000063.1 GCA_002786855.1 Cytophagales bacterium CG12_big_fil_rev_8_21_14_0_65_40_12
AATCAATCAATAAAGTACTGTTATACAGTTCATTACAATAGATTTAACGAGAATTTACCAACTATTTTTGGCCATTAAATCTTTTTACTTTATCAATAGGTCAACTCAACTTCATTTTGCACCCGCACATGGACTTTTTAGTCTAAAGGGAAGTACTCCACAGCTTCGAAATCCTCACTTTCTAGAGATGCATAGTAGTGATGAATCTTGTCCGATTTGTTGAATTCCCCATTTCTGTCGATATCTTCTAAAGTTCGGAAATAGAGTTTTCTGTTGACCTCAATTACTCTCCAATCCAGCAGTTCTTGATAATCATTGGTCAATTTCTTAAAGTTTCTTCCACTGATATGAGAAAGATAAAGAGACTCCACATCGTCATCGTTTAACTCTCCATCCTTGTTGGTGTCGATATCGGTTATGTTCAATACCAATAAATTTATACCTGCTTCTTTTTGGATGGACTCCAGAAATTTGAAACTGCGGATCTTAAGATTCTTATTTGTGATAGACCTAAATTTGAGGGAATCTAGGTGTTGGATTTTTAGGTTATCAAGGTTGCCAATATAGTTGTATTCACTTAAATACCCCATGCTAAGAGAAAAATCTCCGTTGCTTACCGAACCAGAATAGAGTTTAGTCAAGCCTCTGGTGGAAGACTTAATAGTGCCAATAGGGAACAGGAGGTAATCAGTTTTCTTAAAATGAATCGGTAATTCACCATTAAGCACTAGAGTTGTATCTAATTCTCTTTGCGCATTCTGTTCATTGTTTGTCGAATCAGGATATACAACGGTAGGTTTAGACTCATTACCGCAAGAACATAAGACAAGCGAAACTGAAATAGCGATTGTTTGAAGTAATTTCATATTGAAAGGTAAAATAAGAATTTTCATATCAATTAAATTTCTCCAAATTTTCTGATAGCTCCTAGCGCTACCTCATGAAAATCAAGAAATTAAGAATGGATCAAAAAGATTGTTTGGCGATTCAAACTCTCTGATTTACATTAGCGCCATAAATGAATAAACTGGTTTTAGGTATCGTTTTTACGCTATGTGCGCTCCTTGCCGTAGGTAATACTTATTTCGGTCAGTTCAACAATCGAAACTTTTCACAGTCGTCCTCCTTTTCAACTCCTGATGACACTAAAAGTGCTTCATTGGAGCAAGGACAAACTTTCATTACCGTTCCTCCGCAATATGCCAGAACTCAAGATATCAGGTTTACTGCCACGGAGAAAGAAATTGAGGAGGAGGAAATAGTTTCTCATAAAAAATATTTAGCTGGTAGCGCCATACTTATCGCAATCATTTGTGCCTTATCGCTAGGTTACTTTGCTAGATTTATAAAAAAGCGTTTGGCAGCTTCTAAGCGCTTTTGCGATATCCTTTCGCATAGATTGCATCTATTCCTACAGGTTTTTACTATATAATACTAGGTCTTAAAGGCACATCTCTGTGCCAAACCAGTATTCCGTTATTCAGATGTGATTATCCGATGCTTTCAGTCCTGAAAGGTTCGGAAATCAGCCGTCTTCTATAACGTTTTTAAAAATCAAAAATAACATACGTTTAACAAGTAGAATTATCATGAAAAGAATTTTCATAGTCATAAGTCTGTGTGCACTCATGTTTTACACAGGTTGTGAATCAGAAAAAGAAGAGAAACATGAAGCACTGGACACTAAATTTTTAGTGACTAGTCCGGCCAAAATGGATACTTCAATCACCAAGGATTACGTCAGTCAAATCCGATCAATCCGTCATATTGAGTTAAGAACACAAGAAAGAGGTTATTTACAGAAGATATTTGTAGATGAAGGACAGTTCGTTAAGGAAGGTCAACTCTTATTTAAGATTATGCCCAAGCTATATGAGGCTGAATTACAAAGGGCACAAGCAGAAGTCAATTTTGCGGAGATTGAATACCAGAACACAAAAAGGCTGACCGACAGTAATGTGGTTTCTCCAAATGAATTAGCCATGGCCGATGCCAAATTACAGAAGGCCAAAGCCGAAATGGCCTTGGCACAAGTACACTTGGATTTCACCGAAATCAGAGCCCCATTTGATGGCATTATCGATAGATTCCTTGTGAGACCAGGAAGTCTTTTGGATGAAGGCGAGCTCCTTTCTAATTTTTCGGACAACAGCGAAATGTGGGTTTATTTCAACGTGCCAGAAGCTGAATATTTGGAATACGAAACGATCATTGATCGGGACAGCTTGGTCCAAGTAGAGCTCCTAATGGCCAATAATAAGTTATTCGATTATCGCGGTGAAATCAGGACTATTGAGGCGGATTTTAACAATGAAACCGGAAATATAGCTTTCAGGGCCACTTTTCCAAATCCAAAAGGTCTTTTAAGACATGGTGAAACAGGTAGTGTCCTCATTAAAGTGCCACTTAAAAATGTATTGCTAATTCCTCAAAAGGCCACTTTCGAAGTCTTGGACAAACGATTTGTGTATGTGATTGATGAGAACAATATGATCAGATCGAGAGAGATTAAAATTGCAGCAGAAATGCCCCATATTTTTGCGGTGGTCGAAGGCTTAGCCGCAACGGATAAGATTCTTCTTGAAGGGCTCCGTTTGGTGAGAGAAAAGGACAAAATAAGCTATGATTTTGTAGAGCCTATTGCTGCCATCTCGAATTTGAGTTTGTACGCAGAGTAATTCAGCCTATAAAAAAGTAGAGAAATGTTTAATAAAATTATACATAGACCCGTCTTTGGGATTGTAATTTCGGTGGTCATCCTTTTTATAGGAGGTTTGGCTATTAAGCAACTGCCTATCTCGCAGTTCCCTCAAATCGCTCCAACTACAGTAAGTATTTTTATTGCTTATCCTGGTTCGAGTGCAGAGGTTTTGGTGAATTCAACACTCATTACGCTGGAGAACTCAATCAATGGTGTTCAAGGTATGAGGTACATGGCTTCAGATGCCACAAGTGCTGGCGAGGCTACAATTAACATCATATTCGAACCTGGTACCGACCCCAATCAAGCCGTTATTCGGGTAAAGACTCGGGTGGATCAGGTAATGCCACTTTTGCCCGAGCTGGTACAAAGAGAAGGGGTGATCATTACGCCTATTCAGCCCAGTATGTTGATGTATGTCAACCTTTATGCGAAGGATGAAAGTATGGATGAAAAATTCCTTTACAACTACGCCAGCGTAAACATGATCCCAGAAATTAATAGGATCAAAGGGGTTGCCCGATCTCAAATCTTGGGCAGTAGAACTTATGCAATGCGTGTTTGGCTCAATCCCGATAGAATGAGAGCTTATAGCATCTCGGTAGAGGAGGTAATGGAGGCCATGCAAGAGCAAAGCATTGTGGGTCGTCCAGGAAGGATTGGCCAAAGTTCTGGTATTGCAGCGCAGTCTTTGGAGTATGTACTGACATACAAGGGTCGGTTTAATAAGCCTGAAGAATATGAGGGAATTATCATTCGCGCTAATGCCGAAGGCGAGAGCATTCACTTAAAGGATATTGCCAAGGTTGAATTAGGTAGTGAGTTCTTCGATATCTATTCCAACTTGGATGGACATCCATCTGCCGCGATTGTATTGAAGCAAAACTATGGTAGTAATGCCAGTGATGTAATCGCTGAAGTAAAAGACAAGCTGAAAGAAATGGAAGCGCTATTTCCTCCGGGCATGGATTACAAAATCAGTTATGACGTATCTCAATTCTTAGATGCCTCTATTGAAAAAGTACTCCACACCTTGGGTGAAGCCTTCATTCTTGTGGCGATCGTTGTGTTCTTGTTCTTAGGTGATTGGCGTTCAACATTGATCCCAACATTGGCCGTACCAGTATCTCTGGTTGGAGCCTTTTTTGTAATGCAGTTTTTTGGTCTTTCCATTAACCTGATTACACTTTTTGCCCTGGTTTTGGCGATTGGTATTGTGGTGGATAATGCCATTGTTGTGGTAGAAGCGGTGCATGCCAAGATGGACGAAACAAATCTTTCTCCTTATAAAGCAACGCAAGTAGTACTTCATGAAATCAGTGGTGCGATTATCGCAATTACTGCGGTAATGACAGCCGTGTTCGTTCCTTTGGCCTTTATGACAGGTCCTGTGGGTATTTTCTATCGGCAGTTTTCGATTACAATGGCCTCATCAATTGTACTTTCAGGAGTAGTAGCCCTTACTTTAACACCCGTACTCTGTGCGATTATTCTAAAGAATAATCATGGTGTTCCAAAGAAGAAGACGGTGTTGAACAGATTTTTAGATGGCTTCAACGGACTATTTGAAAGACTTACTGGAAGGTATACCAACTTGCTGAAGAAAATTGTAACAAGAAGAGTGGTCACTTTTGGTATTTTGATCGCCTTTTGCGTGGGAATTTACTTAGAAAGTAAAATGCTTCCTGCTGGATTTATCCCAGGAGAGGATCAAGGTACGATCTATGCAATTATCCAAACTCCTCCAGGAGCGACTTTGGAAAGAACCAATCAGGTAGCCCAAAAACTTCAAAAGATATGTGAGGAAATTGAAGGCGTAGAGTCTGTGTCATCATTGGCTGGTTATGAAATCATGACGGAAGGTCGAGGGTCGAATGCAGGTACTTGTCTTATCAATTTGAAAACTTGGTCGGAGAGAGAGCATTCTGTAAAAGAAATCATGGAAGAATTGGAAGAAGAATCCAAAGGGCTTGGTGCCATTGTTGAGTTCTTCGAACCACCAGCTGTTCCTGGTTTCGGTTCTTCAGGCGGTTTTTCAATGCGTTTGTTAGATAAAACTACCAGCACCGACTATCAAGAATTTGACGTGATCAATAAAGAGTTCATAGATAATCTGAGCAAAAGAAAAGAGCTGACAGGCTTGTTCACCTTCTTCGCTGCCAACTATCCTCAATATGAATTAGAAATTGATAATGAGTTGGCGATGCAAAAAGGAGTCTCTATCGGTAATGCGATGGAAAACTTGAATATTTTGATTGGTAGTACTTATGAGCAAGGCTTTATCAGGTTTGGCCGTTTTTTCAAGGTGTATGTGCAATCTGATCCGCAATTCAGAAGACTGCCTTCTGATGTTTTGAAACTGTTTGTAAAGAATGATCACGATGAAATGGTGCCTTATTCAGCATTTATGAAGGTGGTTAAGAAACAAGGGCCGAATGAAATCACGCGTTATAACATGTACAATTCAGCTTCTATTCGTGGTCTTCCGGCCAAGGGCTATACTACCGCTGATGCAATTCAAGCCATTAGAGAAGTTTCTGCTCAGACTTTACCAAAAGGCTATGACATCGCTTGGGAAGGACTTTCTTATGATGAAGCACAAAGTGGTAATCAGTCGATCTACATTTTCATTATCGTATTGGCCTTCGTGTATTTCGTGCTAGCTGCGCAGTATGAGAGTTTCCTATTGCCTTTCGCAGTTATTCTTTCAATTCCTGTGGGGGTATTTGGATCCTTCTTACTGCTTAAAATGATGGGCTTAGACAATGACATTTATGCTCAAATTGGTTTGATCATGTTGGTGGGTTTATTAGGAAAGAATGCCGTGTTGATTGTGGAGTTTGCGGTGCAGAAGCACAGGCATGGGGCTACGATAGCAGAGGCAGCCATTGAAGGTGCTAAAACTCGTTTCAGACCTATCTTGATGACTTCGTTTGCCTTTATCGCGGGTTTGATTCCGCTAGTTTTGGCAACTGGAGCAGGAGCTATTGGTAACCGTACAATTGGAGCTTCGGCCTTAGGGGGGATGCTACTCGGTACAATTTTCGGGGTAATCGTTATCCCTGGGCTGTACTACATTTTTGCAAAACTAGCAGAAGGCCGTCAATTGATTAAAAACGAACACGACAGACCGTTAACTGAAGAAAGATCTCAACATGCTTAAAAGAACAATAAATAAATGTTTAGGAATAGCCATGATAGCATTGGTTGTAAATGCTTGTGCTATTCCTGAGTTAGCTGAAAAAACAGCAAGAACTGATGTGCCTGAGCGTTTTAATAACGTTCAGGATACTACCAACACGGCTCAACTTAATTGGAAGGAATATTTTACAGATGAAAACTTGATTGCGCTAATTGATACAGCGCTCAGTAATAATCAGGAGTTGAATATTACTTTACAAGAAATTGAGATCGCCAGAAACGAGGTAAGCGCTAAAAAAGGGGAGTACCTTCCTTTTGTGAATCTAGGAGCTGGAATGGGCGTTGATAAAGTAGGTCGTTATACCAGAAATGGAGCCCTTGAAGCCAATACCGAAATTGAACCAGGCAGGGAATTTCCTGAGCCTTTAGGTGATTTTATGGTAGGCGCTTATGCTACTTGGGAAGTTGATATTTGGCGTAAGCTGCGCAATTCGAAAAAGGCTGCTTTAACTAGGTATTTAGCTTCTATTGAAGGCAAAAACTTCATGGTGACTAACCTGATTGCTGAAGTAGCAAACTCTTATTATGAACTCTTGGCTTTGGACAATCAGTTGGACATTGTCAATCAGAATATCCAGATTCAAACCAATGCATTGGAAATCGTAAAGGTGCAAAAAGAAGCTGCCAGGACCACTGAGTTAGCTGTTCGTAAGTTCGAAGCAGAGGTATTTAAGACGAAGAGTCTTCAGTTCGATATTCAACAAATGATTATCGAAACTGAAAATAGAATCAATTTCTTGATTGGTAGATACCCGCAACCCATTACAAGGAGTTCACAGGCTTTTAGTGATTTAGCGCTAAATAACGTACAAGCTGGTATTCCGTCTCAGTTGTTGATCAATCGCCCTGATATTCGCGAAGCTGAAATGACTTTGGCTGCAGCAAATTTAGATATTCAAGTAGCGAGGGCTAATTTCTATCCCTCTTTGGACTTAAATGCTGGGGTGGGGCTAAATGCCTTCAATGCTAAGTTCTTGTTCACCGCACCTGAATCATTGCTCTATTCATTGGCAGGCGATTTAGTATCGCCTTTGATCAATAGAAATGCAATCAAGGCTGAATATCAGAATGCAAATGCAAAGCAGATTCAAGCGATATTCAACTATGAGCGAACCATTTTGCAGGCATATTTAGAGGTCACAAATCAGTTGTCGAATATTGATAACCTCAGTAAAAGCTTTGATTTAAGGCGTCAACAAGTTGAGGCACTCACAGAGTCAATTAACATTTCGACTAATCTGTTCAGGTCAGCAAGAGCCGATTATATGGAAGTATTATTGACCCAACGTGATGCTTTGGAATCTAGATTCGAGTTGGTTGAAACCAAAATGCAGCAAATGCATGCGATTGTGAATATGTATAAAGCCCTAGGTGGTGGATGGAATTAATTAGTATTTAAAATCTATTATTAAGAGTGTTTTGGTTCAAGAAAAGCCGTTCTGTCTTAGGGTAGAATGGCTTTTTGATTTTATTTAACCTCAGACCGCTTGCCCAAAAGTTAAACAAGTACCATTTGGATCGGCAATAGAAAACTCTTTTTGGCCCCAAGGTTTCGTTTCTAGCTTAACAATGAACCTAATTGATTGTGCATTTTTCAAGTATTCTGCGTGAAGGCCTTCAATGTCATTATCTATTCTCAGGTAAATCATAAAGTCTGATTTGCTCGGTTCCAGCTTTGGGAACAGAAAAAAATGAAGTTCGATACTATCCTTGTCCATAATAAGATAGTCACCATAATCCGATCTCAATGTAAATCCGAGATAGTTTACATAGAAAGTCAGCGTGTCTTGTTTGTTGATAAAGGGAAGTTTAGGAACTACGGCAGTGATCATGATTTTCTTTTCTTCAAATCTACATTATTCGCTTAAATCAAACACTTGGTTTGGATTAAGAAATATTGATTCAACAGAGAGAAAAGTACCTGTTTAGTGAGCTAACTAAGCATTTCCGGGCCTCCTAAAGTCAATCGGTGTACGAGATTATTTCAAGTCCATAAGTGGCGGCAAAAGAAGAACATTTATAATCACGAAAAATGCCTTTAATGTAATATCATTGCAGAAGCCATATGTTAAAGCATAAATACCCTTTCGACCCAGCATTAAAACACCATTTGCTTATTGCATTGGGTTTAGCTGTTTGGGTTTTCGTATTTCTGTATTTTACCGAACCACTCGATGTAAGCGAATTTGGAAGCACTGAGCAGTTGATTTATCTGCCGCTTTACGGGCTTTTCAGCTCTATCTGCTACTTGCTTACTTTGCCTTTTCAGTATTGGTTGTTTAAACGGGGAACTGACAAATGGACGGTTGCCAATGAATTGCTACAGTTCGGGTTTCTGATTGCGCTGGCATTTATCGTTACCAGATTGGTCTACTATTATGTCGTGATGGAAGCGCACCCCAACGCATATACAATTGTCTACTTCGCCACCCATATTTATTTCCCTGCGGTGCTTACAATCATGCCTATTATTGCGATTGGCCGTTGGTCCTTTGGCAAGTACAAAGACAAGCAACTTGATGATCAGAAAATAGAAATCAAAGGGGCTGGAAACTACGAGAACTTACGCCTGCTGCTTAAGGATTTGATCTGCATTCAATCCTCAGATAACTACATTGAAATTACCTATCAAGAAAGCGGCAAAATCAAAAAGCAGTTGCTCAGAACTAAGCTAGCTGAGGTAGAAGAAACAAGACCAGAATTGATCAGAGCTCATCGGTCTTTTTTGATCAATCCCTATCACTTTAAGCAATGGCGCACAGGTAATCGGAAGGTGAATGTGGTACTGACGAACGACATAGAAGTGCCTGTTTCTAAAACTTATCAAGCGGCTGTAGAAACGGCTGTCAATTCCGCCACAGAATAGTTTGATTTCGCCACAACCCTAATTAAATAGGTTTAAAGGCCGATTTCTGTTTGTACGTTTGAACCAGTCAAACACATAAATACACGCAAAACAAACAGACATGAAAAATTTAATGACCCTAATTCTTCTCATTACTTTAAGTTTTAACCTTTCGGCTCAAGGCAATTGCGACTGTAAACCAGAACTCGATTTTGTGTACGAGCAAATGCAAACTACCTATTCTTTTAAAGACCAAATCAAGGGAGATCAAAAGGAAGTTTTTGAGCAGCGCTATCAGAAATTAAGCACTCAAATGACCGAGCCAATGAGTCTGCCAGAATGCTTCTGGAAACTCAATCAGCTGATGTCATTAGTGAATGATAAGCATGCTGAAGTCTTTGAAAAAAGGCCCGGTTTTGAAGCTGCGAAAATATACGATTCAGCATTTGTGAATGCATACCGAGCCACTGAAGCTTTCCTCAATTTTCCTAAAGTGACACTCGACCTTAAGGCCTTAACTGCTGAACTAAAATTGAAGGCTGCAAGCGACATTGAAGGCATCTATACTATTGGTCGTAAAATGAAAATGGGTGTTTATCGCGTGGATGATACCGACAGTTTAGTGGGCGTGATTTTAGAGTCGGAGCTCGGTACTTGGGCACCGGGACAGATTTTCGCTTACTTGAAAGAAAACCAGAAAGTCGCACATTACGATATCGCTTTTTATAGTCAAGTGCATAAGAATTTGGTTTTCGCGAAAGCGCAATACTTTGCGAATGGAATGCTTTTCTCTAATGTGATCAAGGAAAATGCTGGCAAAAACTATAGCCTGATCAATGCAGAAGATCGGGAGGGTTATGTGCTTTCGAACTTAACAGATGATGTGCAATACGTTTGGTTGAATAGCTTTGCTCGCTATGCCATGGATGCCAAGCGCGATGCACTGATAGCACAAATTGACCATGAGCTTAAAGCTCCAAACTTGATTATTGATTTGCGCAACAATGGGGGCGGAGCAGACAAGATCTCGCTTCCGATTTTGAAAGCACTCAAAAAGAAGTCAGTTAAGGTTTATGTGATCACGAATTTCTATACTGGTTCCAATGCAGAAATGACTACAGTACGTTTAAAACAACTTTTCAATGCAACTCATTTAGGCCAAAGGACTTATGGCGCCATTAGTTATGGTTCTAATTATGGCAAAACCTTTCATTCTGCTTCGGGGCTATTTAGTTTTTATCCTACCGATATGCGCCAAAAGCAATTTATGGAGTACGAAGAAATTGGAGTAGCGCCAGAGGTAGCATTAAAGGCCGATGCTGATTGGATTGAGCAAACACTTAACTATATCAAAACTCAACAGCAATAATTTTCAAGAGACCGGGTCAGATGTGTTTGACTGCTGTCTAATCCAAAAGAGACCGTTGAATGGCGGTCTCTTTGATTTTGTAGATGATTATTTTTTTCTTGCCTTAGTCTTTTTTGTAACTAATTCGAGCATCTTATCCCTTTTTTTGAAAGATACTTTTCTTCCAATAGTTTCTCCCTTTTCGGTAAGTAGAAAGTTGAATTTCCATTTACCTTTTTCGGTCAAAATGAATTGGATTTTCTCAAAATCAACATTGACATTAATTGCTTGAATTTCGTCCCGAAGCTTCTCAAGCTTATTTTGTTTTAGAGCGCGAATTAGCATTTCAGGGTCGGTAATTTTTGCAAACAGCTCAATTTCAGGTTTTCCAGCAAGTTTGATCACGTAGGATACGGGCCGATTTTTTGGAATTACCCGTAATAAAAATTCCTTCAAAGACTTTCTTATGAAATCATATAGCTTTTCTGATTCGACTGTAAGTTTATCAGAGACTTTTTCAGAGATCTTTTTAGCCGTTTTTTCTAAAGCCGGTTTCAGTAGCTTATATACTAAAAAGTATTCGGTCAACTTGAGCACTATCTCCGGATCGTTTATCTGCGCCTTTCGCCCAAATTCTCCTGTTTGAACTTCTGAATGAATACTTTCAACGAAAGTTAAATAGCTTTCGAAATCTGAATAATTTTTAAAATTTTGTCTGTCAACAGTAATCTCTAGTTTTTCAGGTACGTCAAAATCTGGTTCGTTGAAAGGATGATTATCTACTGAACTACTTGCTTTAACTAAGTCTTTGTTCCAAGATACATCTTCATATGTATCATATTCAAACTGCTCAGCTACTAAGTAATAGTGTCCATCAGATTCTTCGACTCGAGCGTTAATAATTTTACCTAAAGGAGGAAGATCTTTTTTGTGTTGAACTCCCATTCTTACCTTTCGTTCTCCATTAATGATTTCAGCACCTGACTCAAGAGCCAGCTTAGTCATTACATCTCCATGACTATCAACATGATCACTTGAAATTACAATTCTGTTGTTCATCTCGAATTAAGTATTATGTCGTGTACTTATAATATTTTTGGAATTTATATCCCATCCAATTTATCAAAACTTCCTGATTGCACACCAATAATGTTGGCGATGTGAAGACAAAAGAGAAATGACCTTACAAAATAATGTTAAACAGATATCCTGAAATGATAATACAAAGGGTAACAACCCCGAAGAAGATCGCAATGAGCTTTATGGCCATTACTTTTTTAAGCAGCATGGCTTCTGGCAATGAGAGCCCGACTACGCCCATCATAAAGGCAATAGCTGTTCCTAATGGGATTCCTTTCGCTACCAACACTTGAACGACAGGCAGTATTCCTGAAGCATTAGAATACATCGGCACAGCCAAAATGGTGGCAATCGGTACGGCAAACAGATTGTCCTTGTCCATGTACTTTTCGAAAAAGCCTTCTGGAATATATCCGTGCATTAATCCACCAACCGCTATCCCGATCAATACATAGGGAATAATGCCTTTGAGGATTTTAACCACTTCTGCCCAAATGACGGGTAAGCGTTGGCTAAAGGATTGCTTTTCGGCTTCAAATAAATCTTGATCGCGTTGGGCATTGGCTAATACCTCTTTCACCCAAGGGGTGAGAAAACGCTCCAATTTGAGCTTTTGAAGAATGACACCAGAAATGGTGCCCAATAACACACCGCTCACTACATAGATAATGGTAGTTTTCAACCCAAACAGACCTACAAAAAGCCCAATGGCAACTTCATTCACCAAAGGCGAAGTGATCAAAAAGGCGAAGGTTACGCCCAATGGAATACCGCCTCGCACAAAACCGATGAATAGCGGCACGGAAGAGCAGGAACAAAAGGGGGTGACGACCCCAAAAAGACTGGCCATAAGGTATTCTAGACCATAGAGTTTATTTCTCGAAAGGTAATTTTTTACCTTATCAATAGGGAAGTAGCTATTGACCATCCCCATCAATAGAATAACGACAAGCAGTAAGATTAGAATCTTTGCAGAGTCATAGATAAAGAAATTAAGTGCCTCCGCTAAATGCTGCCCTTTGTTAAGATTCAACAGGTCATAGACGATCCAATCGGCAATATTTTGAACCCAGTCAAACATTTGCTTTGACACTGACGGTGCCCGAAATTGCGCAAGCTAATTTTATGGTATTGAAGATAGTGCCGAACTTCTCGATATTCCTTTTTAGCAAATCGGAGTTTAGTTTTTTGTCTTCGCTATTTATGGTGAGCACGTAAACGATGTTCTCCATCCTTGGTGGGTTTTCCAGTCGGGTGGCATTTACCACTAAGGTGGCACCTGAGTAAGAAAACTTCATCATCTCAGCAAAGCGCTCAACATTCTTCAACATGCAGGCAGCAAAGGAGCCCAAAAATAGCTCTGCTGGATTTGGCAATGTTTCAGCAGTTACTGAAGTAGTGCCAAAAGCTATATTGGATTGCTTGATATGAATGACAGCATCCTCATTTGAAATGGATGAGGCCTTGATATGATAATTCATGGCATGCGATGTGGTTAGTTCAAAAGTGCCAATACTTCATCTTTGGAAGGTACTCTTCCTTTGATGGTGATTACACCGTCCACTACCAAAGCAGGTGTAGACATTACATTGAACTTCATGATTTCCATGATGTCCTCTACTTTTTCGATACTTGCATCGATGTGGTTTTCTGAAACTACTTCCTTTACAACCCCTGTCATGGACTGGCATTTTGGACAACCCGTCCCTAATATTTTAATTACTTTGGTCATGATCGTTTATGTTTGTTCATTAACCAAGTAACAATAAGTATCCGACTTGCTGGGTGACTTAAGTCACGTTTTAAACTGTTTTTGGAGAGGTTTTTAGAGTAGTGAAAACCTCCCTAGCCCTCCTTTGCTCCTTCGCTGAGTCCTTCGTTATAGGCTACTAATACAGGTAAAAGCTTCGGACGCAAGAGAAAGGAGGGAATAGTTTGGTGGTAATTTTTGTCGGAAGCTGTTAAACAAATACCATAAAAGTAACTGCAGCTCATTCCCCTCTAATAAGAGGGGTTAGGGGAGTGTCAAACAACGAACGATATTGTTAGTCAATGTCCATATAATCAACACTGACAAAGTCCTTAATTTCATAGTAGTCACAGGTTCTGCCTAATGGCAGATAAATCGGAGAACCTGAGACAGAGGATTAAACAAACGCCTGAAAAGTAACCGCAGATCTATTCCCGTCTATAACAGGTGTTAGGGGAGTGTCAATAAACGCCTTAGTTAGAAATCCTCTCGCCTTTCACGGGCGAGTAGTCTTTCTTGAATGTTCCATTGACCTTGATTTGCTCAAAGTAGCTCTTAATGCCAGTCGCTTGTGCCATTTCCTCTACATTTTGAATATGGAAATGAAGATGTGCTTCAGAGGAATTGCCAGAGTTTCCACAAAGCCCGAGTAACTGACCTTGAGTAACCCTATCACCTTGTTTGACTTGAATCGAATGCTGTTTGAAATGAGCAAAAAGCAGATACTCATTGTTCTCAGTTTTAATAATTACAGTGTTACCCGTCATGAAAACAAGGTTCATTGTACCCGGCTTATTGTCTTTAATTCCATCCACTACGAGCACCACTTCGCCAGCAGCTGGGGCAATGAGTTCCTTTCCGAAAGCATAATAATCTTCGTTTTTTGTGCCATCACCAGAAAAGGATTTTCCATTTTCATCCATGATAAGTAAATCAAAGGCATTTTTTTGTGAAGGTGTTGTCACATGGTAATTTTGCTCTTGCGTATCGCCACCCCAAAATACGGTCCATTCGCCTTTAAATGGAAGGATTAAACTCGAAGCATTCCTTTCCATTGTTGGTAGTGTTTCGTCTTGAAATGGCTTCAAGAATATGCCGTTGATCTTAGCACTTTGATCTGTTGAAAGGTTCAGCCCCAGCAATGCGCGATCAAATTGAGCTTTGTATAATGCCACCATTCCTTGCTCATATTTGATAAAGGTCAGGCTTTTAAGTTCACCTGCTTGCGCTTTTACATTGGTTAAAAATGTTAGGGTTTGATCCAACGGCAAGGCAGTTTTCATTTCGGGAGAAAACATTTCGAAAATGGCATTGTATTCTCCGGCATTAAAATGCTTTTCGAAGGCTGTGGCTACTTTCTTAGAGACTTCCTTTTCAGCTTGAGCAAAAGAAGCCTGAGCCACAAGAAGGATAAATAGGGAGATAAATAATTTTTTCATGTTGTTTATTTTGAGTTTTTAATCTTCAGTTTCTAATTGTTGTTGAATGCGGTCGATCTCAGCGATTAAAGGATTGATCGTTTTTTTAACAGCCTTCTTATTGAGCCAAACTATAAATGTGTAAAAACAAGCCAAACCTATTATCAGCGGAATTTTTTCATTCATGTTCAAGGGTAAATGCGCTATTATCCAAGACGGGTCACTAAGTGATTCAGCCTTGCCCAAACCTAAAATAAAAAGGGTGTTTAGCAAAAAAGGAGGGCCAGCATACCAGTAAAGCACGGTATCTAAAAACCTGTGCTCAGCCATCATATTGGTCTTTTGGTTTTCTAGTTGAGACTTGAAAGGCAATGTCAAATCTTCGGTTTTCCTGCTTTTTTGAAGTTTTCTAAATCGGTAAATCACATAAATGGACCAAACTACCGTAAGTAAACTAGCAATTCGAGTGATAGGAAACGGGATTTCATAGGCGAAATAGGCAAAGATAGGAACCCCGATAAAAGCCGCTATAATTTCGCGGAGGTCTCTATTCCTGATCGCCTTCTCGATATGGTCAAGCTTGTTTTTTAGATCAATCACCAGTCGGGATAAATCGACTTGAATCTTTTCCACTTGAGAAGCATTCGTCCAGATGTTTCTTAATTCTTGCTCGGTCATCTTAAGCTAATTTTGGGGTGATACACTCAAATAATAATTTTCTAATGCGCTTTAATTTTACCGCTACATGGTTTTCGGTTAGGCCTGTGACAGTCGCTATCTGCTTATAGGGCAGTCCTTCCAGTAGCAAAACCAGCAATGATTGATCCGCATCGTTCAAGCTTGCAATGCAATCTTGCAGCGCATTGTACTTGTCAATTTCATTTTGGTCTGGTGGCGTTTCGGCAGGAACAAACTGGAGCGAATCTAATCGCAGGCTTTTATCCTGGCCCTTGTCCAATCTTAATTTTGAACGTTGACACACGTTCAAGGCGATTTTATATACCCAAGTGTCTACTCCCGAGGTTCCTTTAAAAGTTGAAAAGGACTTCCAAATTTGATATACCACCTCTTGAAACAAATCTTGCGGCTCTAGTGGAGCAACGGCATATACACGACTGATCCTGTATATTTTGTCTTTATTAGCCTCAAGCACCTCTTCAAAAGTGGTTGTTGTGCGCTGTTGTGGTTCAAAGTCTTTCATTGTCTACTAATATTAGTGACAAGGGCATGAAAAATATGACAGTAAATTCGAAATTTATTTTCCTCAAATGGTTCTCTTGATTCTAAGGGCCATGATCCCAGGCTATAAAACACTCCAAATTCTTTTTTTAAAAAAGAATTGCCATTTCGAAAATGCATTTTAACTTTGACGCAATGTTAAACGCAAACACATATTACTACCACTATTATCATCACCCGATAAACGGAACGGTAGCAGTATGTAATTGAACAGCAATAATTAATCAAACATATAGAAACCCGATTCCGAAAGAATCGGGTTTTATTTTTATCACCCATTCTGAAAGAATCTAAATCAAGACAAATGAAACAGATTTACGAGAATTACACTGCAGAAGACCAGAAGGTATGGGGCATACTCTTCGATAGACAGTTTCCGAATTTGCCCAAAGCGGCCACAAAGGAGTTCATGCTCGGGCTAGACAAGGTCAAGTTTACGGGTACTGCTATTCCCAATTTTGAGGAAACCAATAAAGTGCTTAAGAGCCTAACAGGTTGGGAAATTTATGCTGTGCCTGGGATAGTAGAAGACGGTTTGTTCTTTGAACTTATGGCCAATAGAAAATTTCCAGCCACTACTTGGGTGCGTAAAATGAGTCAATTGGATTATTTAGAAGAGCCAGACATGTTCCATGATGTGTTCGCGCATATTCCATTACTCGCCAATCAGGCTTTCGTGGATTTTCTACAAGCGATCAGCCAATTTGGACATGAATGGATCGAAGACGAGTGGGCGATTCATTTACTTTCGCGCATTTACTGGTACACGATTGAGTTCGGTTTGATCAGAGAAGATGGTGAGCTGAAAATCTATGGAGCGGGTATTCTATCTTCAGCAGGCGAAACAAAGTATTCATTGAGCAGTGAACCTAATCACTTTGAATACGATGTGGATCAAATCCTCGATACGCCTTACCGAAAAGACAAAATGCAGGAGAATTATTTTATCATTGAATCTTACGAGCAATTATATCAGTCTTTGCCAGAGATTAAGTCTAAAATAGAGTTGAAATTAAAACAAAAGAGAGAGGCGGTGGTTTAAACCGCTTCTTCCTTTTAAACCCAAATGAGTTTAGTAATCATAGATTATAATGCCGGTAACGTACAGTCAGTTACTTATGCCCTTCAGAGATTAGGGGTAGAACCAGTTTTAAGTGCGGATCCTGAAGTCATCCAAAAGGCGGATAGGGTGATCTTTCCCGGAGTGGGCGAAGCCAGCACTGCCATGCGTTTTTTGAAGGAAAGAAATCTTGATAGCGTGATTAAATCGCTGAAACAGCCTGTTTTTGGGGTTTGCTTGGGGCAGCAATTGCTTTGTGCTCATTCCGAAGAAAATAATACGGACTGTTTAGGGATCTTCGATGTTCGGGTAATGAAGTTTGAACCCCTACTGAAAGTGCCTCAAATGGGATGGAACAATCTGGATAATATGATTGGGCCTCTTTTTAAAGGAATTGAGGAAGAAAGCTATGTGTACTATGTCCATAGCTATTATGCTGAATTGAGCCCTTATACCATTGCGACAACGAATTACATCACCGAATTTAGCGCGGCCATGCACAAGGATAATTTCTATGCTTTGCAGGCGCATCCAGAAAAGAGCGGAAAAGTCGGAGAACGGATCCTTCAGAATTTCCTTGATATCAAGTGAACAGTTGAGTAGGGAATAGTGAATCAGAAAATCAGGAAGGAGTATTAATTCAATGTTCGTACTATTTGCTTCAAAAATCTAAAGTCTAAAATCTAGTGTCTAACATCTATAGAAAATGCACATCATTCCAGCCATAGACGTCATTGACGGTAAATGCGTTCGCCTTACCCAGGGCGACTACGCTCAAAAAACAGAATATGCCTCGGATCCACTGCTGGTTGCGAAAGCTTTTGAAGAAGCTGGCATTAAGCGTCTTCATGTGGTAGACTTGGATGGAGCGAAGGCCAATACAATCGTCAACCGAGCCACTTTGGAGCGAATTACGTCAAACACTCAGCTTCATGTCGATTTTGGTGGAGGAATAAAGTCAGCAGAAGCCATTGAAGAAGCTTTCGAGGCAGGAGCGAAGCAAATCACTGCAGGAAGTATTGCAGTGAAGAATAAGCCATTGGTGCTCGATTGGATCAAGCAATATGGAGCAGAGCGTATTATCATTGGTGCCGATGTGATGAATAACGAAATCCGCACTCACGGTTGGCAGGAGGGCTCAGGCCTGAATATCTTCAGCTTTTTAGAAGACTATGTGGCCGCAGGAGCAGTTTATGTGATTTGTACCGATGTGAGTAAAGATGGGTTGCTACAAGGGCCTTCATTTGAGCTTTATGCTGAATTGATGGAGCGTTTCCCCTCGCTTAAACTAATTGCAAGTGGAGGAGTTGCTACTCTAGATGACCTAAAGCAATTGGAACAGATGGGCATATTCGGAACCATCGTTGGCAAAGCTTATTATGAAGGAAGAATCACACTCACAGAATTGGCATCCTTTGGTAATTAATCAAATCATCAATTTAAATTCGTACATCTAAAATCTAATTGTGTTAACAAAACGAATCATACCCTGCCTCGACATCAAAGAGGGCAGAACTGTCAAAGGAGTTAATTTTGTAGGTCTCCGCGATGCAGGAGATCCTGTTGAGTTGGCAGCTCGATATGCCGCAGAAGGAGCCGATGAATTGGTTTTTCTAGACATTACGGCCACGGTCGAAAAAAGAAAGACCTTAGTCGACCTTGTACGGAAGGTAGCCGCTCAAATCAATATACCCTTTACCGTGGGTGGCGGGATTTCATCGATTCAAGATGTATCCGCGCTACTGAATGCAGGTGCAGATAAGATTTCGATCAATTCTTCGGCCGTCAAACGCCCTGATTTAATCAATGAATTGGCGCAGGAGTTCGGTAGCCAATGCGTGGTAGTGGCGATTGATTCTCGTTTTGTGAATAATGAGCATATTGTACACGTGAATGGGGGAAGGACACCTACTGAATTAAGAACAATCGCTTGGGCCAAAGAAGTAGAACAAAGAGGGGCAGGGGAAATACTTTTGACCTCGATGGACAGTGATGGAACTAAGGCCGGCTTTGCCGATGAACTCAATGCTGTGATCTCAGAATTGGTAGCCATTCCCTTGATTGCATCGGGTGGGGCAGGTACCATGGAGCACTTCTTTACTACCTTTACTAAGGGGAAATCTGATGCCGCATTAGCTGCCAGTATTTTCCATTTTAAAGAGATTTCAGTGCCCGATTTAAAGGCATATTTACGAACAAAAAACATCCCTATTAGGATAGAGAAATGAGGAAATTAAATACCATAAGTGAAGTTGATTTTAGTAAGGACGGTGGGCTTGTGCCTGTGGTCATTCAGGATGCTATGACAAGCAAAGTTTTAATGCTTGGCTATATGAATGAAGAAGCCCTTGCAAAGACCCTAACAGAAGGTAAAGTCACTTTCTTTAGCCGCTCTAAGCAGCGTCTATGGACAAAAGGGGAGACTTCGAATAATTATATTTACGTGAATAAGGTTTTGATTGATTGCGATCAAGACACTTTGCTGATCAAGGCCAATCCAGCAGGGCCGACTTGCCATACGGGAGATGCCACTTGCTTTCAAGAGGACAACCAAAAAGGCATTGGCTTTCTAGATAATCTTACCCAAATCATCAAAGAACGGAGGTCCAAAACACCAGAGGAATCTTATGTAGCGCACCTCTTTTCTAAAGGCCTAAATAAGATTGCTCAGAAGGTAGGAGAGGAAGCAGTTGAGGTAGTGATCGAGGCTAAAGATGACAATGCAGCGCTCTTCTTAAATGAGTCTGCAGACTTACTTTTTCACTATATGGTACTCCTTGAGGCTAAGAATCACTCCCTCGATGATGTGGTTTCAATTCTTAAAGAAAGACATAATAAATAGTTTTATAAGCTACTGATTTATAATTGTTAATGTTCAATATTTAGACTGGTCTAAAAATGAAAAATTCACTCAGAATATCTTTTTTACTGTTGTTCATTTTTGCGAACAGCTTAATGGGACAAGAAGAAACGAATCCAAAAGAGACACCAATCAACACTGACAGGCCTACCCAGACTTACTCGGCTTTTGTTGTGCCAAAGGGTGTCTTTCAAATCGAATCTGGCTTTGGCTATTCTCAAATCAAGCAGGCTGGTTTTAGTCAGGATTTTTTTATCGAAAGTATCGCGTTAAATTCTCTTCAGCTCAGGTACGGGATTTCTAATAATGTTGAGTTGAGACTTTTCCAGAATATATCTTATAACAGATTGGGTCCTAAAGGTGATAAGCTGAGAAGTGATCTTCTGTTTGCACCAACTTCGATAGGTACAAAAATTAGGATTGTAGATGAAGAGGGTTTTCGACCGCAGATTTCGTTTTTGGCAGAATTTGGAGGTGAAGTTTTTAGTGACCTTGGCAATGAAAACATTAAGATTTTTCGCTTCAATTTTTCGAATACCATCAGTTCTAAATTTTCAATTGCCTATAGTTTAGGGATGAATTTTGGAACTGATTTTTCCAATAGTAACACTTCGATAACCCTGATGGGCGCATATGCGCTTAGCTCAAAAATTTCTGTTTTTGGTGAGTATTATAGCACTCTAAATCCAGACTTTTTCAACCTTCATAATTATGATTTCGGAGCGACTTATTTAGTCAATAACAACCTTCAATTAGATGTTTATATGGGGTCTTATTTTAAGAAGCAAATCAACAGCACAGACCTTATTTTTGGTTTGGGATTTTCTACTCGAATTTTCAAGAAATAGACTTTCTTTGTAGCATGTCTAGACAAGCTGCAAAACGTATTATGATGATGAGGCCAAAGCATTTTGGCTTCGACCCAGCCACGGCCAGTTCCAATTCATTTCAGTCCGAAGAGGGTGCCGAACAAAGGGCAATGATCGAGGGTCTTGCTCAAATTGAATTTGATGCTGCTGTGGCAAAGTTAAAGGCCGAAGGAATCGATATTATTGCATTGAATGACACAGATTCGCCAGAAAAACCGAACGCAGTCTTCCCCAATAATTGGGTGTCTTTTCATGAAGATGGTATGGTTTTGCTTTATCCTATGCTCACAGAAAGTAGGAGAGTGGAACGCAGGCAGGAGGTGTTGGATGAGCTTGAAGCTCAGGGAGTTGAAATCACACGCATCATTGATATCTCTCATTACGAAAATGAAGGTAAATTCTTGGAAAGCACTGGCAGTGTGGTGCTCGACTACGGCAATAAACTCGCTTATGCCTGTTTGTCTTCCCGAACTCACATTGAAGTCTTAGAGAAGTTTTGCGAGATTTTGGATTATGAACCTGTCGTGTTCGAATCCATGAATATAGAGGGTCAAGCTATTTATCATACAAATGTGGTGATGTGTATAGCAGATCAATATGCTGTCATCTGTTCTGAATCAATCCCACAAACCCAAAGGGTAGAAGTCCTTGCCGCCTTGAAAAATACGGGTCATGGGTTGGTTGAAATTACTATGGAGCAAATGTATAACTTCGCTGGCAATATGCTTGAAGTGATGAATGACAAAGGACAGTCCGTTCTTGTAATGTCCGAATCGGCTATGAAATCTTTAACAATAGACCAAAAGGAAACCTTATCAAGTTACTCCAAGCTTGTGGCAGTGGCCATACCCACCATCGAGAAATTTGGCGGTGGAAGCGTTCGGTGTATGATGTGCAAATTGAGTTGAAAGTTTAATGTATAGCAATTATATATTTGGTTAACGTCCTTTATTCAGTCATTTTTCAAAAGATTCATTTGTATTAAACAGAATTGGCAATCGATTGTATTTTTAGAATTCCAATCTTTCTTTTGGTATTCGGCACATTCTCCTTTCGAATATTTCGCCTTCCAAGGTCTTTTTAGAATATGTTAACTTATTGAATATCAATTACTAATGTTATGATTGAAAAGAAAAGTTTCTACTTTTGCACTCTTAATTGAAAGTTGAACATGTTGAAAGTAGGGTACGAAAAAAATCAGGATCAAATTTGTGGAAAAATTGAAGGGGATTTAACTCATGAGGTAGCCAAGCAGTATTTTTCTGAAGTATCGGCAGTAGCCAAAGAAACGAAATGCGCTAAGATTCTTACCGATGTTCGTTTGGCAAGGTTATCAGCTACGGAGTCTGAAATGGAATCATTATCATCTGAATTGGCTGCAATGGGTATTGCCTTGGATTCCCGCAGAGCGATTCTAGTAACAGAGGATGTGAAGCAATACAAAACTTGGGAGAATTATTGTTTCCGCAATGGCTTTAAGGGGATTCGCTTGTTTATGGATGCTGAGGCAGCTCACGATTGGTTGGTGAATGAGCCTATTGCGAGGTTGAATTGATTTTTGATGCTGAACTTATAGTGAAAAAGGCTTCTGGATTTGTTCCAGAAGCCTTTTTTTGATTTACTAATTAGTTTAAACCTAATCCTGATTTCCTAACTCACCTCTTTTGGCCATTCTCTGCATTTTGTCATTGGCGTAAATAGCTACTTCAACTCTACGGTTAGACTGCCTTCCTGCAGCCGATTCATTTTCTGTGATAGGTTGACTTTCACCATAACCAGCGATTTGGAGCCTTTGGTAATTCAACCCAAGAGAAACTAAATAATCCTGTACCGATGAGGCCCTTTTTTTAGAGAGTTCAAGATTATATTCGTCAGTTCCTGTGTTGTCTGTATGCCCTTCGATCAAAACATTAGTGTCTTCGTACTTCTGAAGGGTAGTGGCGAGGTTTTTCAAATTCTCTTTAGTATCCACGTTCAAGGTAGATTGGTTGGTGGCAAACATCAATCCCGAATCGAAAGTGATTTTTATACCTTCACCAACACGTTCTACATTGGCTCCTTTTAAATCGTTTCGGAGTTCTTCGGCTTGCTTGTCCATTCTGCGTCCAATCAATGCACCTGCTGTTCCCCCAACGGTAGCGCCAATAATGGCACCCACTGCCGTATTGTCTTTACCTGCAATAACACCTCCGAGTACACCTCCTGCCGCAGCGCCAATGGCCCCGCCCTTTACAGCATTACTTGCTTGGCAGCCAGAAAATAAGATGGCCGAAATGAAAAATGTGATGATGATTTTAAATGATGATTTCATAGTTTGAATGTTTTAGTAAGGATTAGGCAATTGCTATTCCAAAACAAAGCTGAACCAAATTGAGCGCATTAAGCACGATTTGATGATATTAATTTTCTCAAAAATGTAAATCTCCACTCAAATCAATAATACTAAAATCAAACTGAACAAGGGCTTAGGCCTTCATAATTTTGGAATAGGCAATGGCCATTTTTATCTCTCCATAGCTGTACTCTTCGCCTAGTTGAGCTTTGATTTCTTGAGTGCCAGTGGTTTCAGGAGTGATCAAACTGAGGATTACTTTTAGTTTGTCCTCGTTGATGAGTTTCTTAATGTCTACTTGGCCAGAAATGATGTACTGAGTTAGATGGCCTTCAATCGTGCTTGGTACCATGCCTCGCGCTTCAGCGATTTCTTCCACAGTTTTCCCTTGCTGATAAAGTCCAAAGCTAATTTCTGCGGTTGGTGTTTTGTCTTTTTTGGGAAGAAGTTCTTTAACACGATTTTTGAGCAGAGCTGAGTCGTAAAGTTCGTTTTTATTTAATGATTTTCCTTTCTGCGCGTTGCTCACCAACAAATAGAATCGGGTGATTTCTGACTTTTTATTGAAATAGCTTTGTTCGATCTTTTTCAATTCCTTTTGGTAGGCCAGAATTCTCACTTTAAGGCCAATTTCCTTTTCATGCTCATGAATCATAGCACTCAGTTTATCCATTTCTTGGCTAAAGTAAGTTTTCGCCTTGGCAGCTCTTTCAGTCAGTTGATCTGCGTAGTTTTCTTGTACCAATATATTTTGTACTTCGTTACTAAAAATCTGCCCCACTTTTTTTAAAGGAAGTGTGGCTTCCAACAAGCCTTGAGTCCACTTTAGGTATTGCTGTTTGTTAGAACGATTTTCTTCCTTATCGAAACTTTGAATATGATCTGTGAGGGTCTGAATAAGTCCACCAAAATTGAATGTGTTTTCTGCAAGTTTCGCAAAATAAGCCTTTTGATGGGATGGAAGCTGATTTGCTAATTGTTGGGCTTCACTTTTGGTCGCCATAAAGCTGTTCATGCTGTCGCTCCTTTCGAAATTTTCCATTGGCAAGCGCGAAGCAAGAACAAGGCCTTTCAAAGAGGTCAACCTCGACAGTGCCACGTACACTTGGCCATGAGTAAAGGCGTCAGTCAGGTCGAGAATTGCTTTTTCGAAGGTCAGCCCTTGGCTTTTGTGTACCGTAACTGCCCATGCCAATTTGAGGGGATACTGCATAAAAGTGCCCAAAACCTTTTCTTCAATCTCATTGGTGGCTTGATTCAGTGTATATCTTTTGTTCTCCCAGGTATAGTGGCTCACAGGAACTTCAGTTCCATCTTCAAACTTTACCCAAATTTCATTTTTATCTAGGGTAGAAATTTGACCGATTTTACCATTGAAGTATTGCCCTTGGCCAGTCTGATCATTTTTGATGAACATGACTTGAGCACCCTTTTTCAATTCCAATTTTTGGTTGGTCGGATAAGCGTTTTCTGGGAAATCCCCCTCAATTTTAGAATCAAAACTCACGACCTCAGATTTCAATGCCTTGAGTCTTTTTTCGTTGATTTCATCCGCTTTGCGGTTATGAGTGGTCAGAAAAATGAACCCCTTTTCTGAATTCTCTTTTGCTTCAGGTTTGTAGAAACCATTTAGAAACTCAATGTCTTTTTGCGATTGCTCATTGTCTCTAAATCGATTGAGAATAGAGATGAACTGTTCATCACTTTGCCTGTAAATTTTATCGAATTCAATATGAATCGGGGGGTGATCCTTTAATACGTGCGCATCGAAAAAATAGCTGCTCTTGTAATATTCGGACAGCACTCGCCACTCAGAGTCTTTCACCACAGGGGGCAATTGCAAAAGATCTCCAATAAAGAGCATCTGCACTCCACCAAAAGGTTCAGAAGTTCTTCTTCTCACATATCGAAGCATATGATCTATACAATCCAATAAATCGGAACGCAGCATACTGACTTCATCAATAATTAGCAGTTCTACTTCGTTGAGCATGGCACGTTTGGTACCATTGAATTTTGCATTAGCAAAAAGGTTCTGCAAAGTGGTAACCTGGTGATTTACATTTGGCGGGTTGATCCTTTCAGGAATAAATGCACCGAATGGCAAATGAAGAAGGGAATGCAAAGTGACACCATTGGCATTGATCGCGGCAATACCCGTAGGTGCGGCCACCACAGTTTTTTTATGGGTGTTGGCAACAATGTGCTTTAGAAAAGTTGTTTTTCCTGTACCAGCCTTCCCAGTTAAAAAAATGTGCTGATTTGTGGTATTGATATAATGAGCTGTGGTTTCAGCCAATCCACTCAGTTGATAATTCATGAAGAAAAATAATTATATAAAAACACTATATCAAACAAGATACAGTGTTTTTTAGAAATTTTCCCAAAAGATGAAAATGTGGGCTACTCTTTTGACTTAACGTAGACTGGAATTAACCCTTTCTTCTCCATCATATAATACTCTCTGAATGAAATCATCCTTTGAGTGGTTTCATCCCAAAGCTTATTCGATGCCAAAGTTAAGCTTTCGCGAAAGCCAATAATGGTCGGAAATTGATTTAACCATGGGTTTTCCTTGATGCATTTTTTCAAGTTATAATTGGGAATCAAAGGATTAAGATGATGAACATGGTGAATGCCAATATTGCCCGTTAACCAGTTGAAAATAGGAGGGATCTTATAATAGGTGCTTCCACGAAGGGCAGAAGTCACATAGTCCCAATTCTTTTTCCATTGCTTATAGCCATGTTCGTGTTGATGCTGAACATAGAAAAACCAGATGGCAATGATAGAGAACAAAACTAAAATTGTTAAATGCACCAAAAGGAATTTTACCCAGCCTAAACTGAAACCGAGCGTAATAAACATGGCCAAGAGCAACAAATTATTGATCACCAAACCTTTTTTCGCACTTTTGAACGAGGGAAGCTTGATTTTGGCGATTCTATTATGGATCAATACATAGTAAACCGGCCCGATCAAAAACATCACAATTGGTGATCTATAAATTCGGTAAGCAAGTCGTTTTCCTTTGCTAAATTCCTGAAATTCAGCCACCGTGTAAGTGGTCACATCACCAATATCGCGCATTTCTAATTGACCATTCATTTTATGATGAACATTGTGCGACTTTGCCCAATAATTAAAAGGGATGGTAGAAAAGTAGCTACAAGCGTAGCCAATGATTTTTTGGGCTTTTCTATTCTTTACAAAAGACTGGTGTCCGCAGTCGTGTTGAATAATAAAAATCCTGACAAGAAAAAAGGCATTTACAATGCCAAGGCCGAAAGTCAACCAATAGCTGTAATCCAACGAAAAGTACATCAAGATCCAAATACCTATAAAGGGAAGGAAAGAATTGATGATTTGAATTGTGGCCTTTGTTTTATGTTCTTGCGCATACTTTAATAGCGACTGGATTTTGGCTTTACCAAGCTCGATGTTTTCAGATTTGATTTTATTCATCAATTTTTTTTGAGTAGTAATGGTGTTTTTGGCGTTGCAAGTTAGTTAGGCTAACTCTATATCACAGCTAAAGTTCCGATTATCCTCATAAGAAATCGAACATTTTGACCGCTAGTAGAAAATGTTATTACTTACGTTTATTGATTTTTTAGATTCACTTTAAATAAAACAAGGTCTCAAATGTTCAAAAGCTATTTTACCATTGCGTTGCGGAGTATTTTCAAACAGAAAGTATATGCCTTCATTAATATTTTTGGCTTGGCCATAGGCATCTGCTGCTGTTTACTAATTATCAGTTTTGTGATGGATGAAATGAGCTATGATCGCGAACATCCAGATGTCAATCAAACGTATCGAGTGGCCTTAGATCGAAGATTTCCCGACAACGGCTTCAAATATGCCCGTTCTCCATTGCCCATGGGAAGAACTTTAATGAATGAATTTCCTGAAGTGATCGCCAGCACCAGATTACATAATGCTTTTGGTACCATAACCATTCAAAAGGATGATCAGTATTTTGACGAAAGAAACGTACTAGCAGCCGATTCTAATTTTTTCGATTTCTTTCATGCTGAAATGGTTTTGGGAGATATAAAATCAGCGCTAAATGATCCTAATTCACTAGTGATTACAACTGAAATGGCAAAGAAGTATTTTGGTTCTACCGATGCTTTAGGCAAGCAAATCGAAATGCAAGGAATTGGACAGATGCTGGTCAAAGGGGTAGTGGAGCCAATGGAATCTAACAATCACTTTCATTTTGATTTTCTATTTTCACTCAACACAATTCCTGCCGTGTACAACAATCAATTCTGGGGTTCTTATCAAACATACACTTATGTAAAAATGAAGCCAGAATCCGTGCCTGTTGTTGAACATAAATTACCTGAAATGTTACAGAGGTATATGGAGCCTCAAATCCAGAGTATTCTCAACATAAGTTGGAAACAATATGAGGAGGCTGGAAATGCCCACTACTATTTTTTTCAGCCAATAGGGAATATACACCTTAACTCAAATCTGCAATTTGAACTAGAACCGAATGGTAGCGCATCAATCGTCTATTTGTTTGCAGGTATTTCTGCTTTTATAATGCTTATCGCTTGTGTCAACTTTATCAATCTTTCGACAGCTCGTTCGGCAAATAGAGCGAAAGAAGTAGGTATGCGCAAAGTGCTAGGGGCACTCCGGAAACAGCTCATTTTTCAATTCCTGCTCGAGTCAATTATCATGTGTTTTCTCGCACTCATACTCGCTGTGGGAATTACCTCCCTCATTTTGCCCTTTTTCAATGACTTGGCTGGAAAATTTATTACGATGAATGAGTTTTTGTCACCTGCTGTGATTGGAGGAATGATTTTGTTTGCTTTGATTTTAGGCGTGCTTTCAGGCCTTTATCCAGCTTTATTCTTATCTACTTTCAAGCCAGTTTCAGTACTTAAGGGTAAGCTGGTGAGTGGCGCCAAAGGTGTCAGACTAAGAAATGCATTGGTTATTTTCCAATTTTCGGTTTCAGTTATTTTGGTAGTAGGTACTGTGGTAATTTATCAACAATTACAATACTTGAATAGCAAACAGCTTGGTTTTGATAAAGATCAACTTATCATTATTGAAAGAACAGGACTGCTAAGAAATCAGAGTAATACTTTTAAAAATGCTCTTTTAAACAATCCTTCAATTATTGAAGTCAGTGGGGTAAATACCGTTCCTGGGCGACCCATTACAGGTGGCACGTTTACCGATGTCACCGGAGATGCAAGTGACCGTTTTTTACTTCCGAATTTGAGAGGCGACTATGATTTGATTGAAACCATGGGTTTAGAAATTGTAGGAGGAAGGGCCTTTAATGAAGAAATTGTTTCTGACTCATCTGCTGTAATCATCAATGAGTCAGCTGCTCGCATTTTCAAATGGACTGATCCAATAGGGAAACAACTTCAGCCGATTAACGGGCCTATTTTTAGAGTAATTGGAGTGGTCAAGGACTTTCATTTTGAATCCTTGCATCAAGAAATAGGGCCGCTGGCTTTGTTTGCCAGTAGCTTAAATGCAGGGCCTTCCAACCTCATGTTGGTCAAAGCGAATACTGAAAATATACAACAGACCCTCAATTTTATTGAAAATGAATGGAAGTCCTTTATCCCCCAAAGGGCATTAACCTACAGATTTGTTGATGAAGAATTTGGGAGGCTATATGACGCAGAGCAGCAAAGCGGCAAGATTTTCACTTCATTTTCTATCTTGGCGATAATTATTGCTTGCCTTGGAGCCTTTGGTTTGGCGGCCTTTCTGGCCACTCAAAGAATCAAAGAAATAGGAGTTAGAAAAGTGCTCGGAGCGTCTACATTTACCATTGTGAAGCTACTTTCTGGTGATTTCGTGAAATTGGTGTTGATCTCAAATCTACTGGCTTGGCCCATAGTTTACTTTGCACTAAACCAATGGCTTCAGAATTTTGCCTACGCTTTAGATATCAATTGGATGCCTTTTGCATTGGTTGCACTTGGTTCAATCGTGATTGCCTTGCTTACTGTTTCATACCACAGTATTAAAGCAGCTACTAGCAATCCAGCAGAAATTCTGCACGCGGATTAGCCAGTAATGCCATCACCATCGATGTCTTTCCCTACAACTTCCTCTAAAATCCGTAAGGTTTTATGGAGCAAATCTGTGGTCCGTTGTAGCTCGATTTCTAGATTTCTCACGCGGTCTGCAAGCGATTCTGCTTTTGTTTGCTGATCCGAAATTTGACTTTGCTGAATAAGGTCCCAAAATAATCCCATGTTGTTCAATAATTAAGGTTTGAAATAATCTCGCATAAATAGTGTATCTATATTTTGAAAAAATCGCTCGTCTAAGATGAAAGGACAAATCTGCTCTTCGATGGTAATTAGTTTGTGGTTAGGGTGAAGTGGATTGAGCAGAAAGTTGAATTCATGCGGTACAATGGCGGAGGGCACTTTGAGGACGTGGAACTTACCTGAATCGAAGAATTGCTTACCCACTTGTTGGGTAGAAAGCGGTGAGTATTCCTTTGTTCTCCAATCATCACTAAGGTCTTTTAAATCAATTTCTTTAATTGACGGATCCTTGATTTTGACAATTGAAAGTGTAATCATGTTAGCTGAAAACACATGGATATTGTGTGCTAAATATTCTAAGTAGGCCAGCGAAATACTTCCTGCTGTATACAAAAGGGGAATGCCCTTCGGGTTCCATCTGCCACCATAAATCGCTGCACCAGTACCAGATAGGTCGTTGGCATAGTTACTACTGCTTAGCCTGTAAACCAACATTAGGCTAGTACTCCGTGCTCTATTCGGCCTATTTCATCGAGCAGTTTACGCACCCCGAAACTGTTGGAAAGTAGTTTTTTGGGGATTGCGCCCGCCATGGCTTGGTTGGGTGTGTTCATCCAAGTATGAAAGCTCTCACCAAAGGCATTGAGCCCAGTTTTGTAGACTTCTTCTATTTCTAGAATTTTTTCTGTTACGGGAGGATTGAACTCGTTCTTGCGCTTATAGGTATCAATGGAAATCGGAATTATTTCCATGAGCTCGGAAAGGCTGAGCTGCGAGATACTTAAGATCTGCTTTACATAGTTTTTTGAGATGTCTCTAGTGGCCAAATCAAAATAATTGAAATGGCCATAAACTAGAGAGGGTTCTTCGAGTACTTGGGGCAGTGCTTCAGATTGATTTCCTTGATATTTCATAACGGTGTAAATTTACACATAAATTTATGTAAAAATACACTTACCTCTAAATTTTAATCATAAAACGATGACTATTTCTTAATGCCAGGAACGTTTATGGGCTCGTAGTCCATCCACCACATTTTCGGTAAAACCTTTTTAGTCGGATGGAGCTCGTTAAGTGTGTTCGCATCATATAATCTTCCATCTTTCATTACGTATTTAAGGTCTTTCGAATTCTTGATGTTATCCAAAGGGTTAGCATTCAATATCAATAAATCGGCTAGTTTACCCACTTCCAGACTTCCTAAATCTCTTTCAAGACCAATGGCTGAAGCACCCAAAATAGTAGCAGCACGCAATGCATCATGTTCGCTCATGCCACCAGACTGAATGGCCCAAAGCTCCCAATGATAGCCTAAACCTTGCAATTGCCCATGACTGCCGACACCAGCAATTCCTCCAGCTTCGACCAAGTCTTTAGCGAAAAGTGATTCTTCTTCGAAAACATATTCTTCCTTCATAAACCATCCATCGTTTCTTCTTCTTGTCCTAGTATCCAAATTCTCATGCGGCATAAAATGATCTAGCTTAGCATCATCATGAGGGTTTTCTGTAGCATAGAAATAGTTTTCAGTCCAAGGGCCGCCATAGGCTACCAAAAGAGTAGGGGTATAGGCTGTTTGAGAATAAGCAACTAAGTCAATTACGTCCTTATACAATGGGAAAATAGGGAAAGAGTGCTCATGTCCTGGATAACCGTCAATGACTTGTGTTAGGTTATTCTTGAAGTCTAGACCACCTTCAGTCGTAGGCATAATACTTTGCTCAAAGGCAGCTTGAATCAACCATTGCCTTTGTTGGCGATTGCCAGCGCCATACATTTTAATGGTTTTGGTATTGTAATAGCTGCTATATCGCTTCATCACTTTTTGGGCGTGCTCTAAACTGCTGATGTTTTCACTACTAAAAATGCCAGGGCCAGTTGAATAGATTCTAGGGCCTATTAATCTTCCAGCATCCACCAAGTCGCCATAAGTCAAAACATCAGTCGTGGCGGTTTGTGGGTCGCGCGTTGTAATTACTCCAAAAGCTAAATTGGTGAGGTATGGCCAAAACTCGCCTCTATGCAAGTTGACAGGATGACGGAAATGAGAGTGTGTATCGACAAAACCTGGAACGATGGTTTTTCCACTCATGTCCATTACTGTGGTCTTGCGATCAGCGGTAAGGTTGGTTCCGATTTGTTTAATGCGGTTATTTTCAATTAAAATATCCCCGTTTTCGATGATCTCTTTGCCCTTCATGGTTATGATTCTCGCATTCTTCATCAGGATTGAGCCTTTTGGCGTATCCCTTTTTGCCATCACCTGAATACGATTTTCAATCGGTTCGTACTCCTTCTTCTTATCCTTACTGTCTTTTTTGGCTTCTTCTGAATCTGTTCTACTTTCAGCTTCAAAAGCCTTCGCTGCGGTTAAATTATAAACCACATGAGCATTACCTACCGCCCAATGTATTTTAGTCGCATCAGCACTCCAAGCAGGGAATTGACCTCCGATATCTGTTAATTGTCTCGAAGGGAAGGCAGAATTTTCTGGATTAGCTACCGAAATACTTGGTGCTTCGTCACCCACTTGAGGAACGGTCACTAAGAATAAGTCATTGAGGACTTGCGCCAATGCTTGATCTCCCTCAGGTGCCATTTTAATCCAAGAAGCCCTAGGCGAGTTGGTCGATCCCGCTGGTGCCTTTCCGCGAACTTCCAGATGAAATTTTTCATCTGTTCCATCCCAACGGATAGATGATAACCCTCTGAATCCTGATAAGTAGATACGATCAGAGCTTTTAATAAAATGAGGGTTGCTGCGTCCATTGGTGAAGGCAATGAAGTTATCGCTTGAGCCTTCGGCCGAAATCCAAACCAAATCACTCGTGCCCCTGAACGCAGTCCGCTGCAAAGCTTCTCTATAGTCTTGTGATTGCCCCTTGATCAAGACGATTTTGCTTCCATCATTCGACCATACTGGACTTTGATAAACGGCATTGTCTTTGTTCAACTGCGTCAAGTTCCTCCCGTCAGCCCGCACTTTGTAAAGTTTACCACCTTCAGGCTGCCATGTGACAAAAGCTATCCAATCGCCTTTGGGTGACCAAACTGGTTCGGCTTGAGTTTCCTTTAAATTGACAAGTTTCTTTGGTGTGCCATTCGGCAAATCCATAATATACACCTCATTCAGCGCGGTAAAGACCATTTGCTTTCCATTCGGGGAAGGGGCAATATCCCTGATTTGAGTGATCACAAATTCTTCTGAATCTGAGATCGGATATTCAAAATCCAATTCAGGGCCCATTTCGATTTTAGATTTTACTCTGAATGGAATCTCTTTGGCTTGTTTCGAGCCCACATTGATGCTCCATATTTTTCCACCATAGGAAATCACAATGCTTTGATTGTCGGGAGTCCAAGAGAAACCTGGCAGCACATCGCGCGAAGCCCTGGATTCTTGATCATCATGCTGGATTGGATAGGCCAACCAACTTTCATCACCCGTTTTTATGTCTCTTAGAATCAAACCTGTTTCGGCATCGTGACGCGTGGCATAAACCAACCATTTTCCATCACTCGAAGGAGTTGGCCTAAATGCAGAGCCATATCTCGAAGTTTGTGTGGTAATATCACCCGTTTCACGATCATAGCTTGAAATTTGATACTGTGGAAGCGAAGCATTGTATTCCCATGAACCATTTCTTTGTGAGAACCATACCTGACTGTCTTCTTTTCCAAAAGCACCTTCGATCATCCTGAGGTTATTGGGCTCGTTGACTAAGGCGGTCCCTGAACCCCCATCGATATGATATAGCCAAATTTTATGTTGGCCACTTGATTGCTTTGAAGCAATCATGTATTTGCCGTCAGGAGTCCATTCTGGAGATTGATAGTTGTTTGAATTTCCTTTTGTGACTTGGTTTTTCTTTTGGGTATCGAAATCATAAGTCCAAACATTCTCACCACCAGATTCATCGGAAATGAAAATCACTTTTTTGCCATCAGGGCTGAACCTCGGCTGCGAGTCAAACTGCATTCCTTCAGTGATTTGAGTGGCATCTCCTCCAGCAATTGGAATGGTGTATAAATCGCCAAGAAAATCGAAAACAATTGTTTTTCCGTCAGGACTCACATCCAATGCAATCCAAGAACCTTCCGTTAAATCAAATTCAAAAGTTCGCCCAGCTTCGAGCGGAAGGTCTTTTTTCTTTTTCTTATCGGTTTTGGTACTGTCGGTTTGAGTGGGTTCGTCTTGAGCGAAAACTGTGAAGGAGGCAAGGGCGATAGTAACAGCCAAAGCAGTTGCTCTTAGGATGCTTTTCATATGATTCAGGTTGTAATTGATTTAGAATCAAAGTAAACCGAAACGCGAAACATACCAAATGGAATGATGTAAAGGGTAAGAGGGGAGGTTTTAATAGTGAATTCTGAAAAATCAAAAATCAAATTCCAAAACTCAAATTTCAAAATCCAAACAATTATTTAGCAAAGGACTAGCCTTTCCGACCACTACTGACTCGAGTGCACGTGATTAGTTAGCCCTGAAAGGGCGTGATATCTATAACAAAGGGCAAAGCCCTTTGGCAAACAAAGAAATGAATAACCTAAGCCATGAAAGGGTGTGATAATTGTAAAATCAAGCTATTTCGTCCTTTCAGGCTCGTAATACATGATTAAAATTGATCCCATAGGGATCATATGTATCTAGAAAGCGGTAGGATATTAAGGTCCGACCCCGTTGGGGTCGCATATTTTCTGATTTAAATTCTCTATAAACATTTGACCCTTTCAGGGTCTGAATTCACAAAATTTTGGAAATTGACTATTGACCAAATCAACTAATCTCCCCAGAGCCAATCAATTCTTCACCATCATACCAAGCCACAAACTGGCCTGATGCTATTCCTTTTTGGTATTGCTCGAAAATGATATAAAGACCATCTTCTTCCATAAAGAGCTCGGCATTTTCTAAAGGTTGGCGGTAACGAATTCTTGTGAGATAACTCCACGATGATTTCGGCTCTAATGCCAAATCTGGTCGTACCCAGTGCACATTAGATTTTTCTACAAACAAGCCTTTGCGCAGCAGTCCAGGATGGTTTTCTCCTTGTCCTGTATAAATCACATTATTGGTGGTGTCTTTTTCTATCACGAAAAGAGGTTCAGGAGTTCCGCCAACAGCCAAGCCCTTGCGCTGACCAATGGTATAATAATGCGCACCATTATGTTCGCCCACCAGTTTGCCGTCTGAGGGGGCGTAATGATAAGGCTCTGAAAGAAATTTTAAGCTTTCAATGCTGCCATCAAATTCAAAAACTTGTTGGTCTCTAAAGGTTTGAAAGTTGATTGCATCCGTGGCTAATTCTTTGATTTGACCTTTTTTAGGGGCCAATTGCTGTTGCAAAAATTCAGGCAATCGAACTTTTCCTATAAAGCACAGACCCTGAGAGTCCTTCTTTTCAGCGGTAATAAGGTCTTGTGCTTTGGCAATTTCTCGTACTTGTGGTTTTTGTAAATGCCCAATAGGGAAGAGCGCTTTTGCCAGTTGCTCTTGGCTTAATTGACATAGAAAGTAGCTCTGATCCTTATTTTTATCAGCCCCGGCCAATAGGCGATGCACTTCTTTTCCATCCTTGATGATCGTTTCTTTTTGGCAATAATGCCCCGTAGCCACATAGTCGGCTTTTAGCTTCATTGCGGCTTTTAAAAAGATGTCGAATTTGACTTCACGGTTACAAAGAATATCAGGATTTGGCGTACGTCCTTTTTCGTATTCATTGAACATATAATCAACGATGCGCTCTTTGTATTGCTCGCTTAAATCAATGACATGAAAAGGAATGCCGAGTTTTTCGGCTACTGCCAAAGCATCATTGCTGTCTTCAATCCAAGGGCATTCTTCGGAGATAATCACGGAATCGTCTACCCAATTGCGCATAAACATGCCGATTACTTCATAGCCCTGCTCAATCAGAAGGTGCGCAGTAACACTTGAATCAACTCCGCCAGAAAGACCAACAACAACTCTTTTGCTCATTTTTTAATTTCCAATAGCACTGCTAACAACGCTTTTGCAAAAATAGTTGATCTGATCTAAAGAAGTTCTATATATAACGACTGAACTCAAAAAGGGGGGGGAGCCAATATGTTTTGTATTGACTCAAAAATGAATAGAATGCAGAAAATTAACCCAGCCCGATTTTTGAGCTACTCTGAAATTTTACTGTGGCTGGAGCTACCCCAAAGCTTGGTGACAATAAGTATTCCAAATTCAATGATGTAAGTCCAATTTTGATCAGTGCTTTGTGATGAATACTATGCTCGTAACAATAAAACAACTCTCGATTTATAAAACTCTTTATGGTTTGTTGGTCATCAAAAATTAAAATTACAGATCTGTTAGGATTAATTTCCTGGATTTGCCCGATCATAGCATCAACAGTAGATAAAGCGAAATTGATATTTTGCTCTAACTCTTTATTCCTAACTCTTTTATCATAGCAGATCGATTCTTGGCAGGTCAGTACACTTTGGTAATATTCAAAAACATGCCTAAAGTGCATACCAATGGATGCACCAGATAAGACATCAATTTTAAGGTTATATTGACAAGTGTTTAGGCATTTTAGAAGTGTCCTCGTTTCTCTCAGGTCATTTAAAATCTCGTTCATCAAGTGTGCTGTTTACTTAGCCAATGTTTGATTTCAGAAATACTCAAATGATCAGCGTAGTTATCAGAATGGTGTACTATATCGACTATACCGCCTTTTGATATAAGAAAATCAGATGGAATTATAGGAGCTTTGGTCATTGATTTAAGATTGAAAAATCCACTGAACATTGCTTTAATCACGGCAATGGGTTTACAGAGTGTTTTCCATAGTCCCATTTTTGATTGTCTGACATCGAACATTTTATAAAATTCTAATTCAGGATCGGGAACGATATAAAATGGCACGCTCATTTTGCCCGCATATTTTTGAATTTCTTCGCTTGTGGAGGCAAAAAAGGTGACAATTTCAAGGTGATTTGATCTAAAGAATTCATAATCATCCAAGAGTTCTTTTAGGTGCATGTTGCAAAATGGGCAAGTAGCATCCCTAAAGAAAATCAGTAAAAGATTTGAATCTTTATGTTCGGAGCTATCGAAAACTTTACCGTCATAAGTCACTAACGAGAGTTGAGTTAGTACATCTCCTTTATTAATTGGCGCCATCGGTTTTTTGATGTTTAAGTAGGGCTAATATTAAAATAAGGCCAAGGCCTGTAAGCGCAGGAGGAAGCATTGAATTGGCAATTCCTAAATATACCATTACTATCGCTATGACAATCACTAAAATCTGTAGGGTCTTTTTCATAGTTCACGAATTAAAAGTATGAGTCTCTACCCCGTTTCCGTGGGTAGAAGACTCAACCAACAAACAACAACTTATTGCTTATTATATTCAGCGACCACAGTTACTTCAATGGTCTTGGCAATATTCGAAGCAGGTTTTCCTTTTTTGAATTCAATGCCATAATCCGATAAGGTCAAATCGAACTTGGTATTGACGGTAATGTTTCCGCCCGAAACGGTGATTGTTCCCTTTTCATTAATGGCCTTGCTCACCTCTTTTATGGTCATTTCACCGCTTACTGTTGCAGCATAAGATCCATCTTTTGAGAAATCAATTTCAGAAAGGTTTGTGATTTTGGCAGTTAACTTGGCCTTTGGGAATTTTTTTGTGTTAAGAAAATCCTTGCCATTATAGTGCTCTTGCATAAGTGCTTTTTCGAACTCAAAACCCTGCATTGGAACAGAGAATACAACATCACCAGTGCCAGTATCTAGTGTGCTCACAGCTGCGTAGTTGTTGGCTTCAATGTTTTCAACAGGGGTGGTTGAGAAAAATTTGATGTGAGTTTTAGTGCTCACGTACTTGTCTGAGATTGGGGCCATTGCCACAACAGCGATTACTAAAAATGATAAAATGCTTAATGAGATTTTTTTCATGATTGAAAGATTTTAATTGATGTTTGTGATTTATTTAATGATGTCTGCTTTTTCTAAAATTACGTTTTCGTATAGCCCTAAATCTTCGTCATAAGCAGCGCCAGCGCGAATAACACCTTTGATGGTTACCGTTTCTCCAATTTGGGCTTTGAGTGCGGAAGCATTTGTCTCTTCCGTAAAAGTGCTGCGAACGCCAGCAAGTGCATCAGCAGATTTCAGTAGAATGACTTTTTGACGATTGAAGTCTTCTGTAATGGATTGAATCACTCCAGTGACTTCTATTACTTTTGATTTCCCACCTTCGTCTAAGTATTTGTCATTGGCGGCATCAGCGTTTTGAAGGTATTCATTGACGAGCGCATCAGCTGATAATTTGTAATCAGTCTTTGTTGACTGTATGTCTCTATGAGGCATAAAAAACATGTAGAGCACTGCACCGCTTGCGGCAATTGCACCAATAATACCAATGAGCAGTATAATTTTCGTTCTTTTCTTGAGTGTCATTTGATTCGGTTTGAGCCTTTTGGGCGATTTCAACCGAACAGACGTGAGGAGGTGTCTTTCCTGACAGCAGAACTGAAAATAATTTACATTTTTTTTATTTGATCAATGATTTTCTGCTTTGAGGACTCAGAAAGGCTGTTTTTTTCTTCAGATTTTTTTTGGTTCCAAAATTGTTGAAGGGACTTATCCATAATGTCTGACTGCACGGAGTAAGTACTACAAGCCTTGCACATCTTAGTATGCACAGTTAGCTGTAGCTGTTCTGGTTTGGACAGTGGAACTAGTTTCTTTTTTTCAATTAATGCCGTGGCTTGCTTGCACGAAAGCATTAACAAATTCATTAGTCTGCGCATCATACTTTCGAGAACCATTTAGTTTCTAGGCATTTTTTAAGCATAAGTTTAGCCCTATGCACCATTTGCCAATAATTGGACGCTGTTATTTCCAGTTCCTGACAAATTTCTACTGTTTCCTTGTGTAAAAGATATTTAGCAGAAACAGCTAATCTCCAATTATCAGGCAAATCGCTCATACATAAGTCGAATACCTGATTAAAGTCGATATCATCGAAAACGTTTTCATCCTTGGTCCAAAAATCTTCAAAACCATTGACCTGCCAGTTGTCCATTGAATCGAACATGCCGTTGGTAAGTTCCTCAGCATCATCCAGTGACGATGTCTTTTGCTTCGCACTTTTTCTGTAATAGTCGGTTATCAAATTATTGAGAATGCGGAACAGCCATGTTTTTGGACTGCTTTTTTCTTGAAAAGAGGCCAGGGCGTTAAAGGCCTTGATAAAAGTTTCTTGAACCATGTCTTCGGCCATTTCTACTTTTTTGGTTTTATGAAAAGCCCATGAATACAATTCATCGCCATAAAGGTTAACCCAAGTTGAAATCGTAATTTGTGAGTCTGAATTCATATTGTTGCTAACGCCAAGCGCACAATTTAAATGATTGATTCGATTTGAGTGGAGATTCTCCGAGTATATTTTGCTTAAATTGCAGCTTAGAGTCCAGACCAAGTTTTTAGACATTCTGGCACATATTCTAAGGGTTGAAGCCCTTTGAGCAACAATATTACCTATGAAATTTGAAGATTATCGCATTGCCGAAGGTATAAAAACCAGCATTTCAAAGTTGGGCTATAAAAAACCTACTGATATTCAGTACAAGTCGATTCCACCTATTTTGAAAGGAGAGGATGTTTTGGCCATTGCGCAAACTGGAACAGGAAAAACAGCGGCTTTTGCCATCCCCATTTTACATATTCTTCAAGAGCGAAAATCAGGCAGCAGACCTGATGGCGTAAAATGTCTTGTGATGGCGCCCACTCACGAATTGGCTTTGCAGATTGACGCTGTATTCAAAGAGTTAGGAAAACATACCCGGGTCGTTTCATTTTGTATTCACGGTGGTGTAGACCAAGAACCGCAAATCAAACAATTAGAAAAAGGGGTTGACGTTTTGATTGCCACCCCAGGCAGAATGTTCGACTTGGTAAGCCAAGGTGCTTTGAATTTGAAGAGAATAGAGATTTTGGTCTTAGACGAGGCAGATCATATGCTTGACTTGGGCTTTATCAAGGACATTCGTGATTTGATGAAACACCTTCCTAAAAGGCGTCAAACACTCTTTTTCTCGGCTACCATAAATGAAGAAATTAAGGATTTGGCTTATTCATTGGTCACAAAAGCCATTAGAATTCAAATCTCACCCAAAGATCCTGTGGCTAAGAATATCGAACATGCCATTGCTTTTATCGAAATGGACGACAAGCGTTTCTTCTTAGAGAATTTTATCAAGAAGCATGAAGAAAAGAAAATCCTAGTTTTCGTGCGGACTAAAGTGCGTGCAGAGCGAGTGAAAGCTGCCATGCTTCGAGTAGACTTGCAAACAGATACCATCCACAGCGATCGTGTTCAAGAAGAGCGAAAAGATGTGATGGAGCGATTCCGATCGGGAGAATTAAAAGTACTGATTGCCACTGATATAAGTGCGCGTGGTATTGATATTCCGAATGTGGAATATGTGGTGAATTACGATATGCCTGATTCTTCAGAATATTACGTTCACCGGGTGGGCAGAACAGGTAGGGGAAGTCAAAAAGGACAAGCACTTTCCTTTTGTAGCGAAGAAGAAAAGCCTATTTTGAAGGAAATTGAAGAAAACCTTGGCAAGCCCATCCAACGCATGGAAGTCACCAACGAAGACTATCAATACACGCTCGATATTTCTGATGCCAAAGCCAATAATTGGCAACAATTGATGAAAGAAGCAGATAAGGAAAAGGCCGCTTACGAGGCGAAAAGATCAAAAAGAAGAAAAAAGTAATAGCGAAGGAATAAGATTAAAAAATGGCAAACAACACTCAAATCAAATGTCCGAATTGCGGTACTTCAATCGATGTGCAAGATATTTTAGCCCACCAGCTAGAAGATGAAATCAAAAGGAAATACCAAGGACAGTTAGAGGCTGAACGTAAACGTCATCAATCCGAAGCCGAAGAACTCAACAAGGCCAAAGAAGAATTTGAGCTAAAGAAGAAAGAAGCCAATGAGCTTTTTAAGGAAAGGTTAGAAAAGCAGCTTCGCGAAGAAAGAAAATCAATAGAAGAAAAGCTCAAAGAGCAACTCAAGGCCGAGCAGTTGGATCAATTTGAGACACTTCAAAAAGAACTCAACGAGAAATCAGAGCAGATCAAAGAGCTGAATCGGACCAAAGCAGAGATTGAAAAGCTAAAACGAGAGAAATCTGAGCTCAAAGAAATTGCCGAGGCCGAAGCACAGAAAAACCTAAATGCCACGCTGATTGCTGAAAAGGAGAAGATCAGAAAATCTGAAGAAGAAAAGAATGAACTCCGTTTCAAGGAGATGCAGAAGCAGCTCGAAGATCAGAAAAGGCTGACCGAAGAAATGAAGCGCAAGCAGGAGCAAGGTTCTATGCAACTGCAAGGCGAAGTACAAGAATTGGCCATCGAGGAATGGCTTACTGCTCAGTTTCCTTTAGATTCTATTGAAGAAATCAAAAAAGGGGCGAGAGGTGGCGATTGTATTCAAGTGGTAAATACAAGAACACGCCAGAATTGCGGCACCATCTATTACGAAAGTAAGCGCACCAAAGACTTCCAACCGAGTTGGATCGAAAAATTTAAAAATGACATCCGTGAAAAAGGTGCCAATATCGGTGTCTTAGTTACCGAAGTCATGCCTTCAGGTATGGACCGAATGGGACTCAAAGATGGGATCTGGATTTGTAATTACGATGAGTTCAAAGGCCTTTGTGCTGTACTCCGCGAGTCAATTGTCCAATTGAGCATGGCGATGAGCAGCCAAGAGAACAAAGGTGATAAAATGCATATGCTGTATGATTACCTCACCAGCAGTACTTTCAGAATGCAAGTGGAGGCCATTGTAGAAGGCTTTACCTCGATGAAAATTGCCTTAGATGGAGAGAAAAGGGCCATGCAGCGTATTTGGAAAGAACGCGAAAAGCAAATCGACAAAGTGGTCACCAATACCATCGACATGTACGGCTCAATCAAAGGCATTGCCGGCAATGCCATTCAATCCGTTAAGGCTTTGGAGTTAAATGAAGCGGATGAACCAGAAGAATTGGACTTATAAAATCTAGTTGGCTTGGTCAAATTAATCTTTTCTGAACATGAAAACGTGACGCAATGCGTCACAGATTGAAATCATTAACATATGTCTACTAAAAAAGGCCACCTGATTACTCAAGTAGCCTTTTGCTTTTTTGCAGGAATGCTTTCAATTACCCTTTAACCAACTGCACATTCAAGTGAAGTTTTACATTGTCGCCAACGACTACGCCACCGGCTTCGGTAACCATGCTCCAGGTTAAGCCAAAATCTTTGCGGTTGATGTTTCCAGTAATTTCGAAACCAGCTTTGGTTTGTCCATAACCGTCTACCATTACACCACCATGTTCTACGGTCAATTCAACTTCTTTGGTAATGTCTTTGATCGTCAAAGTACCTACCAATTTGAAATCATCACCTGACTTTTGTTTCAATTCACCTTTAAAGGTCATGTTAGGGTAGTTTTCTGAATCGAAGAAATCACCGCTCTTAAGGTGTGCATCACGATCAGCAACATTGGTATCCACGCTAGAAGTAGCAATGCTGAATGAAGCATTGGCGCCATTAAAATCGTCTCCTGCTGTTTCTAATCCGCCTTCAAAACTCTTGAAAGAGCCTGTTACCGTTGAGATCACTAAATGTTTTACTTTGAATTGAACCTCGCTATGCATAGGGTCAATTTTCCATGTGGTTTTATTTTCCATAATTAAAAATTGAGTTTAAAGTGTACAAATGCTAAACTACATGTATGTACATATAGTTCCATGTATGTACATATTTTTTGAGATACCTTGAAAATTCCAGAAGGAAGACTATTGCATTTTATTTACTAACTTCCTCAATCAACCTTAAACCAAATCATAATGGATCGGAGATCATGGCTTAAAAAAGGAGGTGCACTCAGCGCGCTTACTTTACTCGGAGGAACTGCGGTAGCTTCCACACTTACCCAAAGTGATATCGAGAAATTCAATCCGCGACCATTTTCAGGGCCGGCTCAACTCAATTTTAATGAGAATCCTTTTGGGCCTTCGGCTAAAGTAAGAAAGGCCATGACTGAAGCTTTTGATATGGGTTGCCGTTACCCAGACAGTTTGATCGATGAATTAGCAGAGATGGTTGCCAAGAAGGAAGGAGTAACCCGCGATCACATTGTGATTGGTGGTGGTTCTACTGAAGGACTCAAAGTGACTGGATTGACCTTCGCCAACAATGGGGGAGAAATCATTGCAGCTCGTCCTACCTTCCTTGCCATGATGAGCTATGCACAACAATGGGGCGCCACCGTCAATTGGGTAGACTTAGATGATAAATTGACCCATGATGTAGATGAAATGGAAAGGCGCATTTCATCAAAAACCAAACTGATCTTCTTGTGCAACCCGAATAATCCGACTTCAACCTTATTGGAGAAGAATAAGCTGGTCAATTTCGTTACTTCGGCATCTAAGAAAACCATCGTGTTTAGCGATGAAGCCTATTATGATTTTATCGAAGAGAAAGATTATCCTTCGATGGTCACCTTGGTGAAAGAAGGAGCAAATGTGATTGTGTCGAAGACTTTTTCGAAAGTCTATGGTTTGGCGGGGCTTCGTGTTGGCTATTTAGTGGCGAAACCTGAATTGGCCAATAAGATCAGAGAGAACGTTGTCGCAAATTCTAATGTGCTCGCTCTTCAAGCTGCGATGACTGCCTTGAATGACGATGAATTTTACAATTTCAGTTTGAACAAGGTGAAAGAAGGCAAGCAGTTGATGTACAAAACGATGGACAGTTTAGGTTTAGAATATATTCCATCGAATACGAATTTCATTTTTTTCAAAACAGGTCGTGACATAAAAACTTTCAATAAGCAAATGCTTGAAAATGGAGTGCTTGTGGGTAGGCCATTCCCGCCATACAATGATTGGTGCCGAATTAGCATGGGCACGATCGAGGAAGTCCAGGTTTTCAATAAGGCACTGGTGAAAATAATGTCTTAGCGTTCAGGCAATTGAGGCTTAGATTATCTCAAGCTTTTGAATTTCTCTTTCACAATTTCCTTGACGGGCCTGTTTTCTATTTTGCTTTGTAGCCACGATAGAATGTCGAGGTACAAGAATGGCCTGCGTTCATAGATATTGTCATAAAGTACCGAAAGCCTATCATGCAGGCTTTGAAACTCCAGTCTCAATTCGTCTGGTTTAATCTTGCCTGTTCTTCTCAGAAACTGAAAAATCTCCTTTTGTACGGCCTGTTGGTCGTTCATTTTGCCTATAAATTGGAACGTAGATTTGATCTGGTATTCTAAATGGAAGTCTTGGCCATCCTCGAAGTGGGCGATCAAATTTAGTATTCTAGCAAAGCAATGGATGTCCTCTCTCAGGCTAACATCCTTAAAGTAAATGATTTGATTAAGGTAAAAAATGGCCTTTCTAAAATCACCATTGCCAAAATAGAGTGAGGCAATTTTATAGTAAAACATCAGCACTCGCTCAGGGTCGATCTTATTTTCAAATTCCTTAAGTTTTTTAAGCAGTTTAGGGATCAGTTCCACTCCATCTTCGAAACTACCTTCCATAAAGTGCTTATTGATTTTAGAAATCCATAAAAACTTGAATATCAAGGCTTCGGTGTTCAAGTCTTTGACCACGTTTTCATCCTTGGCCAAGGCATCTATTTCAGCGAGAATCTCACAAAATTTAGAATAATACTGAAGCTGAAACAGTGACCCCAACAAATGCCTGTATCCTTTAATATACAATGACAACTGCTTCGTAATCATGTCAGGATTAGACTTGAATAGATCTACCCAAGCCAAGGCATGGCGGTAGGAGTTGGGGAAATTCTGAACAATGTTATTGTACCAAACATGGCTTTGATGGTAGTACAATTGCTCGTAGAAACTCAGGTTTTCTAACTTTACATCAGGCAAATTAGATTTGAAGAAAAGTGTGACTTCATTAAAATCTGCTTCGCTTTTCGCGTATCCCTTTTGCAAGAAAAGGCCATATAAACTCAGAGTAAGGTTCGATAGTGAATGCCCAGATACGATAATCGCACTGGTTTCATTGACTTCTTGAGTAAGTTCTTCGGCCCTGGTTTCTATGCTTCTTGTGATGTATTGAGATTCGATCAGTTTTTCGAATTCCATAAACTCCAATGCGATGGTAAAGTACCTCGCATCTTTGGCTTGGATTTTCCCTCTTTCTAAAAGCTTTAATGCCTGTTTATAGAAGCCTTTATTGTATAGAATTTTGGCATGATCTAAGATTTCACGGAGTTGAATATCCGTATTATGGCCGATGTGAAAATGCCTTAAACTTGAGAGTATTTGTTTATAGAGATTTGCCTTCTGGTTAGAGAATTGTTCTCTCTTAATGCTCTTAACTTTTTCTAAAATAAGTTTGTCGTCATAAGTCTTTGCCGATTCCATGGCATCGAAAAGCATCACAAACTTCACATCTTCTGAACTGCCACTTCGATTCACGAACATTCTAAAATGTCGTTTCTCTGATTTTGTCAGAGATTTTATAAGCTCAAAAAGGGGGTCATTCTTTACGTTAGCCATTGTATTTTCTTCACCTCAATTAATTGATAATCAATAACATGCTATTACAAGACTTTTATTAAAAATAGTAGAAGCCTTGGCTAATGCTTTGGCCTGCCATAAGGCCTCACATATATTCAATAAAGAATAAAGAAGAAGTAAAGCGTAAAAATAAGGAGACCAAATAAACGATGGATCAACAAAAAATACAAATCTTCGACACAACTCTTCGAGATGGTGAGCAAGTGCCGGGTTGTAAATTGAATACCAAAGAAAAATTAGAAGTGGCCGAAAGACTTGAGGCGCTTGGCGTAGATGTGATCGAGGCAGGCTTTCCAATCTCAAGTCCGGGAGATTTCGACTCTGTAGTCGCTATCGCGAAACTTGTGAAAAACGCTACGGTTTGCGGGTTGAGCAGGGCTGTTGAGAAGGACATTACTACGGCTGCTGAAGCAGTTCAATACGCCAAAAAACCGCGAATTCATACGGGGATTGGAACTTCAGAATCTCATATCAAATACAAACTTAATAGTACCCAAGATAAGATTTTAGAGCGTGCCGTTGCTGCTGTGGCTTTGGCCAAAAAATACGTTGAAGACGTTGAATTCTATGCTGAAGATGCCGGAAGAACTGAAAATGAATACTTAGCGCGCATTTGCGAAGCAGCTATTAAAGCAGGCGCCACGGTACTCAATATTCCGGATACAACTGGCTATTGCCTGCCCGAAGAATATGGAGCTAAGATTAAATACTTGGCCGAAAATGTAAAGGGCATTCACAATGTAACCCTTTCAACTCATTGCCATAACGATCTAGGGATGGCCACCGCCAATTCCATTGCTGGTGTAATTAATGGGGCTACGCAAATTGAGTGTACTATCAACGGAATTGGTGAAAGAGCAGGAAATACGGCTTTAGAAGAAGTAGTGATGGTTTTAAAGCAACATCCTTATTTGAAAAAAACGACTAATATCGATACCAAACAATTGAATGCCATTTCGAGGTATGTTTCTGAGACCATGCGTGTGCCGGTTCAACCGAATAAGGCGATTGTTGGAGCAAATGCTTTTGCACATTCTTCAGGAATTCACCAAGATGGCGTGATCAAGCGAAGAGATACTTACGAAATTATTGATCCGAAGGAAGTGGGAGTTGACCACTCTTCGATTGTTCTCACTGCCAGAAGCGGAAGAGCAGCATTGGCCTACAGGTTGAAACTCATAGGGTTTGAATTGACACGCGATGAACTTGATATTGTTTATGCTGACTTTGTAAAAGTAGCAGATGAGAAAAAAGAAGTATTTGATGAAGACTTGAATGAACTGGCTTCTTTAAATCACAAAGTAGCGGTATAAACATGGCAAAAACATTATTTGATAAGGTTTGGGACGCCCATGTGGTGAAACAAATCGAAGGAGGAATTGATGTACTCTACATTGACAGACATCTGATTCATGAAGTAACAAGTCCACAAGCTTTTGCTGAATTGGAGGCCAGAGGTCTTGAACTTTTCAGAAGAGATAAGATTGTGGCTACTCCAGATCACAATATTCCTACAGAAAATCAGCATTTGCCGATTAAAGACGCACTTTCTAGACTTCAGGTAGACAAACTCCTCGAAAACTGCGCAAAACATAAGGTTGAACTTTATGGACTCGGTCATCCGTTTCAAGGCATTGTGCATGTAATAGGGCCAGAGTTGGGCATTACATTGCCAGGCAGAACTATGGTTTGTGGCGATTCACACACCTCAACCCATGGAGCATTTGGAGCCATTGCTTTTGGAATTGGAACCAGCCAAGTGGCGCAAGTCATGGCTTCACAGTGTTTGCTTCAATCTCGACCTAAAACCATGCGCATTACAGTAGATGGTGAGTTGAATAAAGGCGTTTCGGCAAAAGACATCATTCTTTATATCATAAGTCAATTGACTGCGGCTGGTGGTACGGGCTACTTTGTTGAGTATGCTGGTTCAGCCATCAAAAGCTTATCGATGGAAGCTCGAATGACCATATGCAACATGAGTATCGAAATGGGAGCTAGAGGCGGAATGATTGCGCCAGATCAAACTACCTTCGATTATATCAAGGGAAGAGAATTTGCACCTAAGGGAGAAGCCTTCGAAAAGGCCGTTGCTTATTGGGAAACCTTGCATACAGATGCTGATGCTACTTTTGATCTTGAATATAACTTTCCAGCAGCAGATATTGAGCCCATGATTACCTATGGTACCAATCCAGGTATGGGCATCAAAATCAAGGGCACTATTCCAGAAACATTGGGTTTGGCGAGTCAAGATAGCTACCATAAAGCCTTGAATTACATGGGTTTCAAACCAGGTGAATCATTATTGGGTAAAGAAATAAGCCATGTTTTTATTGGTAGCTGTACGAACTCAAGGATCGAAGATTTACGCGTTGTAGCGAACTATGTCAAAGGAAAGCAACGAGCTGCGCATGTGCAGGCGATGATCGTTCCGGGCTCTAAGCAAGTTGAAAAGCAAGCCATAGCCGAAGGATTGGATTTAATTCTAAAGGAGGCGGGCTTTGAACTTAGAGAACCAGGCTGTTCTGCTTGTTTAGGGATGAATGAAGACAAAGTACCTGCTGGTGCTTATTGTGTCTCAACTTCTAACCGAAATTTTGAAGGAAGACAAGGCCCTGGGGCGAGAACACTTTTAGCAAGCCCATTAGTAGCGGCCATCACCGCAGTACAAGGTAAAATCGTAGACATCACCGAATTTTTAAATTGAAATGGAAAAAGTAGTTAAAGTAATTAGCAGCGCAGTTCCATTGGCGAATGAGGATATTGACACCGATCAAATCATCCCTGCGCGTTTTCTAAAAGCCACTTCGCGAGAAGGTTTTGGCGATAATTTGTTCAGAGATTGGCGATATAATAACGATAATTCTAAAAAGGATTTCGTGTTGAATGATAGCACTTACGCGGGTAGTATTTTGGTTGCAGGTAAGAATTTCGGTTGTGGTTCTTCGCGAGAGCATGCCGCTTGGGCATTGTACGATTACGGGTTCAGAGTGGTGGTATCGAGTTTCTTTGCTGATATATTCAAGGGAAATGCCTTGAACAACGGCTTGCTGCCTGTTCAGGTATCTGAGGAATATCTTCAGGGATTATTGGCTGCCGTTAAGGCTGATCCTAGCACAGAAGTGCAAGTGGATTTAGAATCTCAAGAGATTGAGTTCAACGGAAAGAAAGCAACTTTTGAAGTGAACCCTTACAAAAAGGTTTGTTTGATCAATGGTTATGATGATATCGATTACTTGGTAAGCATTAAGGAAGAAATAACGGCCTTCGAGGCCAGCGCAATTACAATATAATGGGAGTTAAGAAGAAAATCGGAATGCTTCCGGGCGATGGGATCGGGCCGGAAGTAGTAGCGGAAGGCAAGAAAGTGTTGGATGCTATTGCCTCAAAATTTAATCATCAATTTGAGTACGAATATGCTTTGGTAGGAGCTGCGGCAATCGATGCCACAGGGAATCCATTACCAAATGAAACCCTAGAGGTGTGCAGAAGATCGGATGCTTTTCTTTTTGGTGCAATTGGTCACCCGAAATACGACAATGATCCATCGGCCAAAGTAAGACCAGAACAAGGGCTTTTGAAACTGAGAAAAGAGCTTGGGCTTTTTGCTAATATCCGCCCTGTAACGGCCTATGAAAGCCTTTTACACATGTCGCCATTAAAAACAGAGCGCATAATCGGGGTTGATTTTGTGGTGTATAGAGAGTTGACCGGGGGAATTTACTTTGGTGAAAAAGGAAGGACAGCGGACACTGCATTTGATAACTGCACTTACTCTTATGCTGAAATTGAGCGCATTGCAGAATTAGCTTTCAAAGCGGCTCAAAATAGAAAGAAGAAAATTACGCTGATAGACAAAGCCAATGTTTTAGAAACTTCTCGCCTTTGGCGCGAAAAAGTAACTGCAATGGCCAAAGATTATCCAGATGTTACTTTGGATTGCATGTTTGTTGACAATGCTGCGATGCAGCTGATCCAAAACCCACGTCATTTCGATGTGATTTTAACCGAGAACATGTTTGGTGATATCATTTCAGATGAAGCCTCGGTTATTGGTGGTTCGTTGGGTTTATTGCCATCAGCTTCGGTAGGCAATAAAACGGCCATGTTTGAGCCTATTCACGGTTCTTACCCTCAAGCCACAGGAAAGAATATCGCCAATCCAATTGCTACGATTTTATCCGTGGCAATGCTATTGGATCATTTGAATTTGATTGACGAAGCCATTGAAGTAAGACAAGCCGTTAAAGCTTCTTTACGAAATGGATTGGTGACTGAAGATTTAGCAAAGGAACACGGTTATGGCACCGACAGAGTAGGTGACTTTATAGTCAACCATATTTTAGATGGTTCAGAATCTGGTACACAAAGCAATATTCAAATGGGCTTAAGCACCATTATTTAAAATACTGTTTATTTGTTAATTACATTCATAAGGCTTCTATCCGAAAGGGTAGAAGCTTTTTGTTTACTGCTAGCTTACTGTGGGTGAGGAATGAATTTTTGGAATAGACTTTCTAACTTAGGTATTAGTGGTCAGTTGGTGAGGAACAGCAGGGGCGGAAAGTGTATACTAGGAATATAAATTGAGATTTGATATTTAAAAAGTAGTTATGATGAGAAAATCTATGAAGTACCTTTTATTGCTTGTTCTTTGTTCCTGTAATCATACTTCGGCAAAGAATGAAAAGGACTTATTATCTGTATCGAATCTTGTACAAGAGTTGAAGCCAATCCATCAGTTCAAAGATGATAAAACCAAAGAGGTGGTAGGAGAAGTCTATGTCAACTATACTAATGATACCCTCTTTAGTTCTCTCTACATTTTACAAGAACAAGACACGGTCTACCGTGTTAGTCAAGACGGTTTTTTCACTTTAAATAAGAAAGAACTATCGATCAACAAGGACAAATTCTTCGGATATAAGCTGATTAGTAAAGGGGATGATTACATATCAATAGCTCTCTATAGGGATAGTATCAGAGATGTAACTGACCCTGTTGATATTTGGTGGTGCAAAGAAGAAAAGGTCTTTGGGATATTGAGATTTTGAATATAGCAGCCGAAATCGCAGCTTATTGCAATTATACAGAGCCTCCCATACTGTATTAGTTTGGTAGGTAAGTATCCATTTTTCACCAGGATTGTGAGAAGAGCAATATTGAGCATAAATGAGCGAAACCCCACTGGCACTCACTTCGCCACTACTTCGCCACTGTGGTAACTGGTGCTTGCCTTTGGCGAACGGTAAGCCCACTGGTGCTCACTTGCAGTGAGTACCCCGTCACCTGGTGAAGGGGGAGATAAACTTGGGAAATTCTGGACTATTAAACTACATTCCAGAAATTCAGGAGATAGAAGAATTTACTTTAAATTTAGAGATTATGAGATTTAATGGCCAAAAATAGTTGGTAAATTCTCGTTAAATCTATTGTAATGAACTGTATAAC
>PCUU01000012.1:0-1808 GCA_002786855.1 Cytophagales bacterium CG12_big_fil_rev_8_21_14_0_65_40_12
TGCCGATCAAAAACCAAATCACAGAAAATGAGGCAAAACTAAAAACCCTGACTACTTCTGAAAGCTATGATGCCAAAGCGGTGGATAAAGTGATTGATGAAATTGGAAAATTAAAGACTGATCTTTTCAAACTTAGGGTAAGTACCGATCAAAAGATCAGAGGTATTTTAACCGAAGATCAACTGGTTTTTTTCAATAATCATAGCCCAAAGAAAGGCCAAGCCAACATGAAAGGCAGAAGATAAAATTGTAGCTTAGTTCACTCAACCCTGGAATAGACCAGTGCTATTTCAGGGTTATAATCCACCAAAAATTGTCGCACGATCAACTCATAGCAGAAATAAAAGAGGGCTCGCAAAGTGCCTTTCGTGCTTTGGTGCAAGAATTTCAAAACCGGGTGTACAATACCTGTTTAAGCATTCTTCAAAATCAAGTTGAAGCGGAAGAAACTGCTCAAGATGTATTTATTGAAGTGTATCGTTCGATCTCCGACTTTCGAGGTGATTCCAAATTATCGACTTGGATCTATAGAATCGCCACCACAAAATCGCTTGAATTGATTAGAAAAAATAAGAGGCAAAAAAGATTCGCCTTCCTTCAGTCATTAACAGGCAGTAAGGATCAAAAGGGTGTTGACCTGGCAGGGTTCGATCACCCAGGTGTACTTATGGAGCAGCAAGAAAATGCAGCCGTGCTTTTCAAAGCCATCGCACAATTGCCCGAAGCACAAAAAGTGGCATTTACCTTACATAAAGTAGAGGGGCTGGCCTATCAAGACATCTGCGAAATCATGGAAACGAGCCTTTCCTCGGTGGAATCATTAATGTTCAGGGCTAAAAAGAACCTTCAAATCAGCCTGAAATATTATTACGAAAAAAATTTTAAAGACTAACGCAAGTTTTGATCAACAAACAGCATCTAAAATTTTGAGACATGAAAAACGAGCAAGACATAGCACAAAAAATTGAAGAGACCATGAAAAGCCTCGATGGCATACAAGCAGCCGAGCTTAATCCCTTCTTTTTTACTCGGCTTCAGGCTAGAATGGAAAGAGATATTGCGCCCAGTTATGGTCGATTTGCTTTCCTAGCGAATATGAAATTGAATTTGGCCATGCTGGTGGTTGTGTTGATGTTCAATGTAGCGAGTGTAGTTTTTATTTCGGCCCAAAATAGTGAAAGCACAGAAAGTAAAACGGCCCTTGAAATGTTTACTGAAGAGTATTCTTCTTCAACAAGTAGCTACGACTATTTAAACGATTACTAGCATGGATTTTATCAAAAGAAATAAAATACTCGGTGGTGCCGTTATCGGCTTGGTAATCATCAATGTCTTGTTGTTGACTTTTGTTTGGTTAGGAAAAAATGGAAGAAACCCGAGTAGACATGGTAATGGAGGCGGCAGATTTCTTGAAGAGCAATTAAAATTATCAGCTGATCAGAAACAGCAAGTTAAATCACTGAGAGATAATCATTTCCAATTGGTTGAAAGCTTGCGCAAACAGTCAAGGGAAAGCCGAGATGAACTCCATGAATTACTAAAAAGCCCTAACTCGGCCTTAAAAGCACAAGAGCTGACAAGCAAGTTGGGGCAAATTCAAAGTCAAATCGAGTTTTCAACTTTTAAGCACTTTTCGGATATCCGAAGCATTTGCAACGAACAACAGAAGAAAGTTTTTGATGATACCATATTAAAAATTCTAAGAGGACAAGGAGCAACTGAAGGACCAAAGGGAGACAGGCCACCTCCCAGAGAAGGCCCTTCGGAAAGACGCCCTCCACCACAAAGGGGCGGTTAATTATTTACTC
>PCUU01000012.1:1820-48088 GCA_002786855.1 Cytophagales bacterium CG12_big_fil_rev_8_21_14_0_65_40_12
CAGCCCTGAAGGTCAAGGCGAATTGCTGACCAAGCAAAAACACTTTTAAAATGAAAAATGCCTTGTTCATTAGTGGCCTAATGATTACGCTGCTATTCTCCTGCTCTAATACAGCAACAGAAATTGATGAGTTAGACACCGCGTTAAATGAAGATTTTTCGGATGTCCTATCATTGCCAACCGTGCGCTACAACTATGCAGCGCCCGATTTACCCGCTCATTTTAGGGTCAACAACGTTCAGAACATCGATAACACGCCTAATAACAATCCTGTATCGGATGCAGGAGCAACATTAGGTAGGGTGTTGTTTTACGATAAGCAGTTGAGCGCAAACAATACTACAGCTTGTGCTTCTTGTCATTTACAAGAAGATGGCTTTGCTGACACAAGGAGATTAAGCATAGGATTTTTAGGCGGTACCACAGGCAGAAATTCCATGGGCCTGGCCAATGCTCGCTACTATAACAATGGACGCTTCTTTTGGGACGAGCGGGCGGCCAATTTAGAGGCTCAAGTATTATTGCCCATCCAGGATGAGGTAGAAATGGGGCTTACCTTATCGGAATTAGTGGCCAAAATTCAATCAACTGATTATTATCAGCCGCTATTTCAAGATGCCTTTGGAACGACAGAGGTAACCGAAAATCGAATTTCCAGAGCTTTGAGCCAATTCGTGCGCTCTATGGTTTCTTACCAAGCCAAATACGATGTTGGCGCTGCACAAGTCAACGACATTGAGAACAATGACTTTCCAAACTTTAGTCAATTGGAAAACTTGGGGAAGGACCTATTTTTTAGTGGAAGAACACAGTGCAGCAATTGTCATGAAACCGTCACCTTTTCAGGAGATCAAGCTCGAAATAACGGATTGGATGCAGTAATTACCGATGAAGGTGTTGGAGGAGTGAATGGCAACAACCAAGATAGGGGTAAGTTCAAAGTGAATTCTTTAAGAAACATTGCGCTTACGGCTCCTTACATGCACGATGGAAGATTTGCTACGCTGCGCGATGTGATTCAATTCTATAACAATGGCATTCAAAATAGCCCTACACTGGACAATAGATTGCGCGTTCAAAATGGTCAAGTGAGAAGAATGAACCTCAATGGTCAGGAAATTGACGCATTAGTTGCCTTTTTAAATACACTAACAGACGAAAACTTCGTTACAAATGAGAAGTTCTCGAACCCATTCGTGGTCCGATAATTTATACAATTTATGTTTTGGTTGATTAGGAGTTCATACGGGACTCCTTTTCTTTTTTGATTTAAATATTCTTCACAAGGCAATTTTACGCACTAAAACAACTCAATAAATTAGTTCGATTAACATTATCGAAGTCTTAATCAAGTCACTATTAAGCGTGAATCGTGCTGCTTATCTTTGTGTTTATATATTCATTCAGTTTTTTAAATTCCATCTGCTTCATATAGTTTGCCATATAGTCGTAGTCGGGTTTCTTGTTCTCGTTAACGGGAAGCATTATTTTTTGTCTGTTCATTCTAGTACCATTAAACTTATATCCATACTGATATTTATTTTTTTGTTTGAGGATTTGGGTTTTCACGAATAAAAATAAATGCCGATTACCTTCAATTTCCTTAAAACTTAACCGCTTGACATCGTCTGAAAAAATTGCTTTGTATGGGTGATAAAAATTCTCAACTACGCTACCATTATAATTTACTCCCAAGACATTTGAGTCTTCAGAACCATTAGAGTTAGAGACAAATTCTGTTATGCCGTTGTTTGAGTCTGTTGCACCCACAAAAGGTTTAGTACCTTTTTTCATTTCTGCCTTTGTCAAACGCCTTCCTGAGCGAATGTTAAATATAGTTTCGATTTCGAACTCTAACCACTCAACTTCACTTAAGGGGATTACCCCCCCATGATTTAAGTCATTGATATTCAATGATATATAATTTTTGTACTTTGCTACTAATTTTGATTCCTTGTCACGCATGAACTTTTCCATGAAGTCAAAATCAGGATTGTCGTCTTTGTTTACTGGAAGAAGTATTTTTTCTTTCTTAATGCGAGTATCATTTATTTCACGATTGAAACTGTACTTTTCTGAAATTCTGCTTACCACGCTTGAGAGGAATAGGTAAACATATTTATTGAACTTGGGATTTTCTAATTTGGTCACGTGGTCACTTGCAACAAATTTATAAGGTTGATAAAAGCAAGACCCAACACTACCACTATTAGCGAGCGAAAGACAATCAGAAAATGTACGAACCCCTTCGCTATTGCCAATAAATCCATCAACTCCGTTATTTGAAGCTGTTGAAGAGACATAAGGAACTTTACCTTTTTGGTGGTCTGCTTTTTTAAGCCTTTTCCCACGTTGGATTTTTGGGAAAATCTCTTTTAAGTCAAACTCTTTCCAATCTTTACTTTTAAGTTCTAAATCCATTTTATCTAGCATTTTCAAATAAAAATTCCTTTCCCTGCATAACCATATTAAACTCGAATGTCAGATAGTCTGATATAGTTTGCTCAAAATCTTCTGCTTTAGGTATTTCATCATTGAAATAGTAGAATGAGTGTAACCATTCGTCATCGGGTTCTATGGTAGTTTTAACCATAAATTTCGTTTCTGCTGGTGAATCGTGTAGCCAACAGTTGAGAAGGTGTGCTTTCCTTTCTTTTGCTCTTTCTGTTTCAACTAAACCAACATGTTTACGAACTGCAAAACCATCATCTTCATAGTTAATAAATTTGCAAAACTTCTTGCCTGAATGCGGTTTATGAGCCGTAAAAATGGCAATACAAGGATTTGTCCCCACACCATAAAAAGTTTCCTTGTTAAGTGTAATTACACCTTCTAAAGTGTGTTTGGTTAGAATGCGCTTTTTGACTTTCTTATCATCAGACGTTTTTCCAACCATTGTAGATTGAGGGACTATAACTACACAACGACCATTGTCTGTTAAACCGTCTAATAAATGCTCAATGAAGTGAATTTCTGATAAATGAGCGGTGTCTTTTCCTTTAGCCTGTGAATACGGTGGATTTATAAAGCCAACAGAGTAATTATTTGCTCGCATTGATTTTACATCCCGCTTTAGGAAGTCGTTTTTTATCAAGTTGCTTTTTCCATCTCCTCGCAGAATCATATTGGTAGTAGCAATCGAAAACATATCTTCCCGAATTTCTATTCCGTGAATACGTTCCTTTTTAATTATTTCGATTTCCTCGGGTTTTGCTTGCTCCAACATTTTGTGCATTGCTGAAATTAAAAATCCACCCGTTCCACAACAAGGGTCAAAGACTATGTCTGCTGGTTTTAAGTCTACTAAGTCACAAAAAATATCCGTAATATGACTTGGAGTAAGTACAACGCCTAAAGTTTGTCCATCTCCACCGCTATAACGTATAAACTCACCATAGAAACGACCCAAAACATCTTCTGTTGAATTAGCGACAACGCTTGCATAAACATTCTTTTGCAAGAATTCAGTAAAATACTTCAAAGGTGTTTTCTCTAGACGCTCATCAATTTGGTTCAGTAAGGTTCTATTTTTTATTATATCGAATTGAGCCAGAACCTGCTCCTTCTTAGTTTCTGGCTTTACTTCTACACGTGTCATATGCGTAGAAAGGGCATCATAAATAATCTTCCCATCTGTTTTTAAGTTGTCGCCTTTCAGTTGGTCAGCAATATTGGCATCTTCTCTAAGAGCCAAGAGAATAGCCGAAACTACCAGCGGCTTTTCTGAGTCCCCTAATTGCCCATAATTTCGCAACGCTTCGTGAAGTTCAGCCGATTTTTTTAGAACCTCTTCAAGTTCCAAAGTCTCAACTGGCGTTTCTTCAAGAACTTGTTCTCGATAATATCTTTCGATATTTTCATTAGAGAAATTTTCAAAATTTTCAACTGGTTTTAAAAGCTTGTAGCCACTTTGGTCGATAAAGATAGGTCGGATTATATGGTGTTTTTCATCACCAGAACAACCGAAGGCAAATACTTTCTTGAAGTTAGTATTTTCAATAATATGCTTACCGTAATGTAAAGCACCATTTTCAGCAAAGTCTTTCAGTGATTTAATATCTGTTGACAATTTGGTCTCTGCTTCGTCCGAATAGTTGGCTTGTTTTTCAAGTTCCGCTTTGTCTTCAACTACAATTATGAAATCTTTTGAAATTCCCACAAATTCAGGAAATCCAACCCTTCCTGTTCCTTTTTTAGAAGCAGTTTTTAACGCATCGTTAATTTCTTTGATGTTACTTCCATCAGCACTATATCTAATTTTAGCGCTATCTAACAGTTTACTGATAAAAATATCTAGGTTTTTCTCTTTCTTACTCACCTTAGTTCCGTTTTGTCAATTAGTAAGTCCTTAGCAGAAATATTCAGTATTTCCGCAATTTCATATAAGTCTTCCAATCTCGGTTGTCTTTTATTTCGAGCGTACTCATTAATCGTATTGTAACTCTTGCCCATTTGTTTGGAAAGCCAAGTTTGGGTTATCCCCTTGTCCTTTAGAGCTTCTTTGATTCGGTTCATCTTAAACCCAATTTTATAAATCAGGGTAAAAGGTAACGAATACTCACTGAATTATAATGCAAATATTCATTGCATCCTTGTGGATTGAGTTTAATCAATTTTATTTAACCTTTATAGTTTCAATCATCTAATTGGAAAGGACCACATTCAATTGATAGAACACTGAAATTACGTTGTTCACATAAAAAAACCCCGACAAGTCGGGGCTTTGTTCGATTTATGGGTTAAAGACTATTTCGGGTCTTCTTCTTCTTTTTTGCGGCCTCTTTTTTTCTTCACTTTGAGGGTCAACTGCTCTGCACCTGCCTCATAGTCTGCCAAAAGTGTATCACCTTCATTGATCTCGCCTTTCAAAAGCTCTTCAGCAATTTGGTCTTCCAGGTACTTCTGAATCGCCCGGTTGAGCGGACGTGCACCGTACTGCGGATCGAAGCCTTTGTCAGCCAAAAAGTCTTTGGCCGTTTCGGTGAGCTCCACCTTGTATCCCATTTCATCAATGCGATTCAAGAGCTTTTTAAGCGTGATATCAATGATTTTGTGAATATCCTCTCTTCCTAATGAATTGAAAATGATCACATCATCCAAACGGTTTAAAAACTCTGGGCTAAAGGTCTTCTTCAAAGCTCTTTGAATAGTATCTTTAATCACATTGTCTTCATTTTCCTTTCTGGTTTGTGTATTGAAGCCAATTCCGGCACCAAAATCCTTAAGATCTCTAACACCAATGTTGGAGGTCATAATGATAATTGTATTCCTGAAATCAACTCTTCTACCCAATCCATCGGTTAAAATACCATCATCCAAAACTTGAAGTAAGATATTGAAAACATCTGGATGTGCTTTTTCAATCTCATCTAGTAAAACCACTGAATAGGGCTTTCTTCTTACCTTCTCAGTAAGCTGGCCGCCCTCTTCGTAACCTACATAACCAGGAGGCGCTCCCACCAAGCGAGATACCGAGAATTTCTCCATGTACTCACTCATATCAATTCGTACTAAAGAATCCTCTTTGTCGAATAAATAGGTAGAAAGCTCTTTGGCCAATTCCGTTTTACCTACCCCTGTCGGGCCTAAGAAAACGAAAGAGCCGATCGGTTTTGTAGGATCTTTTAGGCCTACTCTAGTCCTTTGAATGGCTTTGGTCAATTTGGCTATGGCCTCATCTTGGCCCACCACTCTCTTTCTCAGCTCATCGCCCATTCCCACCAATTTCGATTGCTCCTTTTGAGCAATTCGTTTTGTAGGTATACCGGTCATCATGGCAATCACCTCGGCTACATTCTCTTCGTCCACAGTATAGCGTTTTGCTTTACTATCTTCTTCCCATTTCGCCTTGGCCCTATCTAACTGATCGATAAGCTTCTTTTCCTTATCTCTCAATTGGGCAGCCTCTTCATATTTTTGGCTTTTCACCACCCTATTTTTTTCCTTTTTGATATCCTCGATGGCTTCTTCAAGCTTTACGATATCCTCAGGAACGTGAATATTATTGATGTGTACTCTAGCGCCAGATTCATCCAAAACATCTATGGCTTTATCCGGTAAAAAGCGGTCAGAAATGTATCGATCTGACAGTTTTACGCAAGCATTAATCGCTTCAGGAGTGTAATTCACATGATGGTGATCTTCATATTTATCCTTGATATTGGCTAGGATTTGAACGGTTTCCTCCACGGTTGTTGGGTCTACCATTACTTGCTGAAAACGCCTTGCCAATGCACCATCCTTCTCAATGTATTGTCTGTATTCATCAAGCGTTGTCGCTCCAATGCATTGGATTTCGCCCCTTGCCAAAGCTGGTTTAAACATGTTGGACGCATCTAAAGAACCTGAAGCTCCACCAGCCCCTACAATGGTATGGAGCTCATCGATGAAGAGTATCACTTCTGGTGATTTTTCCAGCTCGTTCATCACGGCCTTCATTCTCTCCTCAAACTGACCTCTGTACTTTGTTCCAGCCACAAGCGAGGCCAAATCGAGTGTAACTACTCTTTTATTGAAGAGCACCCTTGATACCTTTTTTTGAATAATCCTTAGGGCCAAACCTTCTGCAATGGCAGATTTACCAACACCCGGCTCACCAATCAAGATTGGATTGTTCTTCTTTCTTCTGCTCAAGATTTGAGCAACTCTTTCGATTTCCTTCTCCCTGCCGACAATCGGATCTAATTTATCCTCTTCGGCATACTTGGTTAGATCTCTTCCAAAGTTGTCTAAAACTGGAGTTCTTGATTTTTCATTGCCTTTGTTTCCTGGCTTATCGCCAGTACTTCCAGAGCCTCCTCCAAACATTTTTGAAGATTCTTCATCTGAATCGTCAGTGTCCGAAGATGCCATTGGGCCATCGCTGTCAGTTTGATATTCTAGCATTTCTTTTACCACTTCGTAGTTAACATCGAATTTTTCTAATATTTGAGTTGCGATATTGTCCTCATCCCTTAATATGGAAAGGAGTAAATGCTCCGTTCCAATCAATTGACTCTTGAATATCTTGGCTTCTAAATAGGTGATTTTCAACACTTTTTCTGACTGCCTAGTTAAAGGAATATTCGCCAGATTTTTGACATTGTGATTGGCGGTGCCTTTCGTGGCACGTTCAACTGATTCACGCAACTCTTCTAATGAGGTTCCCAATTTTTTTAGGATACTCACGGCTACGCCTTCTCCTTCTCTGATCATTCCGAGCAAGAGGTGCTCTGTACCGATGTAGTCATGCCCCAATCTTAAGGCCTCTTCACGGCTTAGAGAAATTACCTCTTTGACTCTATTCGAAAATTTAGCTTCCATTTATTCCTTTCTGAATGGCTTGTTCTAAAACATATAATAAGGTTAGATCAATATACTAAGAATCTAGTAACGACCTACCACAAAACGTAATCATTAAACTAATTGTTCTCCAACATAACAACTGATTGCTTCAAAACCTTTAGGGCTTCTGGCCCAGTGCAAAACAAAAGGTCTAAGATGCTGAGGTTGGAAACAAAGTTGCTGCCAAATATTTGTTGATAGGGGTCGGGGTTAAACCACTTTAGGTCAGAAAAGGGGTTTCTAGGGTGCAGCGCGCTTCGAAGGTCTGTAATTTCGGCTTTTGGTTTTTTTTCGAAAGAAGTAGTGAAAGTCACTTTCGTGTCAATCTGGAGATATTTTAGACAGATTGTCAGTAGCTTTTGGTTTAAGTTAAAAAGGTTTGTTTCCTGTGATTTGAGAATTGACTCAAATCCATCGGCATAAAAATCAAAAAAAGGAGATTTCCCATAAGCAGATTGAATCGCACGCCAATGATTGTTCACCCATTTTTCATGATAGTCGATTTCAATTTTAGAGGTCAAAATCTTTTTGTTCGCACCATGCACAGGCACCGTCAAGTCTAATTTGCCATTGGCCGTTAAAATTGTGCACCGATTCCGATACGATCTTTTCTCGAACCATTCATTGACCTCAATAATTACCTTTTCAGCTTGATAGAGGACAGAAAAATAAGCCACCGAAGGAAGGTATTGAGACTCTATTAGGATTGTTTTCATCAAATGTATTGCTGAATATCCCCCAGCCCTTCTCTTATAACATCAAATTCATCATTGGAACAATCAATAACAGTGGATGGAATATTGCCTCCATATCCACCGTCAATGACCAAATCCACCAAGTTGACATACTTCTCAAATATCAAACTAGGATCGGTAGAATACTCAATCAAGTCATCTTCATCATGAATTGAACTCGTGATGATTGGATTTCCTAGTTCCTTGACAATAGAACGAGCAATGTTATTGTTGGGCACCCGAATACCAACGGTTTTCTTTTTGGCATTCAAAATTTTAGGCACCGAACTATTAGAATTCAATATAAATGTAAATGGCCCTGGCAACGCCTTTTTCATTACTTTGAAAATTGGAGTACTTAATTGCTTGACGTAAGATGATATCTCGCTTAAATCATAGCAGATAAAAGATAAATTCTGTGGCTTTACTCCGTTGATCTTGCAAACTCTTTCAACTGCCTTGGCATTTGTGAAATCGCAGCCAATACCATAAACCGTATCCGTTGGATAAATAATCACTCCTCCCGACCTTAATACGTCCACGACAGCATCAATTTTGACCCGTTCTGGATTTTCTTCATAAAGTTTAATCAATTCGGCAGGCATTCGAGTTATTTTAGCGAATCGAAGTTAGGCAAAAAGCCTATTTTTGTGACCAAATGAAGAAAAGAAAGATTTTCATGCTCGGGATGGTAGTATTTTCAGTACTGCTCACCTCCTTCAGCTTCTATTTTTATCAAGTCTTTTATGGCGCCAATATTTTGCTCGACCAACAAGACCAAACCATCATCATTCAAAAGGAAGATGACTTTGATGACGTAAGGAATAAGTTTTATGACGCCAATATCATCAATGATGTGATCTCTTTTAGTTTTGTCTCCAAAGTTTTAGGCTATCAAGATCTTGTAAAGCCAGGGGTCTACCAGCTAAATTCAGGAATGTCTAACCTTGCGGCAGTCAGAATGCTAAGGGCGGGAAATCAGAAACCGGTAAGAATCACTTTCAATAATGTTCGGCTAAAATTTGAATTGGCCCAAAAGATTACCGAAAACACAGGAATTGAAACTTCGGAATTTGAGTCTTTGCTGGAAAACAATGATTTTTTAAGTCAGTTCGGTGTCAATACCGAAAACGTGATGACTCTCTTTTTGCCCAATACATACGAAGTGTATTGGACTATAACGGCCAAAGAGCTTTTTGCCAAAATGGTGGCCGAGCATCAAAAGTACTGGAATGCTGACCGACTTTCTAAAGCAAAAGGGTTGGAAATGACACCCATCGAAGTTTCCATTCTGGCCTCAATAGTGCAAGCCGAAAGCATCAAGGATGACGAAAGACCTACAATCGCAGGTTTGTATTTGAATAGGTTGAAGAAAAACATAGCCTTGCAAGCAGACCCAACTTTGGTTTATGCGCTTGGTGACTTTACGATACAAAGGGTTTTGAACGAGTTTAAAAGAGTCCAAAGCCCCTACAATACCTACATGAATAGAGGTTTACCACCTGGGCCAATTAACCTTCCTACCATAAGTTCAATCGATGCGGTATTGAATCATGAAGTCCATGACTACATTTATATGTGTGCGAAAGAGGACTTTTCGGGTTATCATCGTTTTGCCAAAACTTTGGTTGAACACAATAAGAATGCTGCCCTATTTCAAAAAGCCTTAAACGAAAGAAGGATTTACAGATAACAATGTATACAGCCAATTGTCAAATAAGAGTACGATACGCAGAAACAGACCAAATGGGCTATGTTTATTATGGCAACTATGCCATGTATTATGAAGTAGCCCGGGTAGAAGCTCTGAGACAAATAGGCCTAAATTATGTTGAACTGGAAAAAGCGGGAATCATGATGCCAGTGCATGAAAATTTTAGTAAATACCATGTCCCTGCCAAGTATGATGACCTTTTGGAGATAAAAGTGAGCATTGCTGAATTACCAAAAGTAAGGATGCGTTTCGATTATGAAATAAGAAACCAAAATCAAGAACTGATTAATGAAGGTTATACTACTTTGGTTTTTATAGACATGAAAACGAATAAGATTGCAAGAGCTCCGCAAGCTATGATAGAAATCCTTAGTCCATTCTACCATGAAAAATAGGATACTGCACCTGATTTTCGAGAATAAGCTGTATTTGCAGCTAGTGGCCTTTTTGCAGCGCATAAAAATAGGAAAGGACAAGATCGGGCTTTATGATGCTATCATCATATTCCTTACTAAAATGTCGAATGACGAAATCCTAGACCGGGCCAATGGGGTCGCGTTTAGCTTTACAATGGCCATCTTTCCCGCCATAATTTTCCTATTCACACTCACCCCTTATATCCAGAATTTCTTCCCTGATTTGACCAATGATGAAATCATTGGCTTTTTGGAGAATATTCTACCCGCCAACCTTTATGCTGCTGCCGAAACGACCATCCACGATATAATCAGCAAAGAACGAGGAGGCTTACTGTCATTTGGTTTTATCATGACTCTGATTCTTTCAACAAATGGTATGACCTCATTAATGGGAGCTTTCAACGCATGCTATAAAACCATAGAAACGCGTGGTTTTTTCTCCGTGCGGCTTACAGCGACTGGGCTGATTTTTATTTTATCTATTTCATTCATTAGTTCTATTGCCCTTTTGATTGTAGGTCAGCAGCTATTAACTGATTCAGAAATCAGATCAATAGTCAACGATACCATCTCAGTAGACATCCTCTTTATTCTTAGGTTCGTTTTTCTTTATATCATCTTTCAATTTGCCATTTCATCGATCTATTACTTTGCACCTGCAATTCACGAGCGATGGCATTTTTTAAGCGTTGGATCAGTCTTCTCTACTTTGGCCATCATTATGGCATCATTCGGCTTTTCATATTACGTGAATAACTTCGGTAACTATAATAAGCTATATGGCTCAATAGGTGTTCTATTGGTGTTTATGCTATGGTTATTTATAATTTCTTTGATCCTTTTAGTTGGTTTTGAGATGAACGCAGCCATCCATAAAGCCAAAATGAACATACGCGAATCAATAGAATAATAATTTTTCGCTAAGCTGTTTGCAAAAATAAAATTACGGCTATCTTTGCAGTCCCAAATGGGAGATCACACACAGAGGAGTGGCAGAGTGGTCGAATGCGGCGGTCTTGAAAACCGTTGTACTGAAAGGTACCGGGGGTTCGAATCCCTCCTCCTCTGCAAGTTAATGGTCCGTTCGTCTAGGGGTTAGGACGCCAGGTTTTCATCCTGGTAACAGGGGTTCGATTCCCCTACGGACTACAAAAAAGGCTCAGCAATGCTGAGCCTTTTTTGTTTTCAATTCTCGTTGTTTTGATTGAGGGAGCAAAATAACATTGGTCACCCCATCGGATGATTAGATTTAGAGAACTTGCTATATAGAAAGGATCTTGGCAATTCGGAACTCATCATCATCGAGCCTCTTCACAGTTTTTACAGCTTCACTTATAGGAGTATAGGCTATTTTATTATTGATGACCCCAACCATCACATTGGATTGGCCGTTTAGCAGCCCTTCTACAGCTGCAACTCCCATTCTACTGGCCAGTACTCGGTCTGAAGTGGTAGGTGAACCTCCTCTTTGCAAATGCCCCAAAACGGATACCCGTATGTCAAAATAATCGAGTTGTTCCTTTACTTTAGCTGCGATATCATAACTAGAACCAAGCTTACATCCTTCGGCTACGATGACCACATTGGAGGCTTTTTGGTTAGCTGCGCCCTTTCTAAGTCTTTTAATTAGATCTTCTAAACTCCAATTATGCTCTGGCACTAGCATTGCTACCGCACCACCCCCAATAGCACAGTTCACTGCAATAAAGCCAGCATCGCGACCCATTACTTCGACAAAAAAGAGACGTTCATGAGAAGAGGCAGTATCTCTGATTTTATCAATGGCCTCAGTAGCTGTATTGCATGCCGTATCGTAACCAATGGTAAAGTCTGTTCCAGCCAAATCATTGTCGATAGTACCTGGAATGCCAATCACTGGCACATCGTATTCATGACTAAAAATATCTGCACCCGTAAACGATCCATCACCTCCAATTACCACCAAGGCGTCAAGCTCATTCGCTTTGAAATTCTTGTACGCCTTTTCTCTGCCTTCCTTCGTCCTAAATTCCGAACTTCTGGCCGAAAGCAGGAAAGTGCCTCCTCTGCTCAAAATATTGGAAACCGATCTTACTTGAAGTTGCTCCAAGTCTCCTTTGATTAACCCATCATAACCTTTGTAAATCCCATACACATCAAGTTTATAAAAGATGCTGGCACGAACTACAGCCCTTACAGCCGCATTCATTCCAGGCGCATCGCCTCCCGATGTTAAAACAGCAATTTTCTTAATATTTGAATTCATGGATTGAATAAAGGATAGAGTATAAATTTAGACTTTCAAAATTAATGAAAGTCGCAGGGTCGTTTAATCATCATGCAATCGATTGAAAAAGGCATAAAAAAAAGACGGCTACAACCGTCTTCAATTTAATTCTTTTATACAAAACGCTTAAACGCCCTCTGCCACCACTTCCTTAACATCGTTAGGAAGCATTCTCTTTAAGAGATTTTCGATTCCAGATTTCAAAGTAACTGTAGAGGCTGGACAACCACTGCACGATCCTTGAAGATTCACTTTAACCACTCCTTCTTGAAAAGAAGAAAAAGCTATTGCTCCGCCATCTTGCTCAACCGCAGGACGGATGTACTCATCCAAAATACCTTTGATTTGTTTTACAACCTCAGAGTCATTCTCATCGAATAATGGGTCTTTGTCAAACTCTTGAAGAATTAATGGCTTATCATTTTCGAGATAAACTTTAATGGTTTCCTTGATTTGGTTTTGGACTTCTGGCCATTCAACGCCCTCACTTTTGGTAACCGTTACGAAATTGCTCATGTAGAAAACTCTTTCTACAGCCGGAATTGCGAACAATTCTTGGGCCAAGGGAGAATCTTGAGCCATGGCCAAATTTGGGTAATCGAAGCTCACACCTTCCTGCAAGAGCATGAAATTAACCACAAATTTCATTGAATTTGGGTTAGGGTTGGCCTCCATGTATATATTCACCGCTTTCATAAGTTCTTTAGTAGAATGTGTTAACTGCAAAGGTAAAAGAAAAGTTCTGAAAGGAACACCTTAAGCCGCTTTGAGTCTTGACTTCTCACTTTTGTCGACAATGGCAGCCACAATGGCATCACCTAATACATTCGGGATTGTTCGGATCATGTCTAAAGGTCGATCGATGGCAAGAATCAAAGCAAGCCCTTCGGCCTCCACCCCAAGCGAGCCCAATACAATCAATAACATGATTATACCCGCACCTGGGACTGCGGGCGCACCCATTGAAGATAGCACACAAGTAAAAATAACAATGAGATATTCCGTAATCCCTAAATCGTGGCCAAACGCCTGGGCAATAAAAACAGCAGAAATGGCCTGATGGATGCAGGTGCCATGCATATTAATCGTAATCCCTAGCGGTAAAACGAACCCTGAAACCTCATTACTTAGTTTTAGATTCTTTTCGGCACAGTCAATCGTAACGGGCAGAGTGGCCGCACTTGAACTTGTAGAAAAAGCCAAAATTTGAGCGGGAATGGTCTTTTTAAGGAAATCTAAGTATTTGAATTCTGTAAATCTATTGACCAAAATAGGGTAAACTATGGCCATTAGAAACACGATTGCTCCGATCACGGTCAATGCAAAAACGCCAAGCACTTTCAGCAATGAAATGGCTTCTTTGGGATTATCTCCAGCTAAATCGACCAACAATGCAGCAATTAATGCCATCACCCCTATCGGGGCAAACTTCATGATGAGGTGAACCATTTTGAGCATTGCCTCATTCACCCCTAAAAAGAAACTCTTTAAGCCAGCCACCTTTTCATGCGGACTGATCACCATTCCAATTCCAAAAAGTATAGAAAAGAAAATGACCTGCAGCATGTTTCGATTGTCTTGAGAAGCATAAAAAATATTACCCGGAACAATGTCCTCTAGGATTCGCAAAGGCCCATTGCTCTGAACCGCATTGGCCGCATTAAGCCTGTTTGAAACATCATCGGCATATTTTACTTTAAGCTCTTCTCTTTTTTCTACTGGAAGGGATTTTCCTGGAGAAACTGCCAAAACGAAAATTAGCCCAATCGTTGAACTGATGAGTGAAATAGCCACAAACCAGCCCAAAGTCTTTGAACCAATTCTGGTAAGTTTGGTGGTATCCGAAAGGCTGGTGATTCCACCTATGATGGTGACAATCACCAAAGGAACGGCCACCAACTTTAATAAGTTAATGAAAATTGATCCGAATGGTTTTACCCAATTGGTAGTGAATTGAATCCAACCGAAATTACTTGCGAGCAACCCATAAACAACGCCAATGATCATTCCTAAAATGATCATTACGTGTAAGGCTGGCTTCTTCATTCGTTAATATTTAATGATTATTATTTACCTGAGCGTTTTCGCTGCAATCATCGAGGCATATTCCCAATCATCCAAAAAGACAAATTAATCTTCCAAGTCCTTAGGATGGGTAAGCTCACCTTCGGTTGCCGCCACCACTACTGCCACGGCAGCATCTCCAGTAAGATTGACCATGGTCCTGACCATGTCCAAAATACGATCTGGGGCGACAATGAGCGCAATGCCCGCTGTTGGAATACCTACAGATTCCAAAACAATTACCAGCATAACCATTCCTGCTCCTGGCACACCCGCAGAACCCACAGCTGCAAGCGTTGCAGTAAGCACAATCATGATTTGCGAACCAATAGACAGATCGAGACCCAACGCTTGGGCAATAAAAATAGCAGCCACTCCTTGATACAAACTGGTGCCATTCATATTGATGGTGGCACCTAAAGGAAGTACAAAACTGCTCACCTCTTCTGATACCCCTAATTTTTTCTCGACTAACTCCATCGTCACAGGAAGTGTGGCTGAGCTTGAGCTTGTGCTAAATCCTAAAAGCATGGCCGGCCTCATTCCTTTAAAGAAGTCCAAAAACTTAATTTTTGAAAAGAACTTTAGCATGATTGGGTACACCACCAACATCATCACGAAAAGTCCGCCAATCACTGTAAGTGAATACCATAATAATGCTGTTAAAAGCTCCCAAGCCTTTTGTGGATCATCGCCAGCAATTTCAACGATAAGGGAAGCGATCAAAGCAAAAACGCCATAAGGTGCAATAATCATAATGTACTCCACCAGCTTTATAATGACATCATTCAAACCATCAAAAAATTTGACCACGGTTTCCCCTTTCTTTTTAGGAATTTGCAGCAGCGCAATCCCTACTATAATGGCGAAAAACACCACCTGAAGCATGGCGCTGTTATCCGTAGCTGCAGCAATAATATTTTCAGGAACGATATCAATTAAAGGTTGAAGTGGGGTTCCACTTTTAATGCCTGCCGCCACATTCGCCTTGTCCGCAGCCGTAGAATTGTAGAGGCTCATTAGATTCTCCCTAGTTTCCAATGGAAGTTGCTTTCCTGGCTTAAAGGTATTGACCAGCACTAATCCTATTGATGTTGAAATAACGGTGGTAATCAAAAAAATCATCAAGGTTTTTCCACCCATTCGAGAAAGTTTTGAGATATCTCCAATGTTGGCAACGCCTATGATCAATGAAGCTAGAATTAAAGGCACCGCGATCATTTTCAATGACTTCACGAAAATGGTACCGATTGGCTTGATATAATTAACCGTGAACTCAGCAGACCAGCCGAGTTGAATACTTGCAATTCCGAACGCCAAACCTAAAACAAGACCAATAAGAATCTTGGTGTGCAGTGGAAGTTTCTTCATTTTTAAGGGGATAAGGTTTATTGAATTTTATTGGATTTGCTAATTAACAAATAATCAGCAATAACCAAAGCTGCCATTGCTTCAACGATAGGCACAGCCCGTGGCACAACACATGGATCATGGCGCCCTTTTCCGGATACAGTAATAGATTCTCCCGCTTCATTTACGCTTTCTTGATCTTGCATAATTGTGGCGACTGGCTTAAAGGCAACATTAAAGTAAATATCCTCTCCGTTCGAAATACCGCCTTGAATGCCCCCAGAGTGATTGGTCCTTGTTTTCACCTCGTTACCTTCTGAATAAAAGGCATCATTGTGAGCAGACCCATTCAATTTGACTCCCTCAAAACCACTGCCGTATTCAAAGCCCTTCACCGCATTGATGGAGAGCATGGCTTTTCCAATTTCGGCATGCAGCTTATCGAAAACCGGCTCGCCCAATCCAGCCGGAACCCCTTGAATCACCCCAGTCACAATTCCACCAATGGTATCGCGATCAAGACGGGTTTGGTCGATGAGGGCTATCATTTTCTCTGCCATCTCTTGGTCCGGACAACGGACAATATTTTCTTCAGCAGATTTTAAGTCAAGCTGCTGATAAGGTGTTTCGAGCTTCAAGCTGCCCACCTGAGAAACATAGGCAGCCACCGTGATATTGTAATGTTTTAATAAAAGCTTGGCAATTGCTCCTGCTGCAACGCGAGCTACAGTTTCTCTTGCAGAACTCCTCCCTCCTCCACGATAATCCCTAATGCCGTACTTAGCTTGAAATGTATAATCGGCATGCGAGGGACGAAATTTATCGGCTATGTGAGAATAGTCCTTGCTCTTTTGGTCTTCGTTTCGAATGATGATGCTAATGGGAGTGCCTGTAGATTTACCCTCGAAAACCCCAGATACAATCTCGAATTCATCGGCTTCCTTTCGTTGCGTGGTAATCTTAGATTGACCAGGTTTCCTTCGATCTAATTCAGCTTGAATAAAGTCTTCATCAATTACCAAACCTGCCGGGCAGCCATCAATGATTACCCCTAATGCTTTGCCATGTGATTCACCATAAGTGTGAATCCTAAAAAGATGCCCGAACGAATTCCCCATTTATTTTTTAAAGTAGATAAAACCTGCGCCTACTAACATAGCCAATATTAAAAGATTGGCAACAATTTGCATCGTCTTATCTTCTTTTAAACTCATTAACTCGTTTGATTCTAGGTCAATATTGTCGTAGAAAGAGCCTAAATCGACTGAAGAAATCGAATTGTTTTTTTTGCTTTCGCCAGTGACTTCAAATTTAATTTTTGATTGTAGCGTATCATATTTAGCCGTTCTTGGATTGAAATAAACCCAGCTAAAATAATCCTTCATATCGTATTCACCGGGCTCGTTGGGTAAACCAAAATAGCTGAACTTTTTAGAGCCTGCCACTTTACCTCCTCCTCTATTGATGTCTTGGTTAACATCGGGCGTATAAAACTCTATCTTTTTGTTTGTTGGAATTTTGGGTTCGTTAATCCCTGAAATATTGCCCTCTCCATATACATTGAAATCGTATTCAAAGCTCCCCCCGGTTTCAACAGTGTACTTACTGATTTTCTCATCAAGTTCAAAATCTCCTACTGAGACGACATCCTTCAATGGATGTGGCGGCAAGGCTTTTACCTTCACCGTTTTCTCTTTAGAATAGAAAGTTTTGAAATCCTCTTGACGATCTCGACCAAAGAACGAAGGTGATTTGGCTACTTTGTACTTGATCATTTCAAAAGGGACCGATGGAAAATTCACGGGTTCTAAATTCAATGGGAAATAAGTGGCTTGGTAAATTTTATACCTCATGTAACTTTTGCCTGAAAGGGTCACTCTCTCACCATAAATGTTCTCAATATTGAAATTCTCTTCCCAGCAATTTTCAGGTCTAAGCTCTTTTAATATTTCGGAAAGTTGTTTTCCTGCTTCATGAAATTGCAAAGGTGCGCGATTGGCATCTGCTACATAAAAGGCAAGAGTCGTTGTAAAACCTTCGCCCACATAAACTTCGTCTTTATCAGTGGTCAAAGCCAAAAATGCATCTTCTTTCACATCCACAAACTCAGGGTTTCGTTCAGAGCCAAAAAGATCATCAAAGGGGCTACGACCAAATGGATCTCTTCGAGCGTTTCTATTTCTATCTATGGCTGGCCCAACTTTAATTTTCTTTCCGGGAGCGCCCACTTTCTCTCCATTTACATCGATAGAAAAGTTAGGCAATTCAAAGGTGCCTTCTTCTAAGGGTAAATAGCGTTGGATGATACTTTGAGAAGAACTCACTTGCCCATTGATGATGTTGGTGCTACTTGAAGAAGAAGTGCCTCGCTTCGCAAAACCATCTATATCGGGAAAGTCGGAATAGGATTTTAATTTACCGTTTTGAATGGTGACTTTAATGGTGAAAAGTTCGTTCAGCGCAAGCTCTCCAGAGCCTACTTCGATAGAGATTTGCTGTGCGTTCAAACCAAAGCTCAGCAGCAATAAGCTGATGACAAGTGTAAGTTTCGACCTTTTAGTTTTCATCTTAATTTCTTAAATTCGGAGTGCCTCTTTCCAAAAGCGTTTGAAGTTAATTCAAAATTTTGAGGTAACTAAATCCTTTTGGTTGCGTTCTTTTCAACGTGCCGAAGGTACAATAGATTTATAACCCATAAACGATCTTAACATGTTGGAATATTTCAAAACTATCCTCGCGAAGGTGAGCTTTGATAAAAAGCTGTTTGAAAAAGAGTTGAGAAAGGCAATTCACTCCGTAGTGGGTGACGAGTTAGGAGAACTAAAACGGTGGTGCTACGCTAAATTTGGGCACTTATATGGAAATGTTCTTGAAGAGCAGTTCTTATTAGCAAGAGTTTAAAGTCATTTTTCGGCCCATTGTTGATCTACGATGGGCTATTTTTTTTTGCCATTTCCAAATTGCGCATCAGCCCCTCAAACTTGGTGCGTTTTACTGCGGATCCCTTGAAAACCGACCTAAAAACCTCTTCTGTTAAATCTTGCCAATTATTGTTAAAAAGTTCTAAGAGCTCATTTTTAGGAGAAAAAGCAGGTTCATTGTGTGGTTTTGCAAAGCGATTCCATGGACAAACATCCTGACAAATGTCACAACCAAAAATCCAGTTTTCCATTTTGCCTTGAAACTCCGCAGGGATGTTGTCTTTCAGCTCAATGGTGAGGTAAGAAATGCATTTAGAGGCATCCAACTCAAAAGGGGTGATGGCCTCGGTTGGGCAGGCATCGATGCAACGCGTACAGGTGCCACAGTAATCTTTGATTGGGCCATCATTTACCAACTCCAGGTCTAAAACCAATTCCGCCAAAAAAAAGAAACTTCCCCTTTCCTTGTTAATCAAGAGTGTATTTTTGCCCACCCAGCCAAGACCACTTTTGGCTGCCCATTGCCGTTCCATAATTGGCGCAGAATCTACAAAAACCCGTCCATCAATATCACCAATTTCTTCAGCCAATAAGGACATAAAAGTTTTCAGCTTATCCTTTATAATGAAGTGATAATCCTCGCCATAGGCATATTTTGCGAGTTTAAATTGATCCTCCTTGTGCTCTACCAAATCTTGTTCTGGATAATAATTATAAAGTAAAGAAACCACTGACTTTGCGCCTTCCACCAACTTCGATGGGTCTAGTCGTTTATCGAAGTGATTTTCCATGTACCCCATTTTGCCATGCCGGCCATTTTTGAGCCAAGCCTCAAGCCTAGGGGCTTCTTCGGCCAACATCTCTGCCTTGGAAATACCACAAAAATCAAAACCCAACTGCTTCGCTAAGCCCTTGATAATGTTAGTGTTTCTTTGGATTTGAGGGTTCATTAATACGATTGGAAGGACTCGAAAATATTTATTTGCTCTTTATGTGACCTTTTTGAAATGATGCGTCAAAAGGCTCAAAGATTGAAAAATTAACACATGAAACAAACTATTATCCTTGGCTTTCTGGCACTAGTATTATTGAGCTGCAACCAAGAAAAGGAATTACTAACCAACCAAAACTTAGCATTAAGCGCAAAACTTGACAGCCTCTCGGTTGAACTGGAAAGCAGTCAAAAATCAGCCGCTACACTTGTGCAAGCCATGAGCTTGATGGACTCCATTACTATGGGCAGACAATCCTTGAGACTAACGCTAGAAGGAAGCGATTCTCAGCAGGATTTTCTTGATCATATGAAAGAGTTGAACAATTACTTAGATCAAACTGCAGCTCAAATTGCCTCGTTAGAGAAATCATTGAAGCAGTCCAAGTCGGCACAAAACACTTACGCCAACAGTCTGAAATCATTGAAGGCTTCGTTTGAACAACAAAAATTAGAAATTGCTACTTTGGAAGCGAAGTTGGAAAACGAAAAGAGCAACAACAGTAAACTGGTAGCATTGAACAACATGCAATCTGAAACCATTTTAGATCAAGACGAAAAGATTGCGGCCAAAACATTGGAATTAGAACTTTTAGATAAGCAAATAGCTGAGCTAAAATCCACCTTTCAAGTAAGCGAAGCAGATGCTTTTTACACACAAGGTGAAGCCTATGCGCTAGCAGCCCAAAGAATAAAACTTGCCCCAGGTAAAAAGAAAGCTACTTACAAACTAGCACTTGAGACCTATCAAAAAGCACTAGACCTTGGCAAAACAGAAGCTCAGGAAAAAATTGATGTCATTGCTAAAAAGCTTCATTGATCCGAATCTTCTTTATAAATCAGAAAAGGGGACGCCAAATGCGTTCCCTTTTTTTATTATCCGCTTTTCAATCGATTTCATTGAATTGATAGCCAACCCTATCATACAGAAACCAAAATTCTATTTATTTACGTGTTGAAAATAATTTTAGGGTTAATTTTAAACCTAAACTAAACTTCATTTCATAAAATGATTAGAAAACAGTGGATCCCGGGGTTTACAATTTTAATACTGATTGCTCTCATTAGTTTATTCGATGTAGACAATGGAGAAATTGTAGCCGATGCTAACATCAGCGGTGCCGACACAGCTTGGATGCTCGCAGCAACAGGTTTGGTACTGCTCATGACGCCAGGCCTATCCTTTTTTTATGGTGGAATGGTGAATAAAACCAGTGTAATCTCCACCATGCTTCAGAGCTTTATTTGTATGGGTATCATTACACTCTTATGGGTCATTTGCGGCTTCAGTTTAGCCTTTGGTGATTCCATTGGTGGCATTATAGGTAATCCCAGCACTTACTTCTTTTTTAAAGGAGTTGGTGGTGCAACTCAAGCCGATTTGGCTCCCACTATACCATTTGTTTTGTTTGCTCTTTTTCAAATGAAGTTCGCCATCATTACTCCAGCATTAATCACTGGGTCATTTGCCGAAAGAGTGCGGTTTTCGAGCTTTTTAGTATTTATACTGCTTTTCAGCCTGCTCGTATATGCACCATTGGCACACATGACCTGGCATCCCGAAGGTTTTTTGAGAAAATGGGGAGTGCTGGATTTTGCGGGAGGTACCGTAGTGCATATGTCAGCAGGATTTGCAGCCATTGCAGCCGCAATCATTCTGGGTAAAAGAAAAAATCATGGTACAAACCATCAGCCAGCCAACGTACCCTTTGTGCTTTTAGGTACTGGCCTTTTGTGGTTTGGCTGGTTTGGATTCAACGCAGGATCTGCCCTAGGTGCCAATGAAAGCGCAGCTTTAGCTTTTGCAACAACCACTGTGGCATCAGCTGCAGCCATGTTGGCTTGGGTATTTTATGATGCCTTAATGGGAAGAAAGATCTCCGGCATGGGAGCATCTATTGGGGCCGTTGTGGGCTTGGTGGCGATTACCCCCGCAGCAGGTTTTGTCACGATCGGTCAAAGTATTTTCATTGGGGTGGCTGGTGCCATAATCTCAAATATTGTGGTTTACTACAAAAATAAAACGGGAATTGACGACACGCTTGACGTGTTTCCCTGCCATGGAGTAGGTGGAATCGTTGGGATGATCCTCACTGGTGTTTTCGCTAAAGATGTAGGTTTGATCTATGGAGATCCTACTACCTTTTTGAGACATCTAGCCGCCATATTCTTGGTCGGTGGATTTACTTTCGGCATGTCTTATTTATTGTTTAAACTCACTAACTTGATCATCCCAATGAGGGTTAGCGAAGCAGCTGAAGAAATGGGCTTAGATTTAAGTCAACATGGGGAAAGCATTCTAGACCATAAAACACATAGTTCCGAAGAGATTAAAAAACTATTGAAGAAAGCTTCTTAAGACAACTACAAATAAACTACTAACTAAGAAAAGGCTGTTTCTGAAAAGAAGCAGCCTTTTATTTTAGGCAAAAAACAGTTGAATATGTTCAACTATAAAATGTAGTTCTTCCGAACTCAATTCTGGATAAATGGGCAAGGAAAGCACCTCGTTCTGAAGCTGATAGCTTAAAGGAAAATCTGATGCCTCCCAATTATTATCATTGAAGGCTGTGGTAAATGGCGATGCGACTGGATAATGGATCTCAGTGCCAATTCCCAGATTTTCCAAGTGGCGCTTCAAAGCATCCCTATGTTGTGTCCTGATGACATAGATATGGAAATTTGGTTTGGAATGGTCAACCATGCAGGGCACTTGAATATCACCAACTCCCTTTAATTGTCCTGAATAAAATGCTGCAATTTCCCTTCTCTGATCAATCCAGTCTTCAACAAAATTGAGCTTGACCATTAGCACTTGTGCCTGCAATGCATCCAACCGACTGTTGATCCCCTTGATTTCATGATTGTTTTTTGAAAGGCCTCCGTGATTGGCAAATTTTCTGCAAGCCAACGCCAGTTCATCACTATTTGTCAAAATTGCGCCTCCATCTCCATAGGCGCCAAGCATCTTGCTTGGGTAGAAACTAAAAACACTCGCAATCCCCCAATTTCCGGCTGATTGACCCTTAAAGGTTGCAAAATGGGCCTGCGCACAATCTTCGATCAGATGAATTTTATGATGTTCAGCCAATTCACAAAGCGCCTCAATTTCACAAATCTGACCATACAAATGAATGGCGATTATGGCTTTGGTTTTTGAATTGATTTTAGAGGCTACATCAGTGGCACAGATGCCGAAAGTTTTAGATTCTACATCGGCAAATACCACCTTTGCCCCCGTAAGAGCAACCATTTCAGCGGCCGAAATCCAACCGTGTGCAGGCACAATTACCTCATCTCCTGCTCCTATTTGCAGGGCTTTGAGTACAACGAAGAGGGCATCTGTCGCATTTCCAGTTCCAATACAATGTTTAGAATGATGTGCTTTAGCAAATTTGGATTCAAAAGTGGCGACTTTATCACCTCCAACGAAGTGCTGGTCGGCAATAAAGGCAGAAACCGCCCCATCCATTTCGTTTTGAATGGTTCTGTATTGTCGTTTTAAATCTAAATATGGAATCCTCATAAATTCTGTACGCCATGATTCAAATCATCCATTGCGCTGACACAGGTCATCTGAATTCTAAATATACCAACATAGCTTTAATATGATTTAGTAAGGTCGCCTTTAAATACTGAAATCATGAAAAAGATCATTGTTCCCCTAGACTTTTCCAATTGTTCAACCAATGCACTTAAAAATGCGATAACGATGGCTGATCGATTGCACGCTCAGCTGATCTTATGCCATGCACTTACGCTGCCCATTGGTTTTGCTGAAGGAGCCCCGGTTGGGCTAACAGATTATGGCTTTGATGAGCTCCAAGATAAAGCTGAAAAAGACATTAAGGACTTGGTATCCAAATTTCCTTTGATTGAAAGATTAACATACACAAGTGTTGTGCAGTTTGGTCCGCTGCCCGAGGTAGTGAATGTACAAATCAATAAAGAAGAAGATGCGCTGGTTGTAATGGGCACTCACGGAGCCAAGGGATTTATTGGCGCACTTTTGGGCACCAACACCTACAACGTAATTAAACACGTGAAATGCCCTGTATTGGCACTTCCCGAGAATGCCGATCTCACCCAAATGAACAAAATTGCCCTCGCGGGTGATTACAAAGACATTCCTTCTCATGAGGTACTACATTTTATAAGCGATCTGGCCAAAGCCTTTTATGCTCATTTGTATATAGTACACATTGACCACCAAGACACGCTTCAAAACCAAGAGCTGGAAATTGCCAGAAGTATGGAGAAATACCTAAAGCACGTTAACCACTCATTTATTTTTAGGAAAGATGACGACTTGGAACAAGGGCTCATGGCTTTGGTAAACAAGGAGAAAATCCAGCTATTGGCAATGATTTCGAAGCAACATAGTTTTATTGAAAGGTTGACCAAGCCAAGCGAAACCAAATCGATCATTCTGCATATTCCGATGCCAATATTGGTGCTTCAGGATAAGTAGCAGGTGGATTAGCGTACAATATACCTCAATCCACAGCTGAAGGATTTGGACTGGTCGGGCGCTAAAACAATGAGTCCATCGCCAGAATTTAGCACATTTACTCCACAGGTCATTGGTTCGATAGCAATGGACTTTCGGCTTGGGTGCGTATAGACTTGAGTAAACGGAAAAGATGCATCCTGCCAAATCTCAATTAAATCACCGTTCTCAAAAAGCAGTTCAGATTGGCTAAGGCCATTGGTTAAGTTCAGTCTAAAGCAGTCGTCAAGATGCGTATCATGGATCACCCGACTCTCGTCAAAACAGTGGCTAGGATGTTCTTTGCCAGTTGGTATTCCTAAAGGATCTAGCTCCACAATGGTAGAACCCGGCAATTTCAAACTTAGGGTTTCCAAGCCTTCATCTGCAACAAAATACGGATGCCAACCAAAACCGCATGGCATATTTTGTTGCCCCGTATTCTTTACCATAACATTGCAAGTCAACGCATCAGGCAAAAGTTCAAGGCCAAGGGTAATGCTAAAAGCAAACGGGTAATAGGCATAATCCCCATTGTATTCATATTTCAAGGTACACGCGGACTTCGTTCTATGGACAATCTCAAAATGTTTGTTGCTGATGAAACCATGAAGGGCATTCGGGCGGTTTTCCATATCGTTTTGTGGAAATTGATAAGTTTGGCCCTCGAAGGTATAAATGCCGTTTTTCAATCTATTGGGAAAAGGAAATAACCAAGCATTTTCGAATTGATAATTCGGATGAAAGGCTAGAAGCGCTCGAGTTGAGTTGCCTGATGACAATTGCAATGAACTGATTGATGCACCGGCATCGAGTGCAAAGCTTGCCAATGCCCTATGATTTTCGAGCGAAATTTGAGAATTCATAATTGCATCAAACCTACTTACGCAAACATTAATATCCAACTACGAAAGTTCGGACACTATTTCCACCAAGGTAAAGGCAACTTGATGTCGGCAATGGAATCAACTACCATATCAGGCTTGAAAGGAAAATCATTGATGTTCTCTTTTTTCGACATTCCCGAAAGTGTTAGGATGGTATTATAACCTACTTGAACGCCACCCTGAATGTCTGTGGCGAGGGTATCTCCGATTACAGTCACTTCGTCCGTGGCCAGGCCAATGTGCTTTCGCGCTTGGCGCATCATTACAGGGCTTGGTTTACCCACTGAAAAAGCAGTTTTGCCCGTGGCCGATTCGATCATAGACACTATGCCCGCGATACCCAAGTTATTCCAGCCTTTTTTGCGCGGTGAGGGGTCGAGATTGGTTGCGATAAGTTTTGCACCATCTAATATAAAGTCGATTGCCTTCCGCACCATTTCTAAAGTGAAATTGATGCCTTCACCCACTACCACAAAATCTGGATCATTTTGAACCAAAGTAAAACCGTGTTCATGAAGGCTAGAAATTAGTCCTCCTTCACCCAAAACGTAGGCCGTACCATTGGGAAACTGCTGCCCCATAAAATGCGCTGTTGCCATTGCACTAGTATAAACATTCGCTTCCTCGACATGTATGCCCAATTTGTCGAGCTTGCGTACGGCATCTAATGGACTGCGTTGGCTATTATTTGTCATGAAAGTAAAGGGGATTCCTTCCTTTTGAAGGGTTTGGATAAACTTATCCGCACCAGGAATTAATTTGTTTTCGACATAAATAACCCCGTCTTGATCGATCAAAAAACCTTTTGGCATAACAGTAATCTTTAATTCTTATTCAATATGGAGGATAGAATTTTCTCTACCAACCTAGCACTCATTAAGCTATCGTTAAGGCTGAAAAGTGAAGACTCCATTTTCCCTTTCTCGATAGACCCAATTACTTCTTCAATTTCATGCACATAGCCATTGCTCTTGAATGGTAAAGTGACCGTTTCTATGTCTTCTCCTTTGTGAATGGAAAATGATTCAGCTTTCCAAAACATTGGAAGTTTAATAAAGCCATCTTCTCCATAAATATAAGCTTCTTTGCTTGTCACCAAAGCAATACTGCCGAACAGTTGGGCGAATCGATTTCCGCCAAAATCCATTTGAATTTGAATGCTCTCGTCAACTCCAGTATCTGATTTGATGGCGTGGGCAACAAAATTCTTTGGCTCCCAACCGAATAAGTCGGCTGCAAAAGTGAGCGGATAAACTCCTACATCATACAAGGCGCCACCCGCCAAATCGGGGTTCAGCAATCGCCCATCCTTGGTGAGTTTATCTATAGATCGGAAGCCGAAACTTCCTGTTAAATACATTATTTGTCCGATTTCGCCTGATTTTGCCCTGCGAATTGCTTCGCGATAAGCAGGCAAAAAGCGCATCCACATGGCCTCCATCAAAAATTTTCCAGAGGTCTTTGCAGCCTCAGCCATTTTTAAAATTTCAGCCGAAGAAATGCCCATCGGTTTTTCACAAAGCACATGTTTGCCAGCAGAAAGCGCATCAATCGCGTTTTGACAATGAAAATTATGCGTAGTGCTGATATAAACGATATCGACCTTAGGATCTGCTAAAAGCGCCTCATAACTCTCATAAATTTTCACTTCTGAAAATTCTTCTCTCAAAGCCGAAGCGTTAGATCGCGAAGCAAAGGCATAGGCGGTTTGACCATCAACAGTCATTAAACTTTCTAGAAATTTTCGTGCAATTCGGCCAAAGCCAATAAATCCCCAATTCATATTTCAATTTGATCATTTATTTTAGATAGAACTATCTGATGTCTTTGTAAATTCTAGCCAGTCGAGAAGCAGAAACTCCGAAGCCCCAAGCAATTACAATCATAATATAGATAAAATGTGCTTTCATACTTCCCCAATAAACAACCCTTCTATCAGACGAATAAACCTTTTCCCTCACTTGAACAATCTTACCTAATTGGTACATTTTTAAGCACAGATCGGCCTCCTCCATAATGCTAATCTCAGGATTAAAGCCTCCTGACTTTAAATAATCTACCTTCCTACAAAACATGAGTTGATCACCAAACAACAGCCTCAAACCTTTGAAAACCGTTTTGTATGGGTTATAGAAAAAAGGGGCATAGTAAGTTTTTATCCGATTATGGAAGGAAATCAAATGTCGAATTTTCCGACCTCTCATGATAGATTGAAATCCACCCAGCACAATCTTTGAATCTTTCAAAGTAGTTTCTATAGAGTGGATAAAGCTCAAACAAGGATAGGTATCTGCATGAAGAAAACAAAGGATTTCGCCTTTGGCAGAAAGAGCTGCATTATGCATTTGGTTGGCTCTTCCGTATCCAGAATTGGATACAATTTTGACATTGAATCTCTTTGCAAGTTCAATTGTATTATCTGAACTACCACCATCCGAAATAATGATTTCAAAAGGAAGTGGATCTAATTTTTCCAAATAAGCCAAGAGCTTTGGGAGTTCCATAGCTTCGTTAAGGGTCGGAATGATAATGGATACTGACATGCGTGGTTTCAGTAGCTAGTTCTAAAAGAAGCCGAAACGAAGCAACAGAATTCTCATTTATTATAGACGAGATGGTGCTAAAAAATGTAGGGTTGCCTTTGAGCGACAACCCTACTCTTCAACCAAAACATGCAGCACCTGCTATACTGCATATCTTATAAACCTTATGATCTCAATAATTATTGTTGGATATACACATTTTCTCTTCAGAAATAGTTAAAGATGGCCTACCTCCACTTAATTGCCAGATTCGCCCCGAAGCTCAAAAATTTCACTTCGCCAGCGCCAATACCTGTAAGTGGAAGTTTAAAGAATGGCTCAAGCCCCAAGGCAAGCCTATCGGTGAGAGGCTTTTCATACCCAACAGAAAAGTTGAGAATGCCCAAATAATGCTGATTTTTATTCTTAAGGCTCCACTCTGTAGGCCATGCAGGATGATTCCCATTATAATCGTATTGATAATCCTCGCGCAACATCAAATAAGAGGAAAGCCCAGCAGAGGTGAAAAAGCGATGATCCTTTTTAGTTTCTAAGTACCTTCTAAAATTCACAGGAATATCAATCACTTTACAAACGGCATCAACACTATTGAGCGCATAGCTAACTCCTTGAGTCCAATTTGGGGCTTCGTATTCAGTGCCAAATGCTGAATATAGCTTATTTGAGTATCCAAAACCTGTCATCAAGCTCCACCGCTCGTTGACAAAATATTCTACATTAAGCCCATACAGCGTGCCTGGTTTTGTAAAACCGCTGAGTCCTGTAGCACTAAAATCTCCCGAAACGAAAGCAGCTATCGCCCATTTCGATTTATGCGTTGCGCTGTCTTCAAGTTCTTCTTTCAAAATAAAGTTGGAGGGCAGTTCAATAAAAATAGGCTGATCGGATATCAGGCCTAAGGGAGTCCAGATCAAATCAATTAGCGCAATTGTTGGCTGAGCGGTGTTGTTGATAAGCTCCTGCTTTGCTGAGAAGTAAGAGGTATTCTCATCAACGCGAAACTCCGATGCCACATTTGTTCTGATTTTTTCTTCGACTGCGGGTGCATTTGTAAGGCTTTCCAAAGGCTTTTCCTTTTTTACCTCACCATTTGTTTGTATTCCCTCTGCACTTGGATTTGCCTCTTCAACCTTTAGCGATTCCCCTTGTATTGCTTCTTTTGGTACCTCCTTAGAATCCTTTGGCACGAAATTGATCAAGGCGGCATCTATTGGCCAAAAATTCGTGAGTGAAACAATCACCAAAAGAATGGCTGGCCCAATGAATTTTCGCCAATTCAATGACTTTTTAGGAACGAAGGCCGTTTCGAGTTGCTTGTCCAGGGCATTCCAAGCCTGCTCATTCAATTCAAAATGAGCTTCTTCGGCTGCCTTCCTCACCAATTTTTCTAAGCCGTCTTCAGGATTTTTTATCTCATCCATATTTAACCTCCTCTCTCTCCAGCATTGCTCTCAATATGGCTTTAGCCCTTGTCAAGTTCGATTTCGATGTGCTTTCTGTAATCCCCAATAATGAGGCAATGTCGGAATGCTTGTACCCGTCAATCACGTACAAGTTAAAAACAGCCCTATAGCCAGGGGACAGTTGACCAATTTTTGTTAATATCTCCTCATAGTTTAAATTATGCTCGGGCGTCTCGAGCGTAGATTGGCTTACTTCAGCTTCCGAAATATCTGCCAGCTGGTTGTGCTTGGCATTTTTTTTTATGTGATCTAAACAAGAATTGACCAGAATTCTTCTTAACCAAGGCTTGAAGGGTTTTTCAATGTCAAATTTTTTAATGTTCAAAAAGACTTTGAGAAAACCATCATTCAGTACTTCAACGGCATCGGCCTGATTACCAGTATAGCGTATGCATATACTCATGGCATAGCTGTAGAAGTTGCCATATAGCTCCTTCTGGCTTTGCCTGTCGTTGTCAATGCAACCCTTGATAATCAGTTCCAAAAGCTTTTCAATCTTGGTCAATTGCTGCCCCTTTTCATTATAGGTTACTGGCATAACCCATGAAAGGCTGCGTAATTAAATGTACTGGTTCAGAATATTTTCAAATAATTCCTGTTTTCCGCTTTTAAGCGTTAGCTCTCCGTTGTCATGCGCCATTTTATAAAGGTCGCTCAGAGACAATTTTCCACTTGCAAACAGCCTGCCATCAGGGCTTTCAAACGAGGCGTAACGTTCTTCCAACATTTTCAAATAGTTGGACTCGCGAAGAATTCGATCGGCCGTAAGCAATGCCCTTGCAAAAACGTCCATTCCTCCAATATGGGCATGAAAAATATCTTCCAAATCGGTAGAATTCCTTCTGGTTTTTGCATCGAAATTAATGCCTCCACCTTGCAAGCCACCTGATTTGAGCAATACGAGCATGGCCTCTGTCACTTCTGTAATGTTGTTGGGGAATTGATCCGTATCCCAACCGTTTTGATTGTCGCCACGATTTGCATCAAGGCTGCCCAACATACCTGCGTTAGCCGCTACCTGCATTTCGTGTTCAAAAGTATGGTTGGCCAAAGTAGCATGGTTCACTTCAATGTTTAATTTGAAGTCGTCTAGTAGATTGTATTCTCTTAAAAAGCCAATCACCGTAGCGCAATCAAAATCATATTGATGTTTTGAAGGTTCGGCTGGTTTGGGTTCGATGAAGAAATTGCCTTTGAAACCTTGGCTTCTGGCGTAATCCTTTGCCATATGAAGAAATTGGGCCATATGGTCTAGCTCCGCTTTCATGTTGGTGTTGAGCAAAGACATATAGCCTTCTCTACCTCCCCAAAAAACATAGTTTTCGCCTCCCAGTTTCATGGTTACGTCCAGTGCGTTTTTCACTTGAGCACCAGCGTAGGCCACCACTTTAAAATCTGGGTTTGTGGCAGCTCCATTCATATACCTCGGGTTAGAAAACAAGTTGGCTGTGCCCCAGAGCACTTTTACTCCGGATTCTTTTTGCTTCAATAGGGCATAATCCGAAATGGCCTCCAGCCTTTTTTCAGTCTCCAGAAGGCTCGCCCCTTCATCAACAAGATCGACATCATGAAAGCAATAGAATGGAGCGCCAATTTTAGTGATGAACTCAAAACCAGCATCCATCTTATCTTTGGCCCTTTGATTAGCATCGGCACTGGAATTCCAAGGAAACACTTTGGTGCCTGGGCCAAAAGGATCACCGCCAGTGCCGCAGAGGGTGTGCCACCAAGCAATGGCAAAACGGAAGTGCTCCTCCATACTCTTACCAGCGACCAATTGTTTGGCATCGTAATATTTAAAGGCAAAAGGATTATCGGACCCTTTTCCTTCAAATGATATTTTACCTATGCCTTTGAAATATTCTTTATCTCCCAATGAAATGCCCATTTTTTCAGTTCTTTTGATTGAAACTTAAGTTAATAATTTGATCAATTCGGAATGCCATTCTTCGTATCCCGATTTGTACTCGTTTGCATTATCTGCTGGCGTATATCGACTCACTATTTTTTGATCTTGCATCAACTCTTCGAGGGAATCAAATAGACCCGCCCCAACAGCCGAGGCTTTAGCAGCCCCTACGGCACCAGTGGTTGATAACATCTCAATTTCGCAATCCAGCACAGAGGCTATTGTGGTTGAAAAAACATGAGACTGAAACAGATTGTCGTTGCCTACTTTCATCACCTGAATCTTCATGCCCATTTCTTTAAGAATTTGGCAACCATAGACAAACGAATAAGCGATACCTTCTAATGCTGCTCGGTAGAGATGTGCTTTCTTGTGTCGATTGAAGTTGATATTTAAGATGCGGCCGCCAATATCTCGGTTTTCCAAAATTCGTTCCGCACCATTTCCGAACGGTAGAATTTTCAGACCATCAGCATTAATGGATACCGATGCGGCAATCCTTTCTATTTCCGTGTAGCTCGTTTTTCCTGAATCCAGGAGGCCTTTCATCCAGCCGTATTGTATTCCTGCGCCATTGATGCATAGCAAAATTCCCAAGCTCGGTTTTGATGGGGCATGGTTTACATGAGCAAAGCCATTGACCCTCGACTTCTTATCTGATGCATATTGATCCGTCACGCCAAAAACCACCCCCGAAGTACCTCCAGTGGCGGCCACCTCTCCTGGCTTTAACACATTCAAAGCCAGCGCATTATTGGGTTGATCTCCCGCCCTGTAGGCAACAGGTATTCCTTCGCTCAATTTCAGTTTTTGGGCAGCCGATTTGCTTACATGGCCTTGAACACCGATTGTATTCACCAAATCAGGTACAATAGATTGATCGAAACCGAAGTAGGAAAGCAATTCCTCTGATGGCCTATTATTCTTAAAATCCCATAAAACCGCCTCAGAAAGGCCACCAATCGTAGTATTAATTTCACCTGTGAGTTTCATATTAATGAAGTCTCCAGGAAGCATGATTTTATGTATTCGCTCGAAAACCTGAGGTTCATTTTCCTTTACCCACTTGAGTTTTGAAGCAGTAAAGTTTCCAGGGGAATTAAGTAGGTGGCATAAGCAAAAATCAGAACCTAATTCATCAAATGCCTTATTTCCAATTTCTACCCCACGGCTATCACACCAAATAATGGAAGGCCTTAGCACTTCAAAATCCTTATTTACCAAAACAAGGCCATGCATTTGATACGAAATGCCTATCGATTTGATCTGTGTGCTGTCAATACCCGTTTGAGCAAAGAGCTTTTGAGTTACCAAAATCAGGTTCTCCCACCATAATTGTGGGTCTTGCTCTGCCCATCCGGACTTTACTGCAAGAATATCCATTTCGTTGTTGGGATATTGGGCTGTGCCAATCGTGCTTAGGGAGTTATTATCAACAAGTGCTGCTTTTATGGAGCTGCTGCCAATGTCGTAACCGAGGGAGTACATAGAGTGCTGGCTAGAATGTCAATCAATTTAAAAATATGAAGTCAAATGGCCTAAAACTTCAAAGCCAGATTTTAAAACAAAAAATAAGGCCAAAATAAAAAGAGCCACCCGTACGGTGGCTCCATGATATGACTATTTAATTACCTCAACCAATAGTCGATCAATAGTACTTTTAATATTTTAAAATCCTTAGCCTATGGCTACGCTTAGTTAACAATAAAAATGGCAATCATCAAAAGATAATCGCCATTTATTTAAAGTTTGCATGCAGAATTTATCCGTTCATTGAAATCAAGAACTCTTCGTTGTCCTTCGTGCCTTTCATTCTGTCTAGTAAGAATTCCATGGCTTCGATTGAGTTCATGTCGGACATGAATTTTCTCAAAATCCATACTCTTTGCAATTCTTCTTTGCTCATCAATAGGTCTTCTCTTCTAGTTCCTGAAGCTGGTACATCAATAGCAGGATAGATACGCTTGTTGGCAAGCTTTCTATCTAATTGAAGTTCCATGTTACCAGTACCTTTGAATTCTTCAAAGATTACTTCGTCCATTTTAGAACCAGTTTCAATCAATGCAGTAGCGATAATGGAAAGCGAACCTCCATTTTCAACGTTTCTAGCCGCACCGAAGAATCTCTTTGGTTTGTGTAAAGCATTGGCATCCACACCACCAGAAAGGATTTTTCCAGAAGAAGGCACCACAGTGTTGTAAGCCCTGGCCAAACGAGTGATTGAATCCAAAAGAATCACCACATCGTGACCACACTCTACCATTCTCTTGGCTTTTTCGAGCACGATGTTAGACACCTTTACGTGACGATCCGCTTGCTCATCGAAGGTAGAAGAGATTACTTCTGCCCTTACGCTTCTTGCCATGTCTGTTACCTCTTCAGGTCTTTCATCGATCAATAGAATAATCAAGAAAATTTCAGGATGGTTTTCAGCAATTGCGTTGGCAATTTCTTTGAGCAATACCGTTTTACCCGTTTTTGGCTGGGCAACGATCATTCCTCTTTGTCCTTTACCAATTGGCGCGAACATGTCCAAAATTCTGGTAGAGGTAAGGCTTGGTTTGGTACTTAGATTAATTTTTTCTTCAGGGAAAAGTGGAGTGAGGTATTCAAAAGGAACTCTGTCTCGAATTTCCTCGGTGGTCTTTCCATTCACTGACTCTACTCTTAAAAGCGCAAAGTACTTTTCTCCTTCTTTTGGTGGCCTGATTTGACCTTTAACTGTATCGCCTGTTTTTAAACCAAACAATTTGATTTGAGAAGGTGATACATAAATATCATCGGGGCTTGCTAGGTAATTGTAATCCGAAGACCTTAGGAAGCCGTAGCCATCTTGCATGATCTCCAAAACACCTTCGCTTTCGATTAGTCCGTCAAAATCTTTGATGCTCTGATTGTATTGTTGCCTGTTCGGTTTTCTATTATCCCTTCGGTCTATATTGCCGTTATCGCGCTTGTCGTTTCTTCTTTCTTCTTGTTTTTCGCCAGTCTGTTCGCCTTCTTGATTATCGCGCTCATCGGTTTCAGAAGCTTCTACTTTTGGCGGACGATTTCCACTTTCTCTTTCTTCTCTTGGCGCTCTCGGTTCTCTTGGCTCTCTTTTATCTTTTGGCGCAGGCTTTTCTGATTCTGAAGCTTTTTCTGTAACGTTCTCACGGACTACCTTTCTAGGCCCGCGGTCTGTTCTATCAGGCCTATCTCTTTTTTCTCTTTGAGCAGGTCTTGGTGTTTCATTCCCTGCTTCCGATTGAATTTCAGGCGTCTCTTCGGCCTCAACTTCTACCTTAGCACTTGGCTTTTTAGGTAGTTCACTATCAGGAATTCGTGCCTGATGATCAAGAATGGCGTAAATAATTTCTTGTTTTCCGAGCTTCTTGTAGTTTTTCAAGCCCATTGCTTCGGCAATCTCTTTCAATTCTGAAAGGAGCCTTAGCTTCAATTCTTCAATTGTGTACATAAATATATTCTTTGGGGAATCCCATTTCCGAATGGTGGGAGTAAATTAAAATTATTGATTATTTCTTTGAGTAATTCGAGAGATGAGGTGTAGAAAAATAGTCACTGTCATCCTAGGAACACGCAAGTATAGAGCAATCGCTTCTACTTATCAAGCTTTATACGCTAATTTTAAATAAACAGACATACTAATCGTCTTCTTGCCCCTCTTTTTGGTCGGAATTCATTTAATTTGCGCCTCGAAAACGAAAAATCATGTTGCAGGTCAGTCAAATAATTGCGGAAAAAGAACGGTTCATTGAAGGTCTAAAAAAGAGGAAGTTTCCTAATGCTGAAGCTACCCTGGCAAAGGCGATTGAGTTGGATGAAATGCGGAAATCAAGCCAGCAATCTTTAGATGCGAACTTAGCCGAAGCCAATGCCATTGCCAAAGAAATTGGTGCTTTGATGAAGCAAGGCCAACATGCGGAAGCAGATAAGATTAAAATCAGAACTGCAGAGCTTAAAGCGCAAAGTAAAGATTTGGCTGAAAAGAAAGAGGAAGTTGAAAAGGAGCTTCAAACTTTATTATATACCATCCCCAACATTCCGCATATTTCTGTGCCTTTTGGTGCTTCTGAAGAGGATAACGAGGTAGTTAAACTCGTTGGAGAGATGCCAGTGCTTCCAGAAAGTGCACTTCCACATTGGGAATTGATCAAGCAGTATGATATCATTGATTTTGACCTGGGCATAAAAATTACTGGTGCTGGGTTTCCTGTTTTCAAAGGTAAAGGGGCGCGACTACAAAGGGCTTTGGTTAACTTCTTTTTAGACGAAGCCACCGCTGCCGGTTTTGGCGAAGTACAGCCTCCAATTTTGGTAAATGAAGCTTCTGGCATCGCTACAGGGCAATTACCAGACAAGGAAGGTCAAATGTATTTTGTGAATAACGACAATCTATATCTTATTCCTACAGCTGAAGTGCCAATTACCAACCTTTATAGAGATGTGATACTGAATGAAGACCAGCTTCCTGTAAAACACGCAGGCTTTACGCCTTGCTTTAGAAGAGAGGCTGGCAGCTGGGGAGCGCATGTTCGCGGCTTGAACAGACTGCATCAATTTGATAAAGTAGAAATCGTACAAATTTGTAAACCAGAAGATTCTTACAAAGCACTCGATGGCATGTGCAACCATGTGGCTGGTTTGTTAGAAAAACTTGGATTGCACTACCGTATTCTTAGACTTTGCGGGGTAGATATCGGGTTTACATCAGCACTAACCTACGATTTTGAAGTGTTTTCTGGAGCCCAGAAAAAATGGTTAGAAGTCAGCTCTGTGAGTAATTTTGAAACTTATCAGGCCAATCGACTGAAATTAAGGTACAAGGATTCAGACAAAAAGACCCAACTTTTGCATACGCTCAATGGCAGCGCTTTGGCCTTACCAAGAATTATTGCTGCAATACTCGAAAATAACCAAGATGAGCATGGCATTAGAATTCCCGAAGTACTTATACCTTATACTGGCTTCGACCGAATTTAGAATTGGCATAAACTGAACCTATATTAGCGAAGCCAAAACTGCGTTAAGGTTTAAGTTGAAGGTCTTTCTCCACCGTTTTAAGTTTTTATTAGGCTGTGTTCTGGTTTTTTCTGGCCACTGGGTTTTTGCTCAGGAGGCGATTAAACTAACAATACAGCCCAATTTCTGCTACACTCCAGAAATGGCACTGGCAATTGGCAGCATTGCCACTATTGAGGGCGACCCTACTAATGAGTTAGAAGGTTTACAAATTGAAATCAGCAAAAATTTCAACACCGACACAGATACTTTTACTTTTACCTCCATCCATGGCATTACAGGCAATTTCGATAACACCAACGGCATTTTCATTCTATCGGGAAAAGCCAGTACTGCTCAATATCAAGAAGCCCTTGATCAGCTGTTCTTCATTTCCTCTTCTACCTTATTCGAAATAAAAACCTTTAATGCCACGCTCTCCAATCTGGATTTTCTGATTGAAAATGGTCATTTCTACCAATTGTTTCCTATTCCCAACATCACTTGGACCAATGCCCGAAATGAAGCTGCCAGCAAAGAATTATTTGGTTTAAAGGGTTACTTAGCCACGGTTACCACACAAGCGGAACACGACTTTATTCTCGCGAGAGTCTCGGGCACCGCTTGGATTGGCGCAAGCGATGAGAACGTTGAAGGCGATTGGCGATGGGTTACTGGCCCTGAAGCACTTGAAAATGGAGGATTAGGAAGACCTATCAATAATGGTTTTACCTTCTGGGACAATGGCGAGCCCAACAACAGTGGCGATGAAGACTACGCGCATATGATGGACTGGTCAACGCCACCAGGAAGGTGGAACGACTTGCCCAATGCAGGAGGGGCAGGGCAATATGTGCCAACGGGTTACATTGTTGAATATGGCGGGCAAGTTGGCGAACCAGATATCTTGGCCAACATTTCGGGGACAAGCCAAATTGAAATTGGCCAGAATGTTGAGATTTCGGGGCCAAATTCTGTCTGCCCAAACCTGATCGGAGCAACTTATTCCATCCCAGATATTCCAGGTTATGTGATTACATTTTCTGTAAGTGGTGGTCAAATTAATCCCATTTCTAACCAACAGAACGAAGTTTTTATCAATTGGGGAAATACAAATCCCTCAGCCGAGGTCAAGGTGATCATAAGCAACATCAGTGGACAATGCCTGTATGAATCTATATTGGCCGTAGTCGTCAACGAACAATTAATGCCCTCAATTCCAACAGGCAACACTTATATCTGTTTCGATGAACTTAGTAATGAATTCACCTATACGGCCATCAGTTCGCCCGGCTCAAATTATAATTGGCACATCACGGGAGGACAAATAGTATCAGGACAGGGCAGCAGCCAAATTCAAGTGCTTTGGAACAGCCCTGGAATTGGAACCCTTTACTTCACTGAATCAACAACCACCGCCACAGATATTTGTGAAGGTGATTCACCGGTCCTGGAAATTGACATTCGTGAGTCGATCGAGTTTGAAGAAGAAATTACGCATGTAAGTTGTTTTGGCGGTAATGATGGAGCTTTGGAAATTACCATAACTCAAGGCAAAGGCCCAATTAGCTACGTTTGGGAAACTTCAAACCAAGGAACGACCAACCAAAATCGAATATCTGGGCTTACAGCAGGAAATTATTCCGTAAAAATCAATGCTGCTGATTGTATTAAGGAATTCAGTTTCACCATTGCCCAACCTGCTCAACTCACGGGTACAATTGAACCTAGTAACGTACTCTGTTTTGGTGAGGCTACAGGCAGCGCAATCGCCAATATTACAGGTGGCACAGGTGCCTATACCTATAAATGGAGTATCAATGGATTAAACGCACCTTCCATCAACGGATTAAGCAAAGGGGAATATACCTTAGAAGTAACAGACGAAAATAATTGCACGCTCAATTTGACTTATAATATCGATGAACCGCCTCTTTTAGTACTCGATTCGATCCGCTCGACTTTAATTTCCTGTCCAAACGGAAACGATGGAACATTAGAAGCTTTCGTAAGTGGTGGAACCCCGCCCTACAGCTATGCATGGGATTTATCTGATGATATTGTTGCCTTGGCCACAGGTTTTCCTAAAGGCGAGTATGCCGTGGTGATCACCGATGCTAACGGATGTACAACCAGCGGTGCTCAAACCGTAACCGAAGCCATCCCAAAGATCTTTTTACCTACTGCCTTTTCCCCAAATGGGGATGGCGTAAATGATACCTTTGGCCCAACGACCAGTTGCCCCTTCGAATTCTTTATGACGATTTACAATCGTTGGGGCAGTGTGATTTTTCATACGAATTCCACAACCAATCAATGGGACGGTCGAATGAACGGCCAGCCTGCGCAAAGTGGCCAATATACTTATATTGCAGCCTGGAAAATCCAAGCAAATGATAGGATTATCGCTGAAGAACGAACGGGAAAAATCAACCTCATCAATTAGGTATGGAAATAAGAAAAGGAACTAAGGACGATTTAGCGCAAGTTTTCGAGCTTATAAAAGAATTGGCTGAATACGAAAAAGCCCCAGAACAAGTCAATAATTCTGTGGCCAGAATGGAAGAAGATGGCTTTGGCGAGAAACCGATTTTCGAATTCTTTGTTGCAGAAGAAGGCCATGATATTATTGGAACAGCCATTTTTTATTATCGCTATTCTACTTGGAAAGGAAAGGCCATTTATCTTGAAGATTTAATTGTTCGTGAAGCGAAAAGAGGAAGTGGAACTGGAAAAAAATTGCTAGACGCCATCGTGAACGAAGCAAAAAGAGTTGACGCCCGTCAGGTGATGTGGCAAGTGCTCGATTGGAACGAACCCGCCATTAACTTCTATAAAAAGCTCGGTACTGATTTAGATACAGGATGGATCAACTGCAAATTAGAATATGATCAAATCCAAAATTACTCTACAGACTGAAGTAAAGTTCGGAAATCACACTTAGCCATCAATTCATTAATATTAGTAGTTGTGCATATTTCAATTGATTGTAGGAAGCTTTAACCCAAGCTTAAAAATATCATAATATTTAGGTATAACTGTATCTCTTAAGTTAATTTCTTCTAGGTTATCAAATCCGTTTTCCTGATCAGGATAAATAATTAGGCAATCGATCGTTTTTCCTTTCTCAATACCTAGAGTTTCATACACCTTTTCGAGTCTTGCATATCCGCTTACTTGGCGGATATCTTCATGGTTTACCCCATTCAAATACTTTAGTTTGTACTTGGTGTCAATCACCATTTTAAATTCAGGATGGTTCAGTAAGAAGTCTAATTCACTTCCCGAACCTTTGAATTGAAACTGGACTTGTTTCTGAAATCTATCCTTTAACAAGCCAAGGGCATAGAGTTCAAACAGCTTACTCATGTCTATCCAGAATGGAGGTGTTTTTATTATCTGCTTTTTGGTGTTCGAAATGTTATAGCCAAACCGCTTTAGAATGAGCTTGGCCAGGTCCATAGCGGGTTTATATTCTTTATAGAAGGCGTTGACCTTAGTGCTCTTTATTTCAGAAAGTTCTATTTCGTCCGAAACAGTATGAAATGCAGGATTGATGAAGTTAAAAGTATCTGTTAGTTCTCGATGACTAGCCAATTGTGTGTAATTGGGCAGATATCTTTTAACGAACGTTAGAGCCTTTTTTAGTAATCGGTTTTCGAGATTGTTTAATCCGTATTCCTCAAAAGTACAGACAGTGTAGAGGTTTTTATTTTGAAGTAAATTCTGCTTGATCGTTTTGCCAACCGATATTTTACCCTTAACCCTGCTATTTAGGTTTTGCTCAACTCTGTAATAAGATTTCTTTAATCCTTTTCTGACAATTGTTTTAATAAGGCTCAAAAACTCTACAACCAAGAAGGGGGTTAGCAGATCTCGTTTTTGCTCGATTTCGATAGGTGGTTCATTCCATTTTACCTCAAAAAGCTCATTGATTTCGGTAGCTAGATCTGAATGCCTTAGACAAGAGAAGAGCATTTTTATAAAATCAACCTCGCTGTTCTGCTTATTCAGTTTTGGGCTTATGCAAATTGCGGCTCTCTCAGGCACTATCCAGTCAACCCCGATAAAGTAGCTGGTCTCTATTTTATAATTGGTTTCAGTGCGCTTAATGATGTAGCAGGGTAAGCTTACATCTTGGCTATTGCGTATTTTATTGAAAAGCGTTTCATAACGCTGCTCAACAAGCAGTGATGAATCATTTGGGAATGTTTCATTCTGATGTTCTCGATATGCAAGTAGCTTAAAATCCAAAACCTGAAATTTCTTTTAACTTGTCTTTAGCCGATTCTAACAGGATGCCATCTTTGATGTACTCGTTAAGTATTGGCAAAATTTCATATTGTAGTCTCATCTTAAGTTCTTCTGTTTGATCTTCTACTGAGCCCTCTTTTATCATGAAATAGCTATGGCCTAGTTGTACATCTTTATAGTCAAAATCAGAAGCCAAGTGCTCTGAATTGGTATTGTCTTCTTTAACAAAAAGCGCTGATACTAACCTGAAGAGTTCTTTGGCTTTTTCATTATTGATTATCTCGATATTGGGCAATACATCTACAAAAGCGAATCGTCTTTTAATCGCATAGTCAATATGGCCAACGCTTCGGTCCGCTGTGTTCATAGTACCTATGATGTAAAGGTTATCTGGCAATACAAGAGAATTATCTCCATCAATACCATAAATGCTTTGTACGGATTCATTTCTGTATTCCAATGCATAGATCAATTCACCAAGTACTGAAGGCAGGTTCGCTCGGTTAATTTCATCAATAATAAGCACATGATTTATTGAAGCTTGCTTTAGCCTATCAACAAAAGCGATAAAATCACTTTGTATGGCTAGTAAGCTTGACTGAATGAAATCGTCATCGAAAGTGCTAGGGTTATTATAATTTTCCCAAGTAAATGACTCTTCAATATCGATCCAGGTAGGCATAACCCAACTACCGTCTCGAAAAATTTCATACCTCAATTTTCCAATTCCGCTGTAATTATTTTTATACCAAACATCCAGAAGTCTTACTTCGTGATTATTATTAAAGTAATAAGGAACATGAGTAGATTCCTTTAAGCTTTGCTTCATTAAGAGATAATCAAGATACTTAGCTGCTATAAAGTCTTCTTCAGATAGCGAGGTTGCAAATTTTGCAGACATGGCACTTCGCGCAAACTTTGCAAGCGTCTTGTTTTCTACTTCGTATTTAACATTGCCATTTTCATTTGTTTTGGATATTATGCCTCGAACAAAATCTTCATAAGAATAGGAGGGGTGAAACTGCACCAAAACAAACTGATCCGAAGACTCAAGCTTCTCTTTTTGTTGTTTCTTATTAGAAGAAACCGAACCAAAAATCATCTCCTCAGCAATGTCTTTAGCTGTATAGGTTTTGCCTGTTCCAGGAGGACCTTGGAGAATAATTTGCTTCTTCGCTTTTAAAACATCAGTATTTTTTGTCATGTTTTTACGTACTAAAAGTTGTGTATACCAATTATTGATAAAATTCCATGTCAAAGTGCTTGGATCAGTTGCTTTTTGTAAAGTTCCTTGCGGTTGCGGAAAATCTGTTGTGCCACTATAAAATTCTAATACTTCTACCTCTCTGAAGTTTTCATTGAAGTATTTTTCCGTTAGTTCTTTATCCTTGAAGTTCTCACTAGTCACTTTACAAAGTGCCAATATCCTTTTCCCTTCTTTGACACAAACAATATCACCAATGGTCATTATTGTTTTAAAATCTATGCATTGTCGGTTATCCCACTCCCCAGTAGCAATTAATGGAGGCTCTTCGTATAGCAGCTTGATTGAATCTATCTCCATACCACCTCTTCCTTGGGGAAGAAACATCTGCAAATGCCAATAAGTAATTGGATAGTTCTTGTTAACTACTCTAAACCCAAACTCCTCTTCAAATTTAAAACGATTTGCTCTGCTACTGTTGAAGAAGCTCGGCTCAAGATTGACCCCAGCAAGTTTAGCAGCTTCTGAAACTATTAATTTATACGGATACTCTTTATTATTTATTTCTACAGCGTAAGTTGTTCCAACTCGTTTTGCGGGAATGCCTTTCTCATTAATCTTAGCCGCGGCTTCATTAATCAAATCTTTGGTTAGAAAATTGAGCTTACCATCCATTATTCCCAACTAAATTTAATTTTTTACTCTGCCATTAAGGTAAACTTTTTATTTGTTCTAGACCTGATAATTACTCTACAGACTGAAGTAAAGTTCGGAATGAAACAAACTTGCCAGGAAAAGCCTCTTGACTCTTTTGCTGAAGCGCTGGTGAATGTTGTGCCACATAGGTTTGGACTTTGAGCAAGTCATCAGCGAAGTACTGAATGCTGTAGGACGTTGAATCTTCCTCTTCCCTCATTACCCTAAAAAACTTGAACTCAACAAAAGTACCTGTCGCCATCACTTCTGGAATATGAATGTCGCGCATCCACACCTTCCAATCCTCTTCCACAGACTTTTCGATAGCCACAGTAACATTGTATAAGATCATATGCATTAGATTTACTGCAAATTTATCAGAATCATTTAAGACCTCTAAAACATTTCAGAATGTTAAGGGCTTTTCTTCATTATGCTTGAAAAATTACTTTCAACGGGAATCAGAAATCAAAGGTTGGCAACGGCCTTTTTGATCGCTACTCACCTAGCAGGTGCTATTGGACTGATCTATGAGCCCACCAGGGCACTTTTTCAAAATCTTACTCCATTGAATCTACTGGTTACTGCAGGCATTATATTCCATTTCGAAAAAGGAAAAAGTGCTCACTACTTTATATTCATAATCACCACCTTTCTTATTGGCTATTTTGTCGAAGTGCTGGGTGTAAAAACTGGGCTAATCTTCGGAGAATATGTTTATGGCAATACTCTAGGTTTCAAAGTATTTGACGTTCCGCTGTCTATAGGTTTAAATTGGGCAATCCTTATCTACGTCTCAGGAATAACCAGTAACCGCCTAACAAAGAATTTTTGGCTTCGCATTGTCTTAGGTGCGCTAATCATGCTGCTCTTGGACTTTCTAATCGAACCCGCAGCAATTGCGTTCGATTTTTGGACTTGGTTTACCATTGAGGTGCCCATGCAAAATTACATTGGCTGGTTCTTGCTGTCATTCTTGCTCCATGCATTTTTTCAAAAACTTCGTTTCGAAAAAATAAACCCATTGGCCGTGATACTTTTAATTATTCAGTTTTTCTTTTTTGCATTGTTGAACATATTTTACTAATTGCTTAAACAAAACTTCTGATCTCTGGTTTTCAATTTTATGATGATGGCAGTATTGTGGCTTTTGATAGGTTTCGTGCTGATGGAAACATTCTCTTGGTGGATTCACAAGTATGTCATGCATGGCGTGCTTTGGAAGATTCATAAAACCCATCATCAACACACCAAGGGATATTTCGAACTCAATGATTTATTCACCCTTCTTTTTGGAGGGATTGCCGTAACGCTCATATTATTGGGTGCTTCGGCATTAGATTATAGATTTTGGATGGGCTGCGGTATCAGTCTTTACGGTTTGCTTTATTTCTTTCTTCACGATGTGCTCATACACAAGAGGTTGAATTTACTAGGTAGGCCAAAAACAAAATACCTCAGGGCCATTACAAAAGCGCATAGAGACCATCATAAAACGAACGAAAAAGACGATGCAGTCTCGTTCGGTTTATTCATTGTCCCCAAAAAGTATTTTAGTGAAGAAGGAAAGAACTGACAGTGGCAAATTATTCAATCAAGGACTTAGAACATTTATCGGGCATTAAAGCCCATACACTCCGCATTTGGGAACAGCGCTATGCTTTGATCGAACCCAGCAGAACGGATACCAACATTAGATTTTACGATCAAGAAGATTTAAAGCTTGTGCTCAACGTATCTCTTTTGAAAGACAATGGCTATAAGATCTCTAAAATTGCTTCGATGAGCAAAGAAGAGATGTTTAGCGCAGTAATTGAAGTTTCGGAAAAGTCGACCAATTTCGCAGATCAAATTTATGCTTTAACCCTATCGATGATCGATTTGGACGAGCAGCGGTTTGAGAAGATCATCAGCACCAATATTCTAAAAATCGGGTTCGAAAGAACCATGATGAATGTGATAACTCCCTTCCTTGCCAAAATTGGAATCATGTGGGTGACTGATGCCATAAATCCCGCCCAAGAGCACTTCATCACTCATTTGATCAGACAAAAGATAATGGTTGCAATTGATGGACAATATCCAGCAACTGACGCCAATGCCATTAAATACATGCTCTTTCTGCCCGAAGGCGAGCTTCACGAATTGAACCTTCTCTTTGCCAATTATTTGATCAAAGCTAGAAACAACAGGGTCATCTATTTAGGACAAACCTTGCCTATCGGGGATTTGCGTTTGGCCTATGAAACCTATCAGCCGGAATATCTACTAACGGTTTTAACTTCGAAACCATTAGAAATGACCACAGATGAATATTTAAAAAATCTCTCCAATTTATTCCCGAAAAGTAAAATTCTGGTCAGCGGTAGGCAGGTGGTTGGGCAAGACTTAAGATTGCCTGAAAACGTAATTCAAATTACCAGTCTGCCCAATCTGATATCCTTCTTGGAAGAGCATTCAATGGCAGTGGCGACACCTGCCTAGCATCGAGGCCTACTCGAAAAGAAATATATTTTGTTTAAGTGTATTTAAATTAAGTGTACGTACATAAAATAGGCTCTCATTCCTTGTGAGAGCCTATTTTATTAGGGATTGCCTTGTATCGCCCCATACAAATGACAATTTGTTTAATCATTCAAAAAAAAGATTCCACAAAATTGCTTGTGTTTTGTTTAACTGATCACCATATTTGCTTAAACAAAATTTAATAACCATGACAGCTCTTGAGTACAATCACGAAATTAGTCAGATGACAAAGTCTTTAAAGCCATTTGCCATGAAATTGACTAAGGATTCTGAAGATGCAAATGACTTGCTTCAGGAGACTTTGATGAAAGCCTTCAAAAACAGAGAAAAATTTTCTGAAGGAACAAATCTAAAAGCTTGGTTATATACCATCATGAAAAACACCTTTATCACCAATTATCAGAAAATGGTGAGAAGAGGAACCTTCATCGACACTACCGATAATTTACATTTTATCAATTCATCCGACAGTAAAATTGAAAATAGAGCTTATGGGGATTTTGCTCTAAGAGATATTAATGAAGCCATTGACAAACTAGATGACGTTTACAAAACACCATTTATGATGTACTTCCGTGGTTTCAAATATCAAGAAATTGCTGAAAGACTAGAAATTCCAATTGGAACCGTAAAAAACAGAATTCACATTGCCCGCAAACTTTTGAAGGAAAAGTTAACAACATACGGTACTCGCTAGTAGTTTAGCCTCTATGAAAAAAGGCGAAGTACTTGTCATCGGTTCTGGATTTGCAGGTTTGTCGAGCGCTATTTGTTTGGCCGACCAAGGTTTCAAAGTAAAAATTTTAGAAAAAAACTCCACTATAGGTGGAAGAGCCCGCCAGTTTATTGAGGCGGGCTTTACTTTTGATATGGGGCCAAGCTGGTATTGGATGCCCGATGTATTCGAAGCCTTCTTCAACAAATTCGGTAAGTCAACTTCGGATTATTACAAGCTCATTCGCCTCGATCCTTCTTACCAGGTGATTTACGGCAAAGATGATTTTATGCCTCTACCAGCAAAAATGACGGAACTCGAAGCGCTATTTGATTCCATCGAAGCTGGTGCAGGATTGCAGCTTCGTAAGTTTTTAAAACAAGCTGAGTATAAATACCAAGTTGGTATCAATGACCTGGTATATAAGCCTGGGAGATCATTGCTAGAATTTTCAAATCCAAAGTTACTCGTGGATGTCATTAGAATGGATGTTTTCCAATCCATGGCTAAACATGTTAGAAAGTTCTTCAAACATGAAAAACTGATTCAGTTGATGGAATTCCCTGTTTTGTTTTTGGGGGCATTACCTGAAAACACTCCGGCTCTTTATAGCTTGATGAATTATGCTGACATGTCTCTAGGCACTTGGTATCCTGAGGGGGGCATGTATAAAATTATTGAAGCGCTTGAAAGTCTTGCGAAAGAAAAAGGAGTTGAAATACTGGTTAACCATGAAGTAAAGTCAATTAACAGCGCAGGCGGAAAAGCAACGAGCTTATCGACCAACCAAGGAGAATTT
>PCUU01000065.1 GCA_002786855.1 Cytophagales bacterium CG12_big_fil_rev_8_21_14_0_65_40_12
AATTGAAATTACGGATGATAAAGAAAAATTGAGCTGATTTCAAAAAAAAGTGCCTCGCTTTAGGGCGCAGAGAACATCCTTTCGCGAAGGAAGACACAAATCCTCGAGTGTCTGTAAATGTTCGGGGCAATTTTAGTTAATAAATTTTACAATTATGTTAAACAACATTTTAAACATTGAAGGAGCCAGCGTGCTCCCAAAAGAAAAACAAAAAGCTATTAACGGAGGTGGTGGATGTGGAGTCAAGGTGGAGGGTGTTTGGCATCCTGTACCAGACTTAAATGGTAATGGCGCTACAATAGATGAGGCGTCAGATAGCTTAGGCACCTACGTAAACTTCCCAACATTTGCCGGTGTTCAGGTAGTTGGGACAGTTACAAACTGGTGTTGCGACAGTTGCCCTTGGAATTGAATTCAATAATTTTATTGGCCTTGTGTTTCTGACAAGGCCAAATTTTAAAACTCAAGATATGAAAGCACTACGCCTAATTATATCAGTGTTGATTTTCTTTTTTGTATTTAGTTGCGGTTCAAAAAATAAAGAAGAAGCTCTTGTCATTACAGAGCCAATTATACCACAATCATCTGTGACGCTCATATTCAATAATCCAGTAAACTCTTCAATGCTAGTCAAAACCATGGGAGATGACTCTAAAACCTATACGGCAAATCTCTCATACGATACCATTCGTATTTTTACTGATACGCCCAAGATGCTGTATATAGAGCAGAGCATGTTCATTTGGCACAAAATGACCGTTGAGCCAAATGACACGATCACGATTAGGACAGAGAAAGATGCATTTAGAATCTTGGCCGATCAACAAAAGCGCGCTTGGGCTGATATTCATTTTTTTGACTTAGCTGATAGCTTAGCTAGATTAAAATTTAAGGATAAAGAAAATGTGGAATACTTATTTTCTGAACCTTTCCCCAATACAAAACCAATAAAACAAGAGGAGGGGCTAATTAATCTTGAATCAAAAAGATTTACTGGGAGAATGAAGCAAAAAAGTACTGCTGAGATTCTTGAAAATAAAGATGAGTATAGGGAGCTGTTTGATTCGCAGAAAGAAATCTATCAATTCAAAATTAATTTACTTGATTCTCTAAACGCACTAGATCAATTAAGGGTTAGCTCATATAACTATTACAATGACGAATTATTCTTTCAAGTATTATACCAGTCACTTCTCAAACATATACGATCAGGCGACCCCTATTTTGAAACCTTTCTTCTCAATAATTTAAATGATGAATTATTATCAAGAAACGGTTATGGCTTGTTAGATAATTTCTTGTCTACTTTTATCTCTGGCTATATCCTTAAAGGCAAATTTGAAAGGAAAGGAAACTCCGCTGTTTTAGACTATGAAAAAGCCTTAGAAGAAATGCCCAATTATTTCTCAGGAGACATTTTGAGAAAGCTGAATTCCGTGGCAATTAAAAAGCTCATTGAACAGAGCCCTGATATCGATTTGTTCCAGGATTTAGTTCAAAACATAAAACTAGATTCTGGATCCAAAGCCTTGCTTACTCGACAAATTGAGGACATGATAGATGCCGACAAGTTTCAAAACTTGTCAGAAGATTCACTCTACTTAACCTCGCTCAATAATGATTTACTTCCTTTACAAAATGTTATTGAATCCAGCAAAACGGAACTTGTCTTAGTCGATTTATGGGCCAGTTGGTGCGGCCCTTGTTTCCAGCAGTTTGATGCCACAACGGAACTCGAAAAAGAGTATTCGGAAAAACTCAGTGTTATTTACATTTCCATAGATGACTATAAAAGCAAATGGCTCCAAGGCGTAGAAAGAGCTGGCTTAAAGGATAAAAGCAGCTTCCTTAGCGTAAACCCAAGGAAATCAAAAATTCTGACAGATGAATGGAAAGTAACCGAGATACCTAGGTTTATCTTAATGGATAGAAAAGGTAACATTCTTTCGGAAAACACATCAGCACCCGGTTCTGATCAAATAAGGACTTTAATCAATCAACATATTGCTAATGATTAACTTTCCTCATTTTACTCAGCAGGATCAAAAAGATTGCGGTCCTACCTGCATTAAAATTGTAGCCAAGCATTACAAAAAAACAATTCCAATCCAGAAGCTGCGCGACCTGTGTGAAACCACAAGAGAGGGGAGTACTATGATGGGATTGAGTGATGCTGCAGAAGCCATTGGTTTTAGAACCATTGGGGTAAAAATGAATTTTGAAGTGCTCCAAAAGGAAACACCATTCCCCTGCATAGTCCATTGGAACAAAAACCACTTCGCAGTGGTCTACAAAATCAAAAGAGGCACAGTCTATATCTCGGACCCGGCCATTGGACTACTTGAATACTCAAAAGAGGAATTCTTAACCCACTGGATTGGGAACAATGCAAAAGAAAGTAGTCAAGAAGGGGTTGCCCTCTTGTTAGAACCCACTCCAAAATTTTATCAAGAGAACTATGAGGAAGAAAAAGGCTATGGAATCCAGTTTGTATCAAAGTATCTCTTTCAGTATAAGCGATTATTAATACAACTGGTCATTGGACTGGGGGCAGCCAGTTTATTACAGCTGGTTTTTCCTTTTCTTACACAGAGTATTGTAGATGTGGGTATCCAAAATCAGGACATCCAGTTTGTCTATTTAATACTGATTGCCCAGTTGTTCTTGTTTTTTGGGAAAACAGCATTAGAGGTAATCCGCAGTTGGATATTACTCCATATCAGTGCAAGAATCAATATTTCATTGATTTCTGATTTTTTCATCAAACTTATGAACCTACCGATTTCATTCTTTGATGTGAGAATGACAGGAGATATTCTTCAGCGGATCAATGATCATAAAAGGATAGAGCGGATTTTGACTACCTCTTCACTTAACGTTCTTTTCTCATTCTTAAACCTATTCATATTCGGCTTTGTATTGGCCTACTATAGCATTCAAATCTTTTTAGTCTTTCTTGCTGGAAGCGTTTTCTACTTTTTATGGATCGTAATCTTTCTTAAAAAAAGAAAAGACCTTGATTACAAAAGATTCAGCCAAGTAAGCAGTGAACAAAGCAAGGTCATTGAACTGATCAATGGCATGCAGGAAATCAAACTGCACAATGCCGAAAAGAAAAAACGTTGGGCATGGGAACACTTGCAGGCGAGGCTTTTTAAACTTTCAATCAAAGGGCTGGCCTTGGAACAGTACCAAAGTGTAGGTTCCTCCTTTATCAATGAATTCAAAAACATTTTGATCAGCGTGCTTTCTGCCTCATTGGTCATTCAAGGAGAGATTACTTTAGGTATGATGATGGCCATAAGCTATATAGTTGGTCAATTGAATTCGCCAGTGGCACAATTGATCGGATTTATCAGGGAAGTTCAAGATGCCAAAATCTCTTTAGACAGACTAGGTGAAATCCATAACAAAGAAGATGAAAAGCAACATGACAGGGAAAAGAACTTACCTGTGCCTATTGATCAAGACATTCACTTATCCAAGCTCAGTTTTAGATATACAGGTTCTGATGTCAACGTTTTAAAAGAGCTTGACCTTACCATACCCGCCAATAAAATAACAGCTGTTGTTGGAGTAAGCGGCAGTGGCAAAACTACTTTGATGAAATTACTGCTCAAGTTTTATGAACTCGGTGAAGGGTCAATATATATCGGGAAAAGTGATCTCAGCACAATTTCCCAGCATGCCTGGAGGGACAAGTGTGGAGTGGTGATGCAAGAGGGCTACATTTTTAATGATACCATTGCCAGTAATGTAGCGGTTGGAGATGAGGTGATTGACAAGGACAAACTATTGCACTCCCTTGAAGTGGCCAATCTTTTAGATTTCGTAGAATCGCTGCCCTTGAGTTTCAATACCAAAATAGGTATGGAAGGCACTGGACTGAGCACTGGCCAAAAACAAAGGCTCTTAATTGCAAGGGCAGTTTACAAAGACCCAAAATTTCTGTTCTTTGATGAGGCAACATCATCACTTGATGCCAACAATGAAAAAACCATAATGGAAAACTTGGACAAGTTCTTTCAAAATAAAACTGTACTGGTGATTGCACACCGATTAAGCACTGTAAAAAATGCAGACCAGATTGTTGTTTTGGACAAGGGAAGAATTGTTGAAACTGGTACGCACAAAGAATTGGTTGATCAGGAAGGTGCATATTTTGAATTGGTCAAAAATCAATTAGAACTAGGGAATTAATGACTAAAGAAAGTAAGCATTCAAATATAGAACTCCGGTCAGAGGAAGTTCAAGACATCCTCAACAGGCCTCCCAACTGGATGATCAAATGGGGAAATACCGTTCTTATTGCTATGGTGATTATGGCCCTACTCTTAAGCTATTTTATAAAGTATCCAGATGTGATCATTGGTAAAGCCACCATTTCAACCGATATCCCTCCTGCCTTTGTGGTAAGCAATGTAAATGGAAGAATCGGTAAAGTCTTAAAAGAAAATGGTGAGACTGTGCTTTCTGGGGAAATATTGGCCGAACTGATTAACCCTATTCCAACTTCATCAATTGACTACCTCGATTCCTTGCTTTCCAGTGCTTCGGCATTCGTCTCAGATTCATTGAATCAGACTTACAAAGATTTTGAGGCCATCGACTTCTATGAAGCGACAGGAGATGTTATTAACTTATTGGGGGCTTTGGAAGAATATCATTTCTTTTTATTCAATGAAAGCTCATTTAATAATCTCCATGATTTGGAAAGTAAGCTTAACGCCAATCTGAGGCTCGAAACAATTTTAAAAAGGGAAGTTGAATTGAGCAAAATAGACATTGAAAATGCACGCGAAAAGTTTAAAATGGAGGAGCAGGAATATAAATTAGGCTATGTGACTAAACTAAATTTCCTTAATGCCCAATCCACCTTTAACCAATCGCTCAAAACAGAAGAGAATATAAAAAGGAGCATCATTCAAATGGAGATCACTATTAATGATTTAAAGAGTCAAATCAGCAATTTTAGAACTGAACGTCAGGCACAGAAAATGACCTTCCTAGCAAAAATCCGTGAACTTATTGTCAATCTGGAAAACTACATCGTAAGGTGGAAAACGGAGTTTACCATTAAAGCCCCTATTTCTGGTAGGGTTGATTATTCAGGCCGTATTAAAACAAATCAGCTTATCAGTTCAGGTGATCGATTATTTGCTATAATACCGCCAACAGGAAACTATGAAACTGTTCTAGACCTTCCAGCACAAGGGTTCGGAAAAGTGGAGGTGGGTCAAGAGGTCAAACTTAAGCTTGACAACTACCCCTATAATGAATATGGATTTGTGAATGGCAGGGTAAGCAAAATGGCATCGTTGCCAAAAGAAGACACTTATCAAGTAGAAGTAATACTGGAGAATGCCCTTACTAGCTCATATAATATCGATTTAGAGTATAGCCCTGAAATGACTGCAACAGCAGAAGTAATTACCAAAGATCTCCGACTGATTGAAAGACTCTTTAATTCACTTAGGTCAATTTTTGACAATTGATTTACCTAGTCAACACCTGAGAACGATGCATATCCATTTTGAGGAGCACAAAAAGCATTACGGTAAAGGACCAGAGTGATGAACCTCCATAGCTAAAAAAAGGAAGTGGAATACCCACAACGGGGAATAACCCGATCGTCATGGCGATATTGATGGTGAAGTGGAAAAAAAGGATAGAGGCTACCGCATAGCCATAAAACCGAGCAAATTTGAACTTCTGCCGCTCCGCAATAGATATGATCCTGATCATTAAAATTAGGAACAAAACGATCACAACAGCGCTTCCAATCCAACCGTGTTCTTCGGCCAAAGTGCTAAAGATAAAGTCCGTGCTTTGTTCGGGTACATAACCGTACTTGGTCTGCGTTCCTTCCAGAAAGCCTTTACCGGCAAAGCCACCAGAGCCAATGGCAATTTTTGATTGTTCTAAATTCCAACCCTCTGCTTTCGGGTTAACCAATTCAGGCCTGAAAATGGCTTCAATCCGGCTCTTTTGGTATCCCTTGAGCACATTATTTAAGAGATAATCCGTAGTAAAGACAAAGCCCACACAGAGTATGGCTCCTACGATAATCAATATGATTCTACCTTTGGTCTTTTCAGTAAGCGCAATGGCAATAGCCGCCAATACCGCCAAGCCAATGATGATATAGATTTGAGGCAGCAGCAGCGTGAGTATAAACAGCCCAGCAGCCGTAAAGCCCAAAACCAAATAGCTTGCGGGGAATCCCTCGCGATAAAGTGGAATGATCAAGGCGGCAAAAACCATGGCGGAACCTGTATCGGGCTGCAATAATATAAGGCCAACAGGCAAAGCGATCATGGCCAAAACAATCAATTGATGCTTGAATTCATTGAGTTTGACGCCCGTGGTGGAAATGTACCTTGCCAGTAGCAGTGCCGTGGCCAACTTGGTAAACTCAGCCGGTTGAAACCGAAAAATGCCTAAATCAAACCAAGCCCTTGCCCCATTGATTTTAGTCCCAAAAACTAATACGCCAATTAACAAGCATAAAAACAGTACATAGAGCGCAGGGGCAAAGGACTCGTAAATGCGAAAATCCAAAAGCAGGATAATAATAATCAGAAAGACAGCCCCGCCAATGAACAAAAGCTGTCTTCCTGAATTGAGGCTTAAATCGAAAATATTTGAAGCGGATTCTGGATCGTAAACTGATGCAAAAATATTGAACCAGCCCATTATTACTAAAATCACGTAAAGCAATACAATGGACCAATCAAGGTGCTTTAATATGGATTCTCCTTTTCTCAATTAGTTTGGGCTTCCTTCTTCTTACGCTCCTTTTCCAAACGCTTCTGCTCGATTGCTTTCCTTTGAATTTCATCTAAAAAGTCGCCTTTTAAGACATACTCTTCTCTATTTCTCCAATCTTTTTCGACATAACCTTTTAAATATTTTTCCATTATCAAACCTGCGGTTGTCGCTGCTGCACGGCTACCCCAACCTGCATTCTCTACATAAACAGAAATGGCTATTTGTGGATTTTCTATCGGAGCAAAGGACATAAATACCGAGTGATCAAGAGTTTCATCTTTAGCTCCATTTTCTGCAGTGCCAGTCTTACTGGCAATTGGAATATCTTTGATCAAAGCCCTATAAGTACCTTGCGCTGACCTAGTCATTCCTTCGATAATAGCTGGATAGTAATCTGTCCCATTTCCAGTGTAATTCTTCTCTAAGATGTTCGGAGTTGTAACCCCATCCTTTTCAAACGCCTTTACCAAATGCGGTTTTACATAATATCCCCTATTGGCAATGATTGCAGCAAGGTTAGCTACCTGCAAGGGTGTCACTAAGATTTCTCCTTGCCCAATTGATATTGACTGGATATTACTGTATGCCCAACGTCTTTCTCCAATTAAGCTGTTATAATACTTAACATCTGGTATTAGACCTCTCGCCTCTCCAGGAACATCAAGACCTAGCGGAGATCCAAATCCAAACTTTCGTACAGCCGTTGCCCATTTGGCCAAACCTATGGGCGTATCTATGAAAATATTTGGGTCTTCCTTTTGATTTACAACCCTTCTCATAACCTCTAGGAAGTAGTTATTTGAAGACTTTTCAATTCCCCTAGCTACATCATAATAACCTGCCGGAGCGTGATCACCAATTTTCGTTATATCACAGTAAATCTGTTCATTAGCCCCAATTACCCCTGCATCCAAAGCAATTAATGCCTGTACTGTTTTAAAAACTGATCCTGCAGGGTATTGACCCATATAAGCTCTATTATATAGGGGTTTGGTGGTGTCTGAGGCAAGCTTTTGGTAATTATCCCCAAACTGTCTTCCAGTTAATAAGTTTGGGTCGTAGGAAGGTGCAGTAGCCAACACTAAAATTTCACCTGTGGCAGGTTCAATCGCAACGATACTTCCCACTTTTCCTTCTAGCAATTTTTCAGCGTATGCCTGCAAATCTTTTTTAATGGTTGTGATCAGGTTAATGCCTGGTACAGAAGTAGTGTCGTAAGCGCCATCTTTAAAAGAGCCTTTTTCAATTCCCCTTACATTCACCTTTTTATAACTGACCCCTCGCTGACCCCGCAATTGTTTTTCGTAATATTCTTCCAGGCCTGTAATTCCCTTGTTGTCTCCAGATTGATAATAGCCCGTAGTATCTCTCTCCAATTGCCTTTGGCTAATCTCTCCAGTGTATCCCACTTCACTGGCGAGTATTGGAGCGGTATAACCACGAACGGTCCTAGGATTCACGAAAAAGCCCTGGTAATTATAAAGCATGTCTTGGATCCGGGCGTATTCCTCTTGTGAAATTTTCTTTAGAAATGCCGAGGGCTTGACTGCGGAATACTTTTTCGCGGCCTTCATATTGGTCATGAAGGTTTCTTTGTCAATGCCCAATAAATCACAAAAAGCAGTTGTATCTGGAATCCTTACATCTTTTGGGATGACCATTAAATCATAAATTGGCTCGTTGTAAACCAGAAGCTCCCCATCTCTGTCGTAAATCAAACCACGGAAAGGATATTCAACAATGCGTTGAACGATATTTCGCTCAGCCTTCGTGGCGTAATTTTCGTCCAAAACCTGAAGTGCAAATAACTTGATGAGAAAAATGACTCCGATTAAAATGAAAATTCCCTGAATAATAAACCTTCTACTCTCCCACATTATAATTTTGACTTAGCATAAAAAAGGTACTGAATAGCGAGCATAAAAACCAGCGAAATTATACTTGTAACGAACATTTTGAGTAAAGAAAGCCCAATAAGTTGGCCTCCACTTTCGAGTAAAAAAACAGCTAGCGAATGCAAGGCAATTAAGGGTAAGGCGTAAATAATGAACCATGTCAGGCCATAGCTTGAGATCATTGGCAAATCATTCACTTCATAACCACTGCGAGGTTTGTTTATCGCCATCCAATAAGGGCGGATGAACATAATGAGTACACTGGCCGCAGCATGAATTCCTGTGGTGCTATAAAAGAGGTCCACGGTCAGGCCCAGTAATAAACCTGTGATCATCGCACCTGCAAAGCCCATTTCCAAAGGCAAAAACAATAGCGCCATTAGGTACAAAAAGCAAAAACCAACGCCAAAAAGCACGAGGTATTTGAGCACGAAAACCTGAACGAGTGCCAACACTAGAAAAGTGAAGATTAACAAGATCAAGTTTCTACTCATTGTCTTTTATCGGGTTTTTGGCGGCCAAAGAATCAATTTCTTGACGATCCACATTTTCGATTACATATACATAGGCCAGTTTACCAAAGTCTACACTTAAAGCTACATCTACTTTCAAGTCTCTTTGATTTGGATCGGGAGCAACCGAAGCCACAGTGCCAATGAGCAAATCTTTTGGATAGAGCGTACTAAAACCAGAGGTTAAAACGGAGTCTCCAACCGCAATATTCACCTCTCTGGTGACATACAAAAGTTGGGCGTGCCTAGGGTCTCTACTATCGCCATCCCATTGAATGGTTGCGAAGCGGCCAGAGTTTTTATGCTTGGCAGAAACCTGATTCTGGGCATTCAACAAAGAAATACCCACCGAAAAATTTGCAGACACCGACCTTATTTTACCAACGATTCCCCGCTGATTAATGACTCCCATGCCCGGCTGAATACCATCCTTCTCTCCTTTATTGATCATAAAGAAGTTGTGGCTTTGCCGAATAGAATTATTGATAATCTCAGCTGCCCGAAGTATGTATTGAACTGAATCGGTAGAATCTGCCTCGATGGCAAAGACTTCTGTAGAATCAAGCATGGCTTTAGGCCTTTGCAGCAACAATTGCCTAAGTCTGGCATTTTCTTGGGCCAGCTCAGTATTTACCTGTTTTAGCCCAAAATAATCGCCCACATTATCGGCTGTCTGATTTACCCTACCCACCAAACCTGCCGTGGTTTTAAAGTAGGCATTTCTCTGGTAGTCATTATTGCCTACAATCAACCACAAGCAAAAAAGCTCCAGAATCAAAAATGTGAAAAAGGCTCTGTATTTATAAAGAAAAGCAAATAATTGGCCCATTCATCATTAGGTCATTAGCACCGCTCTATATGAATTGATGTTTTTCAAAGCCTCACCTGTTCCTCTCACTACAGCCCTTAATGGATCGTCTGCAATGTGAATTGGAAGTTTGGTTTTTAAGGCCAAACGTTTGTCAAGGCCCTTCAACATTGCCCCGCCACCCGTGAGGTGAATGCCTCGGTCATAAATATCAGCAGAAAGTTCTGGAGGAGAAATTTCCAGGGCTTTCAATACGGCTTCTTCAATTTTTGAAACCGATTTATCGAGCGCGAAGGCAATTTCGGAATACGAAATCTTAATTACTTTAGGAATCCCAGTCATTAAATCACGACCTCTGATTTCATAATCATCTGGTGCATCATCTAATTCCGTCAAAGCTGAACCAATGGCAATTTTCACCTTTTCGGCTGACCTTTCACCTATCAAAAGGTTGTGCTGCCTTCTCATGTAATCCAAAATATCTTTGGTAAAGGTATCTCCAGCAACTCTTATGGATTGATCGCAAACAATACCAGAAAGGGCAATTACCGCGATTTCGGTGGTTCCGCCCCCTATATCTACAATCATAGAACCCATGGGCTCGTCAATCTTGATTCCAGTACCAATGGCTGCAGCGATGGGCTCATAAATCATATAAACTTCCTTGGCATTGGCATGCTCAGCAGAGTCACGCACTGCACGTTTTTCTACCTCTGTAATCCCAGAAGGAATACAAATGACCATGCGATGAGAAGATGGCATAAAGCTTCTGCGCTTTAAGTCTATCATTTTGATCATTCCTTTGATCATCAACTCCGCGGCCTCAAAATCGGCAATCACCCCGTCTTTCAATGGCCTAATGGTTTTGATGTTCTCATGCGTCTTTTCGTGCATGTTCATGGCATCTCTTCCAATGGCCAAAACCTTATTTGTATTCCTGTCAATAGCAATGATGGACGGCTCGTCCACCACAATTTTGTCTTTGTGTATGATCAGAGTATTTGCTGTACCCAAGTCGATGGCAATGTCACTTGTCAGAAAATCGAAAAACCCCATATTTAGTCAGTCTCCTATATTTATGTTCTTTGAAAGTTACAAATAACTCTCAACTATCAGTGTTGAAAAAAATCTTTTAATGTTTAAAATGTCGAGTTCCTGTAAATACCATCGCCATGTCGTTTTGGTCACAGTAATCGATCGACAAATCGTCCTTTATTGAGCCTCCTGGTTGAATTACCGCAGCAATTCCCTCGCCCTTTGCAATCTCTACGCAATCTGGGAAAGGAAAGAAGGCATCCGAAGCCATTACCGCTCCATTCAAATCAAACCCAAAAGCCTTTGCCTTTTCAATGGCTTGCTTCAAGGCATCCACTCTTGAGGTTTGGCCCACTCCGCTCGACAGCATTTGTCCTTCTTTTGCCAATATGATCGTATTGGATTTTGTGTGCTTACAAATCTTGCTTGCAAACACCAAGGCGCGATCCTGAGCAGCTGTGGTATGTTTTTTTGTTACTTGTTTGAACTCAGAAGAATGATCGGTGGCCAAATCTCTATCCTGAACAATGATTCCGTTCAATAGGCTCTTGTATTGTTGGGTTGAGGTCAAGTGCTGTTTTTTCACCAAAAGAATTCTGTTCTTCTTTGAGGTTAAGAGGGCCAATGCATCGCTATGAAATGAAGGAGCAATCAAAACTTCGAAAAACAAAGAATTCAATTCTTCTGCTGCTGCTAAGTCTATGGTTTGATTCGAAACCAAAACCCCACCAAAAGCACTTACAGTATCCGCTTCGAATGCCTTGAGATATGCCTCACGAACATCCTTTCCAATGCCCACACCGCAAGCATTGGTGTGTTTTAAAATAGCAAAGGCGTTTTCATCTTCACCAAATTCCTCAATCAAACTAACCGCAGCATCTATATCCACCAAATTATTGTAGGATAATTCTTTACCATTCAATTGCTCAAAAAGCTCGTCTAATGGACCAAAAAATTGACCTTTTTGATGTGGATTTTCGCCATATCTCAATGTTCTGCCTTCCTTTTCGCTTACTTTGAAACTTTCAATTCCCTCGGTTTGATTGAAATAATTGAAAATGGCTGTGTCATAGTGAGACGAAACATCAAAAGCTTGGGCAGCAAACCTTTTTCTATCGGCTAATTCAGAAAAACCTGCCTTTTCATCCAATAAGCTTTCTAAAGCTGGATATTGTTCTCTTGAAGCAACGATGATCACATCCTTGAAATTCTTTGCAGCAGCCCTGATCAAAGAAATACCGCCAATGTCAATCTTTTCAATGATCTCTTGTTCCGAGGCTCCTGAAGCCACTGTCGCCTCAAAAGGGTATAAATCTACAATTACCAAATCAATCGATGGAATTTCGAATTGACTTGCTTGCTCTAAATCACCAGCATTGTCTCTTCTATGAAGAATGCCACCAAAAACCTTTGGATGAAGCGTTTTCACTCTTCCTCCAAATATGGAAGGATAGCTTGTTAAATCTTCTACTGCAGTAACGGCAACGCCTAACTCTTCAATAAAAGATTGGGTGCCTCCCGTAGAATAAATTTCTACGCCTAGCGATGCTAACTTCTGCACAATCGAAGCGAGGTTATCTTTACGGTAAACGGATATTAAAGCGGATTTTATCTTAACCTGAGACATTAAGGCGGATTTTTAATGAATTTGCAAAAGTAGTGATTTTAGACCTGATTAAGAACTAGTTCTTCGATCACTTTAGGATAATTTTCATGCTCTAAACGCTGAACTTTCTTGGCAATTTCTGCAGCACTATCTGAGTGCTCAATCTGGCAGGAGTATTGAGCGATAATGCTTCCTTCATCATATTGCTGGTTTACAAAATGTATTGAAATTCCAGAAATCGTTTCGTTGGCCGCCTTTACAGCTTCATGCACATGCATTCCGTACATTCCTTTGCCTCCAAATTTTGGTAAAAGTGCGGGGTGAATATTGATTATTTTGTTCGGAAAGGCATTCACCAATGATTCAGGAACTAACCACATGAAGCCTGCCAACACAATCCATTCTATTTCCTCCCGAACAAGTCGGTTCAAAATGGCATTGGAGTCATAAAATTCCGATCTGTTGAATACAACGGTAGGTATTTTATAGTGCTTTGCGATATTTAAAACACCCGCAGAGGCATTATTAGAAAAGAGCAAAGCCACTTCGATTTGAGGGTGCTCCTTAAAATGTTCAAAAATTCTCTCTGCGTTGGTCCCAGTGCCCGATGCAAAAACTGCTATTTTTTTCTTCAAATCCATATCATACTAACAATACCCGCGAGCATAATCCATTTACAAAAAGTACTCAACTGATGATAACCCTTTTTGGTATCGGCCTGTAAAAGGGCAAATATGAGGAAAATCAAAACAATTGAAAGCGTAATGGGCAGAATCAAATTGATATGCGACATCAACAAAAAAACAGTCAGGCCAAAAAACACAGCGATCAAACTGATTACTTTCTTCGTTCGAAGGGTGCCAATAACGATAGGCAAAGTACGGCAACCGAATTTTTCATCTCCTTTCATGTCCTCCATGTCCTTAATAATCTCTCTGATTAAGGTGATAAAGGCACCAAAAACGGCATAGCAGAAAACCAAATAAACCCGCTCCTGAAAATATTGCCCGACCAGAAAAAGAGTGGTACCAGTGAGAAGCGCTATGGCTAAATTTCCTATCAAAGGCAGCCGCTTGAGTTGATTGGAATATAGCCACAACAAAAAAGCGGCAGAGAAATTTATTAAGCCAATAGTGGTTGAAAGCCAAAAACCAATGGCAATACCCAAAATATTCAGGAAAGTATGTGAGATAATGATCCACCTTCTTTTTAGGGTCTTTCCAACAATCACGCGATCGGGGCGATTAACAAAATCAATTTTTATGTCATAATAATCATTGATCAAATAACCTGCGCTCGTGATGATGACAGTAGATGAAACCAACAGAAGGAAATTGACATCAAGAAATACAGCTGATCCATCTCCGTTCCTGAGCAAAAAGATCGCAGTAAAATACTGCGTCAAACCTACGATCAATAAGTTGATGCCGCGGATCATTTTAAGATAATTCGATATAAAAGCCCTGACTCCCAAGTACGCTGAAATTTGATATTACTACGTTTCAAAGTTAGGAGAGTTGAATTTAAAATAGGTTTGATGCGCGAACTATATCGGAAGCATAAAAACATTCCCAAATCGGGAATTCACTCCAGAAAATGCATTTTTCTTCAACTCATATTATTGTTTTATAATAAATAAAGCCCCTAATTTGCCAATACTAACGAACAACTCAGGTTGGACTAGTTATTGTCAAATATTCAGTAGGGGAAATTCCCCCAAGAGAGTAAATGATATAACTAGAAAACCATGTTGTTTTCACTTAAACACTTGATACCATTGCCGAGGCTACTAAAAATACTTGCAGTATTTTCTGTGTTGTGTCTTGCTATATTCCCCATGCAAGGCCAAACAGGGATTAGCACAATCACTACCTCCACTGTTGGCGGAACACCAAGTTCCAATGTTGCGGTAGCCCCAAGTGACGCGGGTAACTCAATCTCAGACGATGCAGGAGAAACCTTTACCATCAATTACGGCCAAGGAAATAACCTCAAAGTAGTATCCTATGTAGTTTCTTCCGTTACTTACGACCGCTTTTTAGCTCCCGATACACTTGTACTCAATAGAACTACTGCTTCCGATCGACTTGTGAATATCTGGTTTACGCTCAATAGCGCCATAACTGACAATACCCCCCCGACCAATGATATTGTCAATTTAGATGCTAACGAAGTGGACGATGCCGATGCTATTTACCTATCAGGAAACTTAAATGCGGGCTATGATAATATCCTTGTGAATATTGATGACGCTGCCTCTGGTAGTATCGAGGTAGAAACGGAAAGGGTTGACGTAATTTGGTACCAGGGCATTCAAACATCGAGCCCATCCACGGCAGTATTTCCAATTATCGAAAGGGGCGGAAATGATAATATAGCTGTAGCGGCTATTACAAGTCTCAATGTAGATGGCACGCCAGCCTCTTACAGCACATTGATTGGTATTCCAGAAAATGGTTGGCCGGGTACAGGTTCATCTTTCAACAATTATCTGGTTTTAAGAAGAGAATTGGCAGGAAGCATTCCATTGCCACTCTTGCCCATCGGTACCTTCGAAGGTCAAAGTGCACAAGTAATCCAAGGTGTAGCGATCTCTTTCAGCACCTTTGGCATTGCCGCCAATACACCCGTTTATGGTTACTCTATATTTTCTGCCGATGTGGTCGATGGATTTGTTACGAATACAAATGATATCGTAGGCAGCGGAGCTGTTACTATAAAGGCAGGAATTGATCTAACAGATATCACTACCTTCCCAACAGATAGCCGATCAAACGACTCAGGATTGGATTTGGTAGCAGGGGTATCGGCTGCTGTGGCCAGTGATGACAATTTAATTGAAGTAAAAGGGCCTGGAGGTTATAAAGCCGCTTTGTCTACTTGGCTAAAAGCCAATGCCGATGTAACCACAGCCACTGATGGTAGTCCTGTTACTGATTGGCAAGACCAATGGCTCGGTAATCATGATGCCACTACAGGTGTTGCTTCGCCAACTTTCAGAAGCACCACTAGCAGAATTAACTTTAACCCTACTGTTGATTTTACAAGTGGAAGCACCAGTCTCAACATTACCAACAATTCAGACTTTAATACTCCTGGCCCATTTACTAAAAAGGGCATTAACCTATCATTCAGAACAAGCACAACTGATATTAATACCAGACAAGTACTATTCGAACAAGGAGGAAATGTAAGAGGCATAAACATCTATATCAGGAACGGAAACCTACATTTAACTGCTTGGAATAGGAATAATGACGGTGCTGGCTCGCCTTGGAATAACGTAGGTAATGTAACAACAATTAGTACAGCAGTAACCACCAATACGGAGTACATTGTTACCCTCGAGGAAGACGGTAACTCCAGTGCTACAGGAACAATAACAGGTTACCTTAATGGACAGAGCTTTGGCTCAATTCCAAACGTTGGTATTCTCTACAACCACACAGGGGGAATCGAATTTGGGGGTTCAGACGGATCCACACAGTATGATGACGGTACCAATGGAGGAACGAACTCTTATTGGGGCGAAATTTCGGAGCTCATTTATTGCAATGAACCTGGTAGTTTCCCTTTGACACAACGCCAGAGAATTGAAAGCTACTTAGCCATTAAATATGGAATCACACTTAACCAAAGCACGCCTATAAATTACTATAATGCCGATGGGAATATTATTTTTAATACAACCCTCAATGCAAGTTTAGGGGGATTTCTTGAGTACAATCGAGATATCGCAGGCATTGGTCGGGATGATGCCTCAGAATTGGACCAACCTGCGTCAAGAAGTGAAAATACTGGCAGTGTGGTCACCATGGATCGTGGAGCCACTATCAGCAGCGATGATACTTGGCTGATATGGGGTAATAACGGTGCCGCGCTGACTGAGACCAGCCTATTGACCATGCCTGATACAATTGAATCAAGGCTAAATCGCGTTTGGAGGGTAGCCGAGCGAAATGAAGTGTTTTCAACTTCTGTTTCCTTCGATCTGACCGGATTAGGGCTGAGTGCCAATCAAAATGATTTCAGTTTGTTAGTTGCTGGCAATGGCAGCGCAGCTGACTTTAGCGCAGCGACAGTAATTTCAGGAGGTGTACTTTCGGGCAACACGCTCACCTTCAGTGGGGTGAATTTAAGCGATGGACAGTATTTCACTTTAGGCACAGCCTATTTCCAGTGTTCCCCAGGGGGAGTTCAAACGAATTTAACGCTTTGGTTAAGGGCCAACAATGGAACAAGCACTTCGATCAACGGTGCAAATGTTGGCACTTGGTCCGACAGATCAGGCTTTGCTAATGACGCGACTGCTGTTGTTAATGATGAACCTAGCTTTTTAAGCAATTCTATCAATTACAATCCTGCCTTAGATTTTGATGCATTGAACACAGAGGAAATTTCTGGTTCGGCTGGATTTAACTCGGCTGCATACTATGCTGTTATTAATACTGATTTAGCATATACCTCAGCGTCAGCTATTGAAACTATTCTTGAATTCAATGCAATCCCAGCTGGGGCAACCAACCAATTCGGAAGTTTACAGTTAGGCTCGGTTACAAGTGCTATAACTGGTGAAATCATTACCCATTCAATGGGTGGTACAGGCACGCGTTGGAGAAGAGGTACAAGCCAGGCCGCTTTTGGAACTATTGCTACTAACGCCACCCTAATGTTTGGTATTAAAAACAATGCCGCGGCCAATAGCACAGAGATATTTGTGAATGGACGTGACCAAGCCAACCTACAATCAGACGCGCTTTTAACATCGACAAATGTGAACTACAGGATAGGCGGCAACTTAGCTTCCAACACCTTTGCAAATGACAATTTTGATGGTCAAATTGCCGAGATTATTTCATATTCGGCCCGTCCAAGCGATGCAGAACATAACAGAATTCAATCATACCTTGCCATTAAATATGGAATTACTCTAAGTAATAATGGAGGAGGAACAGCAGGTGATTACACCAGTGCAGGTTCTACCCTTATTTGGGATGCCTCAGACTACAGCACTTATCACAACGATGTTGCGGGTATCGGCCGCGATGATCTTTCTTGCTTAGATCAAAAACAATCCCGAAGCGTCAACACAGGCTCTATAGTCGCCATTGGTTTGGGCGAAATTTCTGCAAACAACGCTGCCAACCCTAATTCCTTTGGTACGGATGATACCTTTATGATGTGGGGAAATGATGCTGACTTTGCTAATCAGGCCAATGCCAACACTGTAGATGTACCAGGTATTGTAACCGAACGTATGGAGCGCATATGGAGAATAAATGAAACCAATACCGTAGGCAATACCACCGTTCAATTCGATATAAATGGTTTGGGATACAGTTCAAATGTAAGTGATTTTAATTTGATCGTTTCCAGCACAGCCACCATGGCCAGCGGCTCGCTTACGCCTGCAGCTTCTTTGGTAGGAGGAATCTTGACCTTCAACAACGTGAATTTCGCAGATGGTGACTTCTTTACCATTGGCACAGCTCGTACAGCTTGCGGCCCTGGTGGAGTTGAAACTAACCTTCTGTTATGGTTAAGAGCTGATGCCGGTACAAACACCACTACTAATGGTGCTGATGTCACATTATGGGGAGATCAATCTGCCGCAGGAAATGATGCTAATGATAACTTTAATGGAAATTCGGATCCACCTGCCTATATTTCCAATGGAACCAATTTCAATCCTCTTTTAGGATTTAATCGAACAGACCTGAATTTTTTAACAGTCCCTCATGACGTAGCCTTTAACTCCGTAAGTCAAGCAATTTTCGTAGCCGGCACAATGAATGCTGCATCGGATGACTATTCTACTTTTATTAGTAAAACACAAGATTATGATTGGCAAGAAGGTTGGGCCTTGGCTCATGAAGGAGCTAACATAATCTATGCAAAAGACGATTCGAATGATGCTGCAAACGCGGCCAAAACACCTTTCCTTGATGGAGTCCCAACAATATACTTGGGTTATTCAGATGGTAGTAATGATTTTATCAATATTAATTTTGAGAATAAGAATAGCATTAGTTCAAATACTGCAGCCCAAACAAACCAACCTATAATCATTGGTGCCACATTGAATGGATCTAATACCAATGTAAGGCAAGGCTTAGATGGCAATATTGGTGATGTTATTGTGTTCGGTGATGACCTAAACTCTACTCAAAGACAACAAATTGCGACATATCTTGCTGTAAAGTATGGCATTACATTAAACCAAGCCACAGCGACCAATTACATTTGGTCTGATGGATCAACTGTTTTATGGAATGCTACCACAAACGCTAGCCACAACCAAGATATCGCGGGCATTGGCAGGGATGATGCCAGCTGCTTCAGTCAAAAACAATCAGCAAGTGTAAATTCTGATGATATCTTGGCCATAGGCTTGGGTACGGTTGCGGCCAGCAATGCCGAAAACTCAAACTCGTTTGTTGATAATGGTGATTATTTGATTTGGGGCAATGATGGTGGAGCTACAGCGCAAGCGAGTGCCAATACCGTAGACTTGCCAGGCACATTATCCGAAAGAATGACCCGGGTTTGGAAGGTGCAAGATACTGGACTTGTTGGGGATACTGAATTAGAATTTGACCTGACTGGGCTTGGTTATAGCGTGGCCGATGCTGAGGCATTTTCTCTACTGGTGAGCAACTCCCCTACCATGGCTTCTGCAAGCATCATCACGGGAGGAACACTGAACGGTAATATTCTTTCTTTCTCAGGAATCAACCTAACTAATGCACAATACTTTACCATTGGTACTGGTTATGTGACTTGCGGCCCAGGCGGAGTAAATACAAATATCGCTCTATGGCTTAGGGCTGATTTAGAAGTATTTTCCGATGCAGGAACCACCCCAGCGGTAGATGGCAATAATGCCTTGCAATGGAATGACCAAAGTTCCCCAGCCGACAATGGTTCAGAAGTTAACTTAGGCGGAGGAAGCCCTATTGAACCTACGCTCCAAACCAGTGAAATCAACTTTAATCCAGTGTTGCGCTTCACAGATCCTAACTCTAGTAACGCATCTTATATTGAAACCAGCTCAAATTCTGTGTCTGGCAATATGACTTTGATTTCTGTTTTCAAAACGGGTTCAACGTCTGGAACTGCCAATGACTTTGTCAACTCACCAGCTTTGATTGGCGCAAGCGAAACCTCAAGTGCGGCTGACTATGGCTTAGGAATGGACAACGGTACCATCTGGATGAAGGCTAGTGATAATGGGGATGCCTTTGATGTTGAAACCACAACCACATTCAATAATAATCGGGTTCACTTTACTACTGCTACCAGAACTGCTGCCGGAGCGATAGCAATTTATGTGGATGGGAATAGCGAAGCAACCGGCACAGGTCATACTGGAACACTTACAGGGCCGTCATCCTTCGGTATTGGTAACCATAGCGATGCGGATCTTGATGCCCAATATGCTGGTGATATTGCCGAAACTATAGTATTTTCTGCTGTACTGAACTCAGACCAACGCAACCGGGTAGAAAGTTATCTTGCTCTCAAATACGGATTGACCATGAATGCCAGCGATGATGGTACTACTGGCGCTGTAGATGAAAGAGATTATCGCGCTGCAGATGGAGGAGTAATCTGGGACTATACAGGACAATCAACGACTTACTATAACGATATCTTTGGCATCGGTCGAGATGACTTATCATGCTTCGATCAAAGACAGTCGAAAAGTGAAAACTTGGATGCCATTGTAACCTTCAATCTACCAGCAGGATTCGGAACAGATGATTCGTTTATTATTTCAGGAAACGATAATGCCGTAATTGAGCAAGTGGGCAACAAAGAAAGACCCGCAGAAATCAATAGTAGATTGAACCGAGAATGGAGGGTGCAAGAAACTGGTACAGTAGGCAGCATTCAGGTAATCTATGATTTGGATGATGTGACAGGCCCATTGGGAGTTGGTACCAATAACTTAAGCTTATTAAGACTGATGGTGGATGACGATGGTGATTTTAGCTCTGGGGCAACTCTGATTACTCCAACTTCCTTTAATGGTACTAACAATACAGCCACATTTACTGTAGACTTTACCAATGGCCAGTATTATACGCTCGGCTCTACAGAAGTGGCAGCATTGCCAATTACCCTTTTGTCCTTTGAGGCGAAAAAGATCAATGAAAATAAAGTGAGATTAAACTGGACTACTGTTGACGAAACCAACAACGCCTTCTTTACCATTGAAAGAAGCACCGATGGCAAGAAGTTCGAGCCAATCGCCAATCTTCAAGGTGCTGGCAACAGCGAGAACGCAAACACTTATCAATGGTTAGATGAGAACCCAACAAGTGGAAATAATTTCTATAGATTGAAGCAAACTGATTTTAATGGAGAATTCTCAGTTTCGGAAATGGTGAGAGTATTCATCGAGTTCGATGCCAAAACCATCCAATTCAACGTTTATCCAAACCCAATACAAATTGGGGAAAGCCTGAATATAAAATATGAAGTAAGCTTGGAAAGCATGCTAGAAATTAAGTTTGTGTCTACTTCAGGTCAGGTGTTGCTCAAACAAAATGAAACGGCATTTCCTGAAAGCGGCACCATCAGCCTTTCCACCGACAAATTACAGCGAGGGCTGGTATTGGTAATGATCACAGATTTGACCACACACCAAAAACAAACCTTTAAAATTCTTGTTCGCTAGGTTGTTTCTGATAGACACTAGAAAAAATCAGCCCATTACTGAAAGTGGAATGCTCAATGCAATGCAAGGGCAGGGCTTTGAAATAAAAGGCGAAATCTAGCAGTTGCCCAGCTTCAAGTTGGGTAGTTAATCGAAAAAATTGAAGCATAGACCAGATGATGAGTTTATGTTTCAATCTATTTGTATGTCGAAAATCCGTACAAAACCATAGACCCCGATGTGACAATCTATCCGAAAGTGTTGCCATTATATCTTTGAGTTTGTCTGAGCTGAAAACGTCAAGAAAAAAATTTGTAATTATCACGTCATAAAACTCCTTTGGAATTGCCTTTTCATCGCCACAAATAAGAGACACATTCCAACTAGGCTGAAGCCTTTTCTCTGTCATCTTTATCATTTTGGTTGAAGCTTCTACATAAGTAACACTGCCTCGAAAGCCAGTTTTAAAGATTTCATCCAAAAGCCAGCCGGTTCCACCACCTAGAATCAATACATTCGAATCTTGAGAAATCAGATGCAAAAAGTGACATTGAGCCCTTTTAAGCTTATTCCCAAATACCAATTTTGCCAAAGCATCATAAACAGGCGCTATGAAATTGAAATTATTCTTCATAGCAGCAGATAGATTAATGGAAGGAAGAAAATTCCATCGCCTAAGAACCTATAGCGATCATTGATTTGAAAAACAAAAGGCCATTTCCATAAAATGAAAAGGGTAAGATTCATTGCAAATAAAACCATGGTTGCTTCATAGGATTGCCCATTCAATACAGCAAAGCCTATTAACGCAGAGTTCATTAGCACTAGAACCAAAATCAATGATCGTACAAAACGCTTTCCCTTAATGGTTACAATCGACTGAAGTTTGTCTTCGCAATCCGTGGTAAATTCAAACAATGGGAATAAGAACAGGTTGCTAAGCACCAATAAAAAGAATTGTATTAGAAAAAGGATTTCAACTGCTCCAATAAGCGCCATTTGACTGAAGGGAGCAGCAAAAACACCAACAGTATAGATCACAGCGGCCAAAATCTCCTTATGCCAAGTTTTACTGATCTTAAGTAAATGTAATGAGCCAAAGTAAAACAGCACAAAAGCAGCCAAAACCAAACCGAACTTTATGGTCGTAAATGGCAAATAGGTTAAGTTAATTAACCCAACTAGAAAGATTATAGCTCCGAGGATGAGTAATTTATTCTTATGACGCTGATGAAACGCGTGTCGCCTGTTTTTCGGTTGATCAGAAGCAAAATGCGCATCTAAAAGGTGATCAATCGTATAGATCAACCAGATGGCGATGCCCAAACCGAATAGCATATTTGACGAAAGCAGAACACTAAATACTTTGGCCACATAAAGACTAGAGATTACCGCGCCTGCCGTAATGTCTAAACTTAAGTTTTGTATGAGAGTCCAAAATCTTTTGATCATGCTGCGACAATTTAAGTCAAGCATTGGACTATACATAAAAAAAAGAGCCCTTCTGATTAATCAAAAGGGCTCTCGGACTTATTACAAATAAATATTATTTATCAGCAGCGAGTGCCTCTGCACCACCAACGATCTCTAGGATCTCTTTGGTGATCGCTGCCTGACGTGTTCTGTTATACATTAATTTCAACTCCTTAAGCAATTCGCCAGCATTATCCGTTGCTTTGCCCATCGCTGTCATTCTAGCGCCATGCTCGGAAGCATTAGACTCTAAAACTGCTTTGTAGAATTGAATTTTTAAAGACTTAGGAATTAAATCCTCAACAATAAAGTCCTTTGATGGTTCAAAAATATAGTCAGTTGAAGTTAAAGCTGCTTTACCTGCGTCTACCTTTTGCACTACCGGTAAAAACTGCTCAGCCACCACAACCTGTGTCGCTACATTTTTGAATTCATTGTACACCAAAACAACCTTATCGAATTTTCCGCTTTCATAGCCTGCCATGGCAAACTCTGCAGCTTCACGCACCTTTTCGAAACTCAGGTTTCCAAATACATCCCAAAAATCACCAATGACAGTAAAAGACTGTTTTTTGAAAAAGTCATTGGCCTTCTTTCCAATGGGCATCATGTGGAATTTGGCGCCTTGATAAGCTGCCATACTCTGCTTTACCGCCTTATTGATATTCGAGTTAAAGGCTCCGCAAAGACCTCTGTCCGAAGATACTGCAACGATCAAAACATTCTTTACTTCACGCTCTACAGCGTAAGTATTCATTGCTTCGTCAGAGTTACCTGAAGATACGTTGGCCAGAATAGCGGTCAATTTTTCAGAATAAGGACGTAGTTGAACGATCCTGTCCTGCGCTCTTCTCAGCTTTGCCGCAGCCACCATTTTCATGGCCCTGGTGATTTGCTGAGTCGAACTTACCGACTTAATTCTTTCCTTTACTTCTTTTAAATTCGCCATCTATCAAGCGTTAGGGCTTTTCAATTAATATTTGCTCGCTAAATCTTTCACTGTTTTCTCGATGGCAGGCACTGCATCATCAAGTTTACCAGCCTTCAATAAATCTAAAGCAGCTTTTTGCGTTGTTCTCATCAAAGTCAAGAATTCCTTTTCGAATTCTCTTACTTTTTCAACAGGCACTTTATCCAATAGACCTTTAACCGAAGCATAAATGATTGCCACTTGCTCTTCTACAGGTACTGGAGAAAATTGCGCTTGCTTCAAAATCTCTTGGTTTCTTCTACCTCTATCGATTGTAAGTTTAGTAGACGCATCAAGGTCTGAACCAAACTTAGCGAAAGCTTCCAATTCACGGAATTGAGCTTGGTCAAGCTTCAAGGTTCCCGAAACTTTCTTCATTGATTTGATCTGAGCGTTACCACCCACACGAGATACTGAAATACCTACGTTAATCGCGGGACGAATACCAGAGTTAAACAAGTTAGTTTCTAAGAAAATCTGACCATCTGTAATTGAAATTACGTTGGTTGGAATATAAGCAGAAACGTCACCAGCTTGAGTTTCGATAATCGGAAGGGCTGTTAATGAACCCCCACCTTTCACTTTCCCTACCAAAGAAGGAGGAAGATCGTTCATCGCTGCTGCGATATCATCGTTATCATTGATTTTTGCCGCTCTTTCAAGTAATCTTGAGTGCAAATAGAATACGTCACCTGGGTAAGCTTCACGTCCTGGAGGTCTTCTTAAAAGAAGAGAAACCTCACGATAAGCTACCGCTTGTTTAGAAAGATCATCATAAATAACCAAAGCTGGTCTTCCTGTATCTCTAAAGTACTCGCCAATTGCAGCACCTGTCATTGGAGAGAAGAACTGCATTGGAGCAGGATCTGAAGCAGAAGCCAAAACAACTACTGTATAGTCCATAGCACCACCCTTTTCAAGGGCAGCTACAACTCCAGCAACGGTAGAAGCTTTCTGTCCAACTGCAACGTAGATACAGAATACAGGCTCTCCTTTTTCGAAAAATTCTCTTTGGTTAAGAATGGTATCTATAACAACAGCAGTTTTACCTGTCTGACGGTCACCAATAACTAATTCTCTTTGGCCTCTTCCGATTGGAATCATGGCATCAATAGATTTGATACCTGTTTGAAGAGGTTCTGTAACTGGCTGTCTGTAAATTACCCCCGGAGCTTTTCTTTCCAAAGGCATTTCAAACGTTTCGCCAGAGATAGGGCCTTTGCCATCAATTGGGTTACCAAGGGTGTCAACCACACGGCCAACCAAACCTTCACCCACTTGAACTGAGGCAATTCTTCCTGTTCTCTTAACAGTGTCGCCTTCTTTAATTTCAGCAGACTCACCTAACAATACAGCACCAACATTGTCCTCTTCAAGGTTCAATACTAGGGCTTTCAATCCGTTTTCAAATTCAAGAAGCTCTCCTGATTGCGCCTTAGAAAGGCCGTAGATTCTGGCTACACCATCACCTACTTGCAATACAGTACCTACTTCTTCTAATTCAGCTTCTGATTTAAAGTTAGAGAGCTGCTCTCTCAAAATTGCTGAAACCTCATCAGGTCTTACATCTGCCATTTTATGATACAGTTATGTTAATTATTTTAAAACACCTTTACGTAAGGGTTTTGACTAAATTTCAATTTCAAGGCTTTCAATCTAGAATTGATTGAATCGTCAATTTGACGATCGCCAATTTTTAAGATGAACCCACCAATAAGGTTCTCATCCAGTTTTTCAGTAAGCTGTACTTCCTTACCTGATATTTTCTTTACCAAGGCCATGAACTCCGCTCTCAATTTATCGTCAATTGGATACATCGTTGTGACAGTTGCCTCCTCAATGTATTTTTTGGCGTTGTATTGGTGATGAAATTCTTTCGCGATAGCGGGTAAAAAAGCCTCACGATGTTTTTTAGTAATGAGGTTGAACATGCTCAAAGTGAGCGCATTCACCTTACCCTTAAAAACAAGGTTAAGCACATTCAATTTTTTGTCATGGCCAATCACCGGGTTTTTCAACATTAGTTGAAAATCTCTGTTTCCCTGAATTACCTCAGTGAAAAGCAACATGTCTTTATTCACTTCTTCCAATAGTTTTTTTTCATCTGCTAGTTGTAGCAATGACTTGGCGTATCGGGAAGCAATTCTGAATTCTGACATTTTTACCTATTAATTAAGGTTCAAATCTTTTACATAACTATCAATCAATTCTCGCTGCCCTTTTTGGTCAGCCAATTGTTTTCTCAATAGTTTTTCTGTGATTTCAAGCGAAAGCATTGCTACCTGATTTTTAACGTCAGTTAAAGCTGCTTTTTTCTCTGTTTCGATCGCTGCTTTAGCATCTTCGATCATTCTTGCGGTGATCTTAGAAGTTTCTTCTCTCGCCTCTTCTTTAATTGCATTAGCGGCAGAGATGGCATCTTTCAACAAAGCATCTCTTTCTGCTCTAGCCTCGGCCAAAAGCTTTTGATTGTCCGCCTGTAATGCTTGCATTTCATTTTTAGCTTGTTCGGCAGAAAGCAACGCACTTTCGATAGTTTGCTCTCTTTCTTTCAAGCCACTCAATATTGGCTTCCAAGCAAACTTGCCCAATACGAACAATAAGATCGTAAAGGCCACTACTTGGAAAATGAGTAATCCAAAATCTGGTATTAATAAGTCCATATTGCTTTGTTTTAAATTGAATTCAGGCCTTGCCTAATGCAAAAGCCTGAATCCATAATGACTATTAGCCTTAATTATAGTTTTGCAACGATATCTCCGTTGGTAGCCAACAAGAAACAAGCAACAACACCAAACAATGCGATTACCTCAATAAGGGCAGCAATGATCAACATACCAGACTGCAATTTACCAGCAGCTTCTGGTTGTCTAGCCATACCTTCCATAGCGGCAGCACCAATTTTTCCAATACCAAGACCTGCGCCTATCGCAACAAGACCAGCACCAATACCAGCACCCATTAGGGCATAACCAGCAGTTAATAAAATAGCGAACATAAATTGTCTATTTATAAATGAAACAAAGATTCAAAATTAATGATGTCCGTCATCAACGGCTTGGCCGATGTACATAGATGAGAACAAAGTAAACACGTAGGCCTGAATTAAGGCTACTACAATTTCAATCAATGAAATAACAGTAGAGAAAAGTGTTCCCACGATTCCTACAGTCAAACTTTGAAGAATAAAACCTAAACCCACAATACTTAGCACCACAATATGGCCTGCCGTTATACTGGCAAACAAACGAAGCGTAAGCGAGATTGGCTTAGTGAAAATACCAATGACTTCTACAATCAAAATTACTGGGCGAATTGGTAGCGGAACTCCCGGAGTCCAAAGGATATGCATCCAGTAGGCTTTGCCACCATTAAAATTGGTAATAAAGAAAGTGAACAAGGCCAAAGTCATGGTAACCGCAATGTTTCCAGACAGGTTAGCGGCACCAGGCGTAAGCCCTAATAAGTTATTGAATAAGATAAAGAAGAAAAGGGTCAACAAATAAGGCATAAAACGCTCGTATTTATGACCGATGTTTACTTTAGCTATATCGTCTCTGATGAAAACGATGATCGGTTCGAAGAATGACTGGATGCCCTTTGGTGCAGAAACGCCCTTTTTATAACCCTTGGCAACCGCTAGGAAAACGAAGACCAAAATAATAACACTCAAAAACAAAGAAGCCACGTTTTTGGTGATGGATAAGTCTAAGAATTCTGCATGATGTGTAGAGTGAAGTTCGCCATGCTCTAGCATATAACCATCAACTTCAACCGGGTTATGATCTGCATCTACAAATTCTGATGACATGTGCATTTTGAATCCGTACTCATAATCATAAATAATTACTGGAAGGGGAATGGTAACGTGAGTATGACCAATCGTAATTAAATGCCATTCGTGGGCATCAGCAATGTGATGCATGATGAATTCAGTGTCACCACCCTTTTTCTCTTCACCTTCGCTTCCGCTCGAAGCCCTCAAATTTGTTAGGTTTGTGATACTGAAAAGTGCGATTAAGCAGCTAATTATCAGTATTTTGGGTGTGTTAATTCTTGGTAGTTTCATCATGGTTTTTAACCCCTAGCTCGAAATTTGGCGCAAGTTAGACAGAATGGTATATATTTCAAACACTAGGTAGAATAAATAGATGGCAAAGAAATTGGCCACCCAAAGAATTTGGTTTTCAATTCCTAAGAAAAGCGTGATACCAATAAAGCCCATACTTAAGAGTAGCCTCAAAACTGTTGTCCCTAAAAAGAGATTTGTTCTGCTTTGTGGATCCAAATTTTTAAGTCCCCAGTTGTTCATCGCCACAATGATCAAGGCCAAAATCACTGAGAATATCATAATACCCCAAACTTGGGCATGTATTAATCTTTCTGCTCCTTCTAATTGTTGAAGTATAAAAATCAATGCTGCTAAAAGCCCTGAGATTATGAGGGTGATGGCGATCTGTTTACCCAATTTTTGCATGGGCGCAAAGATAGGGGATTTAGTTTATTGGTAGATGGAGAAAATTTAACTATTGCTGGGCAAAGCCGAGCGACTAGTAGCCCCTGAGCCTAAAAACTTCCAATCGTGAAAAGATCTCTACGAGATGACTTGTAAAACGTAAATCATTGAAGTCACTCGTTGAAAACGAACGACTAAGGACAGTTGTGGTTTACGAACAGTCGCTCGGCTTTGGCCGAGTGAAAGTCCGCTTTATCTTGCGGACTCTTTCGGTTTCGTTTTTCAAACTCGACCTCAGAGTGACGATGATATTAAATCAACCCTTCCCTTTGATTGACATTGATTGGGCCAATTTCACTGCTTCGTAGGCATTGATGATTCCGCCTGATTTAGAAAGCTTGGTAAAATTTACATTTTGATCGATGCTGCCTGGCTGCGTTACTTTCAAACCATCCAATCTTCGGACAGAACGCATCATGATATCTTTCACCTGTTCAGCATTCAATTCTGGAAAATACGAAAACAGCATGGCGGCAACCCCTGCAGTGACCGGAGATGCCATACTCGTTCCTTGGGCATCTTGATAATCATTGCCAGGGGCAGTTGAATAAATGGCCACACCTGGTGCAAAAAGATCTACCGTTTTATCACCATAATTGGTGAAGCTTCCAATATAATCACCTTCTTTTCCCCAAGACGATGCTCCAACTTCGATCCAGTTGGCCCAATCTCCTTGTTTACCAAAGCCATCATTCGGAAAATTAGGTACTTCGTCATTATCTGAGCTGCCATTGCCAGCGGCATGTACCAAAAGCACCCCTTTAGAGGCGGCATATTCTATAGCCGATCTAACATAGTCTATATTTGGGGAATAAGCCTTTCCAAAACTCATGTTGATGACTTGAGCGCCATTGTCTACAGCATAACGAATAGCATTAGCTACATCTTTGTCATGCTCATCGCCATCGGGAACGGCCCTTAAGGCCATAATGCTCACATTGTTGGCTACTCCATCGGTGCCAATGCCATTGCCTCTTTTGGCCGCAATAATTCCAGCCACGTGGGTGCCATGAAAGTTATCTGTGTTTTTACCGATCACATCATTGTTGCCATAGCCCTTTTCGTCTAAAATTTCAGGATTATCGCCTACAATTTCACGTGCATCCCAATCCAGACTATAGGAGAATTTAGCATCGCCCTCCAATTGTTCTACATCCAAATTGATGAGTTTAGAGATGCTGTCTAAGCTAATATCATCCGCCACTGCATCAAAAATCTGTAGCATATAACTTTTGCCCATGTCAATGATGGCGTCTTTTGATTCCAGTTCCTTCAGTTTTTCCATAGTAACCTCATCAGTATCAAGGTAGGCTTCGAAAAGCTTATTGAAACGTTCAATTTGATGTCCAATGCCAGCGTATTGATTGTATTCGCCTTGCGCTTTGGTATACGCTTCTTCAAATTGTATTTTCACTTTTTCCCAAGTCGCAAACTCGATTCGATCTTTCTTATCAATGTCTTTTACAGTTTTGCCTTCGTATTTAGGTCGAAGCATTTTATACATTCTAGTTACCTCGTAGCTGTCTTTGTTGACATTTCTACCATCTTTTCCGCCTAAAAAATTCCATCCATGAATGTCATCGATGAAGCCGTTGTTATCATCGTCAATCCCATTGTTTGGGATTTCATTAGGGTTGGTCCAAATGACGTCCTTAAGGTCTTCATGCTCGATATCGATACCCGAATCGATGACCGCGACAATCACTTTCTTGCCCTTTTTGTCTTTCAACAATTCCTTATAGGCCTTTTCTGTACTCACACCATTGACTTGATTTTCTACCGGATCGAGGTTAAACCAGTTTTTTGGTGGGGTTTTAATTGTATCATTCTGCGCGAAAACTAGGTTCGCTAACAAGATCAACAGCGCTATTAGGTTATATTTTCTCATAATGAATTTTCTTTTCAAATAAGTTTAGAAGGACTCGAAGCGACCCGTTTCAGGATTTTTTCTTGCATGGGCTGGATCAAGTATAATTCCGTTCATGGCAATAAACGTACCTTCGGCCTTGGTATTGAGTGCGCCAATGGCGGTGCCCAAATTGAAGTCGGCATCCGAATTGGCAAATCTTTCAGGTCGATACGAGGCCGTAAGGATGATGGTTTTGTTTTTTATGTTGCCAATGGCTTTGGCTGTTTCAACCAGCGTATCGGAGCCATGGGTTATGATAATTTTACTAAAGTCTGACCTTTGGCAATATGCCTTGATCTCGTTCCTGTCTTCGTCCGTCAAATCCAAACTGTCCTTTTTGAATAAGGAAACCACTTTGTATTCGAAGGCCAATTCTGCCCTTGCCAAAATCCGTTCTGCTGCGGGTTGATCTATTTCGAAAGCATAGCCATTGTTCCTTTTAGGATAGTCTTTGTCAATTGTGCCGCCAGTTTGAATAAAAAGTACTTTCATAAAAAAGTTGAAATGAATTTTTTCGCAATGAAGCATTAATCATGCACCCTGAAAACTTTAGCTTCCCAAGGCCTCATTAAAAAGTCCTCTGTTGCATCACCGTAATTATAAATGAGCAATTCCAAGCCCGTAATAATTGCATTGAAATCAACCGTTTGATCAGAGAAATTAAGCACCACCAGAAACTCATGGGTTTCGTCCCATCTGCGGTAAGCATAAATCTGTTCGTGCCTATTCTCAATAGATTCATAATCGCCATAAACCAAGGTTGAATTCTCTTTTCTGAATTGAATCACTTTTCTATAAAAATTCAGAATGGAATATTTTCCCCTCTCAGCGTCCTCCACATTGATGAATTCATAATTTGGGTTGGCTTGAATCCAAGGCTCCGCCTCAGAAAACCCAGCGTTTGCAGTCTTATTCCATTGCATTGGCGTTCGGGCATTATCGCGTCCCATTTTATGCACATTGTGCAAATGATCTTGTGGGTTTTTGCCTTGGCTTTCTAAGCTTTTGAAATAATTGAGCGTTTCAATGTCTCTGTAATATTCTGGCGAAGGAAAAGCCACATTGGTCATTCCGATTTCATCTCCTTGGTAGACATAAGGCGTGCCTCGCATGGTCATCAAGAGCGTTGCCAACAACTTGGCTGATTGATCATGGTATTTGTCATCATTCGCGTAGCGCGAAACCATTCTTGGAAAGTCGTGATTATCCAAGAAAATGCTTCCCCAACCTTTCCCTTTTAGTTTTTCGTCCCAACGATTGAAAATGTTTTTGAATTCAACCAAAGAATAAGGCTGTGGATCGAATTTGCCGCCAGGCCCCATATCTAGGAACATATGATCGAAGTGAAAAACCATGTTGAGCTCAGCTCGATCTTCACCTACATAGTCAAGGCCATGATCTAGCGTAATTCCTGGACCTTCACCCACCGTCATGATGTCGTATTTACTGAGTACTTCTGTATTTAATTCTTTTAGAAATTCATGGATTCGTGGCCCATTGGCATATTGCTCTTGAATCACCTCTTCGAACACGTTCGAAACCATATCGCTGTATTCTGGCCCTTTAGAAATGAGTGAAATCACATCCATTCTAAAACCATCAATTCCTTTATCGAACCAAAATTTGACTACATCCCGAACTTCTTTTCTCACCTTCGGATTTTCCCAATTGAGATCGGGCTGTTTGGTGGTGAAAAGATGGAGATAATACTCCTCGGTAGTTGCATCATATTGCCAGGCGCTTCCTCCAAAAAATGCTTCCCAGTCATTAGGTGGCCCATTATTCTTACCTGACTTCCAGATATAATAATCTCTGTATGGGTTGTCTTTTGATTTCCTTGATTCCTCAAACCATTCATGCTCATCTGAAGAATGATTGACTACCAAGTCCATCAAAAGTTTCATTCCGCGTTGGTGAATTCCTGCTAAGAGCTCGTCAAAATCAGCCATAGTACCGAATTCATCCATGATATCTCGATAATCCGAAATATCATAACCGTTGTCGTCATTCGGTGATTTATAAACAGGACAAAGCCAAATGACATCAACACCCAAGGACTTTATATAGTCCAACTTTTGAATGATGCCCTGGAGGTCTCCAACACCGTCATTGTTCGAGTCCTTAAAACTTCGTGGGTAGATTTGATAAACTACCGCTTCTTTCCACCAGGTTTTTGTCATGCTAAATTTCGTTTGTGAGCCAATAGAATTGGTAAGGTTTAAGTCGTAATCGGCCGTCCGTAATCGGCACTTTTTTACCAGTAATTTTATCGATCAATCTACCGTGTTGCATTCCGGTTTGCGGGAAAAGTACATGAGCATACACTTCTTGATCGGTATCTTTAAAGTTAGCGATCACTAAAGTTGATTTATATCCTTTGAATCTTAAGAAAGCGAGGGTTTCATCATTTCCAGTTTCTACGAGCCTAATGTTATTGTCATCTTCAAATTCTGGTGAATCCTTCCGTACCGCAATCATTTTTTGCAGGGTCGAAAAGAGTTCATGTTCCACAGTGCCCTTTTTCTTTCTCAATGCTACTTTCTCCCAATTGATGATCGGTCGGTGCATCCAGCGGTTATCATCCATTTTCGTTGGATCAAGCGTAAAACTATAATCGTTGAGCGTTCCAATTTCATCACCATAATAGATCATCGGAATTCCACCATAAGCCAAAATGAGTCCGTGCAACATGTTGATCCGGTCGATGGCCCTCCGCTTTGCCAATTCATTATGCTCTTCCAAAGCGACTTCTAAGCCACTTAAAGAAGCTAAGGAACCCGAAACACGTGCATCTTCATTGATTGGGTTATACATAAAAGGCAAGCCCTTGGCGAAGGAACCTTCGAATTTTCCAGTTAAAAACTGGGTAATAAATTTTCTATGTAGAAAAGGGTTGAAGCCTGCCTCGGCAATATGGTTGTCGCCAAAACCTAGCCCAATGTCGTCATGACAACGGATGTAATTGATCCAAGTCGTGCCTTTGGGTTTATCAGGAAAATCACGAAGGCCTGCTTTTAAAATTTTCGCACTTCGGGTACTGATTGAGTTCCAAAGTAGCGCCATCAAAGTAGCATTATAGGCTATATCATGCTCGTTACTCCATATTTCAGATTCACCAAAATACTTTACAATTTCCTCAGGAGCCACAATCGCTTCGGCCAAAAAGGCAACCCCAGGAGCGACCACCTGCGCACATTGCTTAATTAATTGATGGATGATGTGGGCTTGATCCAGATTTTGAGAAGAAGTGCCTAGTTGTTTCCAAACAAAGGCTACAGCATCCATTCTAAATACATCGACCCCAAGATTTGCCAAGAAAAGCACCACTTCGATCATTTCTGTGAGCACTTTTGGATTGGTATAATTCAAATCCCATTGGTAGGTATTGAAAACCGTCATTACCCATTTTTGCATTTCCTCACTGTAAGTGAAGTTCCCTGGTGCTGTTTCTGGGAAAACCTGAGGCATGGTTTGCTCAAAAATATCGGGAATTGTACGATCTGTAAACGTGTAGTAATAATCCTGAAATTCCTTTTCGCCAGCCTTGGCACGCTGCGCCCATTCGTGCTCGTCCGAAGTGTGATTGACGACTAAATCAATCATCAGCAACATGTCCTTTTTCTTGAGTGCCTTGACTACATTTTTAAAGTCTGTATTGGTTCCGAATTTAGGGTCTATGGTTCTGTAGTCACTGACCGCATAGCCGCCATCATTTTTCAATACTGGGCTTTTCAACACGGGCATCATGTGAATGTAATTGATGCCTAGCTCTTCTAAATAGTCGAGTTTATCAGGAAAATGCTTTAAGTCTTTGTTGAAGCGATCGACATACAGCTGCATACCCGTCAACTTTTCGCTTCGGAACCAGCCTGTGTCTGTCTCTCGTGTCTCGTCTAATTTTCTGAGTGCAGCTGGCCTTTGCAAATAACTTTGCAAAAGACTTGATAGCAATCTTTGCAGATGCTCATCGACATTGGTTTTACTTCCATAAAGCTTTAAAAAACGGCTATAAATGCCTGGGAAAATGGCATGCAATCGCGCTTCGAACTCTGCTATATTTTTGGTACCCGCTTCTTTTCTAAGTTGCGGAAGAATTCCTTTTAGGAATTGATGGGCCTTCGGATTATACATGCTTATTCAAAAACAGAAACTTCGCGAATTGCCTCCTCCATGGCTTCTTTTTCCATTTTGGTCTTTTCTTTGGACCAACCGAAGTAGGATTCGAAATCTTTTAAAATGAGGTCAAATGTATTTCTTACACTGTGAATGTCAAAATACAATCGGCCGGTTCTGCGAATGAAAAAATCCTTGAGCGAAAAGACCATTTCGTTTTCAATGCAATATTTTAATTCGGATCGAATGAGACGATGCTCCGTAGACTTATCCTTGAATTCGGCCATTCCCGCAATGATTTTATCGGTAGCGATGCCGTAATTGCTTACTAAATAGAGCGCAAAATATTTTTCAAGGCCTATTGATTCAAGTTGGGCACGAATCTCTTTTCGATAAGCTTTCACTTCTTTGGCATCTGCAAATGCACCCGCATCCAAGTCAATATGTTCCGTTTTCGTATGAACGAATTCTAGGCCTTCTTCATCGTGAAGTCTTTTCATGAGTTTATCCAGTACCTTTTCGGCCATTTTACGATAACCCGTAAGCTTACCACCAGCAATCGACAAAAGCCCTGTTTCAGATTCGAATATTTCGTCCTTGCGCGAAATTTCAGAAGCTGATTTTCCATCCTCATGGATCAAAGGACGAACCCCAGCCCAGCTTGATTCTACATCTTCTAGCTTCAGACCTAGTTTAGGGAAAGCATGGTTGGTGCCGTTCACTAGATATTCTACATCCTTCTTCTCCGTCAAGATTTTATCCTTGTCGCCAAAATAGTCGGTATCAGTTGTCCCGATATAGGTGATTCTTCCCCTAGGGATGGCAAAGACCATTCGTTTATCAGGGAAGTCGAAATAGATGGCTTGGTTCAATGGAAATTTCTCGTGAGGCACCACAATGTGTACGCCCTTGGTCAGGTGCAAATGCTTGGCGGTCATGGAGTGATTCAAAGCCCTGAGCTCATCTACCCAAGGACCTGCTGCGCTAATGGTCGATTTGGCTTTGATTTCGACAGATTCACCAGAAATAAAATCGGTTCCCATAATGCCCGCCACTTTGCCTTCTTCATAAATGAACTCATCGGCTTGAAGGTAATTGATGCAATGAGCGCCATGCTCAGAAGCTGTTTTGATAATCTCTATGGTTAAGCGAGCGTCATCTGTTCTGTATTCAGCATAAATACCTCCACCTTCAATATTATCGGCACTAAGAAGTGGTTCTTTGGCCAAGGTTTTTTTAATGCTCAGCATTTTTCGTTGGTCTACCTTTTCAACCCCTGCCAAAACATCGTAGACCATAAGGCCAATGGAAGTCATGAGTTTGCCGAAAGTACCATCTTTGATCAAGGGAAGGAGCATTTTTTCGGAAGTCACGAGATTGGGAATAAGCTTGTGCACCGTTGCCCTTTCTCTGCCCACCTCGCGCACCAGCGCAATCTCAAATTGCTTGAGGTAGCGCAATCCGCCATGGATCAATTTGGTGGACTTACTGCTCGTACCTGACGCAAAATCGTTCTTTTCAATCAGCACAGTTTTTAATCCACGCGAGGCTGCGTCAAGCGCAATTCCTGCACCTGTTATGCCTCCTCCGATCACCAAAAGATCGTAAGTTGTAGAAGTAACGTTATTGATAAGTTCTGCCCTTTTGAAGGACGATAGCAAAGCCATAGTATTTAGTTTTCAATCCAATTCATCGATCGTTTGACCGCCTTTTGCCAAGTGGCATAGAGTTTCTCCCTCATTTCCGAACCCATTGAAGGTATGAATTGTTCCTCGATAATTCTGTTATTGACGATGTCTTCTTTTTTCCAAAGCCCCACAGAAATACCCGCTAAATAAGCTGCTCCTTGGGCTGTCGACTCGATAACTTCTGGTCTTTCTACCTTAGTTCCTAAAATATCGGCTTGGAATTGCATTAAGTAGTTGTTCGCGGCTGCACCTCCGTCTACTTTGAGTTCTTTCAATTCTATTCCAGAATCCTTTTGCATGGCTTCCAAAATGTCTCGGGTTTGAAAAGCCAATGAGTCTAAAGTGGCTTTGGTGATATGATCTTTGCCTGTATCGCGCGTTAGCCCGAAGATTGCTCCCCGGGCATACATGTCCCAATATGGGCCACCCAAACCTGCGAAAGCAGGCACTACCACCACATCATGATTGTCTTTTAAGCTCTCTGCTATTCCCTGAGAATCACCGGCATTTTCGATAATTTGCAAGGCATCCCGCAACCATTGAATGGCCGCTCCCGCAATGAAAACGCTACCCTCCAGGGCATAATACACTTTATCATCTATCCCCCAAGCAATTGTAGTTAAGAGTCCATTGTACGAATGTTGAAGTTCTTCGCCTGTGTTCATCAGCATGAAACAGCCTGTGCCATAAGTATTCTTCGCCATGCCTGGTTCAAAGCAAGCTTGGCCAAAAAGTGCTGCTTGTTGGTCGCCTGCAATTCCTGCAATAGGAATAGCTACTCCATTCAATTCATAACTCCCAAAATCTCCACTGCTCGGACGGGCTTCGGGCAGCATGGACTTTGGAATGCCTAAGGCCTTGAGCAGTTTATCATCCCATTTCAGGCTTTTGATATTGTATACCAAAGTGCGAGAAGCATTACTATAATCCGTAGCGTGTACTTTTCTATTCGTTAAATTCCAAACCAACCAACTGTCTACTGTACCGAAAAGCAAATCGCCAGTCTTTGCTTTTGATTTTGCGCCTTCTACATTTTCTAAAATCCAGCTGATCTTTGTACCTGAAAAATAAGAATCGACCATCAGCCCAGTATTCTCGCGGATATAGGCCTCATAACCCTCTTTTTTTAGTCTTTCGCAGATATTGGCCGTGCGCTTGTCTTGCCAAACAATGGCATTGTAGACTGGCTTGCCCGTAGTTTTATCCCAAACCACCGTTGTCTCCCGCTGGTTGGTAATGCCAATTGCAGCGATTTCATTGGCCGAAACGTCATTCTTCTTGATCAAATTGGAAAGTGTTTCCATTTGACTGGAAAGAATTTCCATTGGATCGTGCTCGACCCAACCCGACTTGGGGAAAATCTGTGTGAATTCCTGTTGAGCAATATCAACGATTTGACCTTTTTGATCGAAGAGCACTGAACGGGAACTTGTGGTTCCCTGATCAAGTGCAATAATGAATTTTCGGTTGCTCATAATTATCTAAACCAAATGACAATAATTGCGGTGATGATTAACAAAATCACCGATAAAACACGGTAGTTTTTATACCAAGGTAACCCCACCAATTCTTTGGTTTCCTCGTTGTAAATTTTCTTGCTCCAGATCATTCCTTGAAGTTTCTCATCCGTTGGTGCTGGAGAGAAGCTACTGAAGATCAAGTTGAAAATAATGGCCAACACGAACAGTACAGGAACGATATACAAGAAATGAATACCTGTCTCCGCATTGCTGATGCCTCCGAATTGATTGAAACAGTAAATGATATAAATGACTACCGAAGTATAAGAAGCCACCAAACTCCAGAAACCGCCATTGGCATTTGATCTTCTTGAGAAAAGGCCTACCACAAAAGCAGCCACAATTGGCGGAGCGATAAAACCTAAAATCTGTTGCAGATAAACCCATAGTGACGAGAAACTTTCGATCATTGGAGCCCAAGCTGCTGCACAAATCACCAAAATGACCGTAGCAATTTGGCCTGCTCTTACCAAGCCCTTGCTGGTCATGCTTGGTTTAATCTTCTGAATAAAGTCCATCGTAATCAAAGTAGAAGCTGAATTCAAAGTGGCCGAAATACTCGAAGACATGGCCGCCAATAATCCCGCGATTACCAAGCCTAAAACACCCGTAGGCAATAATGAATAGATCAAAACTGGATATGCCATGTTTGCACAGTCTTTTAGGCTCGAACAAGTGGCAAAACCTGTCTCGGTTGGAATCTGATAATTTAAAAAGCTGATATCGGTATCTGAGAAAAGAATAATGGCAATCACACCAGGAATCACCATGATGAAAAGTACAGGTAATTTTAACAATCCTGCGAAAATCGCTCCCCATCGTCCGTGATTCAAATCTTTGGCAGAAAGCACACGCTGCACCATAAACTGGTTGTTGGCCCAGAAGTAAAAGCCTAAAAGCGGAACTCCAAGGAGTAGACCAGGCCAAGGCATGGCTTCATCCGAGGCTGGCCGTATTAAACTCAAAATTTCGGTAGATGATTTTTCGAGTTCACCTGCTTCGCGCATTGCGGCCAATCCGTCTAACATTCCTTGCCATCCTCCTACTTGATCGAAGGCAAAATAGGTAACAAGGAAAGAACCGAAGACTAATAAAATAGCTTGAATCACCTCTGTATGCACTACAGATGAAAGTCCACCGGGAATCGTATATGCAGCAGCAGCCACCGCCAAGAAGGAAATGATGATCCAGCTTTCGACATCTGGGAAAATGATTTTCAAAATCAAGTTACCAGCATAAAGGCCAGAAGCTGTATCGATAATTACATTACCTACAATCGTGATTCCTGAAAAAAGGTACCTTGTTCTAGTATCATATCTCTTTTCCAAAAACTCGGGCATGGTATATACCTTCGATTTGATATAAAAAGGAAGGAAGAAAATGGCAAAAATGACAAGCACGACTGCGGCCATCCATTCGTAATTGTACACTGCCACGTTGGTATTGAAGGCATCAGCAGTTAATCCGATAAGGGTATTACTGCCAATGTTTGCTGCAAAGAGCGAAATACCAACAATAGGCCAAGCCATATTTCGACCTGCTAGAAAGTAGTCTTCTGAGCTTTCTTGTTTGCCTTTTTTGATACCGTAGACCACGATACCTACCAGATATACAACTATAATGGCATAGTCGATAAACTCCAGTCCGATGTTTTCCATATTTGTTCAGTTAAGGTTGGTGTGAAGGGCATAAGTTGATAGCATTTGATCTAACCTTGAGGATTAGACAAAGGAATCCACTCATACTTCAGCGCGTTTCATACAATCGATTGTCAGAAGTCCAATTGGACTCACCGACAGACCTATAATAATAAGAAGTCTGTAGCGGAAATCATAGTTTTTGATAGGCTGATGTATGCTTCGGCACCATGGAAATCTCTGTCTTTAGTTGAAGTAATAAAGCTTTGAGCAATTGAATCGGAACAAACTCGGCCTCCTTCGTTGAAGTAATTGACATTTAATTTCACACAAAAAAGGCATGTCTTTCGAGCCTTTGGTACTATTGATCAATTATTTACTAATAAATTCCTGCTCAGAATTACTCTTATAAAACGGAGTTCTTATTGAATCTTTGCCATCTATTAAAATTGAAAACTAAATAAGGAATTCAACTGACTAGCAGTGAGTTACTATTTCCATTCAGCACTGTTTTTAAAAGTAAGCCAGAGCAGTGCTGCATTTTTATTTGTAGAAATGACTGTGTTCTTCGATTTGAATGAGAACTTACCTTCTGGTAAGGCATCAACAAATCCTTTGATTTTATCTGATTCAATTGTAAACACCAAACTATCCCCAATCCATTTTAATGGTACAAAGGATCTGTTTTCTAAAATTCCTTGATTGGACGACAATTTTTGATACTTACCGTTTCTTCTGTCAATCAATATAGAATGAAAGCCACCATATTGTTCAAATCTCAGAAAAATATAATTTTCTCCTACAGTATTCTTCATCTTAACTATTTTTTCACCGCTAGATTCTAGCTGCTTTGCCAGTGCTTTGTTACTGTAATATTCTTCTTTATCCCAAACCCAGTCTTCACCTAAATCAATGGTAAATAAAGCATCGAAACTATGAGAAACCTCATTCCATTTAAACATTGTCTTGTTCAAAGGGTCTTGATAAAGTATAGTTTCGCCATAGGGAACGAAGTTATTTGGCTGCCAACTTGTTCTGAAGGGCTCAGGGATTTTATAGGGTAATAAGCCAAACTGATATTCCAAATCACTGTTCAACACAACAACACTCACAGAATCTTCTCCATTGTAAAGCCTGTCACTTGTGTCGAAAAAGAGTTGATCATTAAATGAATACATACCTGTAGTAGGATAGCCAATCGGTAAAGTTTTAACGAATTCTGCGTATGAGTTATAGTAGTTGATTCTTCTATTTGTCGCATCATAGACGGCAATATTCTGCCTATCTAACCAGAAATACCATAGTGCATAGTAGTTTTCATCGGATTCCCCCATTCTTTTAAAGTTTCTGATCAAGTTACCTTGTGGATCGAAAAGGTGAATATTGCCAAAACCAAAGGGCGACACTACTATATTACCATTCCAGACATCAAAAAAAAGAATATGAGGAAGGTCAGTATCCTCAGTGTCTTGAAACAGGAATAGTTCCGCATTGCCAATTATCTCATTAATGGGTTGAACTTCACTATGTCCATCTATTTTATAGACCGTTTGTGATTCCTGCACTGACCACACACTGGGTGATGCCGTCCTTCTGGTATTACAAGATACTGACAGAATTAACATTAACCCGCATAAGGAGAAGCCGTAGTTGAGTTGAGTGATAAATTGTCTATTTTTATTCATCCAAAAGACGATTCAGAACATCCTTATTCTCAGGGCTAACATACTCGAATTTAATTGCCTTCCCATCCTTGAGATAAAAAACTGTCGGGTAAAATGAATATATGTTACCAGCATTAAATTCATTGTCTTTGTCCAAGTAAACATTTTGTCGATTCAGGTCAATCCCCAATTTCATCTTTAACATTTTTTGTGAAGGTATTGCAGTAAAAATGACCAGTATTCGGTCAATTCGCTCAAAGTTCTCCATTACAAAATTCTCTGCACTTGAAACACACCCTGTGCATCCAGCCCCAGGGATTATTAAAACTTTGTCAAACTCACTAATAACTAATTCATCTTTCGAAATTGACATTAACTTTCTCTGGAAATCGTTTATTGTATTACTCTTAATTGAGCACGAAGCCGAGACTGTCGCAACAAGAAGTATATACTTAAGCTTCATCATGTCTATCTTTCTTTAATGTTATAAATATCAAAGGTTAGATTATTTTCATCTTGGGAATCAACCAAAACATAAATCCCATCTTCCTGAAAAAACACAACCCATTCAATCATTAAGTCATTTTGTAATTCGCCTATTAGATTTACGGCCTCATCTCCTATCACTAAGACCTTGTTAAAATTGGTGGTGTCTCCAAAAGGGTTATTAATATCGACATTGTCTTCGTTCATTCCAGAGTAACCGGCCCTCAAAAAGAGTTTTCTGAACGGATCGTAATAAACATGACCATACCTCCCTTGACTAAAATAATATTTTCCTGATGCTTGAATGTCTTGGGCTATTTTAACAGATCCAATTGGAGTTATGGCTTTAACCAACCTACTACCAAAATACTTACTTCCGAAACTGCCATCCAACTTTTTAAATTGAACCTGAGGGTCGATAGGATAGCTATAGATTCTAACCTTATCGTTTTCAGCTCTGTGGTATCGCAATTGTTCTAGCATCCACATTTCATTCTTATAAGCGATTGGAAGAGGACTATATTCTTTCTTGATCTTTTGTGTTTTTAGCGAAAACTCAAACTCCAAGGAATCAGGCAGATTATCTAATTTGACATACGGTGTTTGTGCAATTGTGCTAAAATTGAAGCCAGTGCCAGAATTAAAAAACCATCCTCTAGTCATGCCATATGGGGCTGTTTTGCCTTCCTTTCCAAAGTTATATCTGAATACTACATTTTTTTTAGAATCGACAATAATCATTTCAAGTCTGCTTCGTGAATAGAACATCATAGAATCTCCTAAAAACTCATACTTAATGGTGCTATCAAATTTACCCAATCCATTTGGCCCATCTTTAACAAAATGCTGGATGGAATCATACATTCTCGTATCCAAATTGTAATAATAAATTGAGTTTGTATGATGATTTAAAAAAGTGAAATAATCGATTCCATTCTTGGTTAATTTTTGAAACGCAACAGGTCTATTCGTGCTCAACGAATCCAACGGGATCCGGAGAACACCTACTTTTACAGCATCTATTTTGAACTCTATCTCTGGAGCTGCTTGTAATACAATTGATTTATCTCCTTGACAAGAGATAATAATAACAATGAATAGAGCCGTAGCTGCAATTGGAATTAATTTTTTCATGATTTGAAAAAATCTGAGGCTTCTGACCTCAGATCTTTAGGTTAAAAATGCGAGAATAAAAAGTCTTTCCTAATTTAGTAGAATTAGGCAGAACAGTTTTCAAACACAACTACCTCAGTTTCACAATAGTGACCCTCCTCACCCCAAGTACAAGTACCAGACTTTCCGTTAGCTACTTGACCGCAACTTGCATTTATTTGAAGCGCAATTGCTGAACCAATCAACATTAGACTAAATACTGAAATTACTCTTTTACGTACATTTTTCATAAGACCAATTTTATTGTTACTAATTATATTGGAGTTACTTGTATCGTTCAAGCCAAATTACCAGAGATTATATGCTTGATCTCAACTGTCACACATGAGTCGAAGCCGTTAAATCTGACCCATCCAGCTTAAATTCGTAAATCCATTTACTTTAAATATTCCCAAGGGACAAACCACTTTTTAAGAAAGTGTACCGAGTGCTTATCATTTGCAAATGACTTTTGAATTCTGATCAGTTATAATGTAAGATTAATAAAGTATAATAAAAGAAACAAATAATTGGGGGGGGGGTATTTTCCAAATTTGCTGTACAGAACATTTTTCTATATATGAAATTCGAAAGTTATATTTGTTTTCTTAAGCTTTTTTGTCGGCTAAGGCATTATCAATGATGTCAGCCAAATTTGAAACAAGGGTTTTTAGAATGGCTGAAAGTAATAATTCTGTGCCTTTCACTAACGTCTGCCAATAGCCATAAAGCTCATAAGACAGAACGATCTTAAAAAATATTGAGGCAGAAATCATAGTTTTTGATAGGCTGATGTATGCCTGTGATCGTAAAAATGAAGATGAATACTTACGTTTCTGAGGCGTTGGCAGGATGCCAAAAAGCTATTGGTCACGCGGCAAAGCCGAGCGACTGGGGAAGGTCACTGAAAAAGGTCGCTCCTATGGAGCTTGTGATCTTTGGTTACTATAGATTTCTATTAACAGAATACCCCTCTGGGGTTTTCCGTCCCATAGGGACGATCTGTTAATAGAAAGCGTGAATCCTTATTTCAATTAGCCCTGTTGGGGCGACCTGTTTCTTGCCGTACAAAGAAAGATGATCTGAGAATGTATTCATGAAAAATCCCCCTCCGCTTGCGACACTTCCCTCCTCGCTTAGCCAAAGCTTTGCGAAGGTAAGAAGGGGAGGACATGAGCATGGCGGCAAATTGGTTTTTAGAGTTTACTCTCTTTTCATCTCTTGAATCTGGTCGGCTTCTTCGAAGATTTTGAGGAAGGCGATCGCAACGCCATTCGTCCAACCAAAGCCATCTTGCAAGGCATACTCTCCACCACCCGCCAAAAGTGAAACGTCCATTACATTGTACTTTTCAACCATTTTACCAGTAGACTTGTATACTGCCTTATTCCTTTCTAACCAGCGGATTGCACCTTCATTACCCAATTCGTCAAAATCATAGAAGTATAATCCGTTGACTGTTATCCACTGAAGAGGCGCCCAAGCATTTGGTGCGTCCCATTGCTGACCAGTCGGGTTATTTGTAGTGATAAATCCACCAGGTTTTAAGAATTCGCTTTCCAAAATTGCCGCCACTTTTTTGGCTTGCGCCTTATCAGCCATTTTGAAAAAGAGAGGATAAGCACCTGCTAAAGAAAGTACACCAGTCGGTGATTTAGCCACAAAGTCGTAATCCACGAAAAAACCAGCTTGTTCGTCCCAAAGGTATTTCATGATGGCTGCCTTGCGAGAAGCCGCTTTGTCTAAGTACTCTTGCGCCTTAGTCAGTTCCTCTGTCCAGTTATAGCCTTGGGCTATTTTAAGTTCTAAATGGTAAAGCAGCGTATTCAAATCGACAGGTATGATTTCTGTAGTGTGAATGGTCGCTAAAGTCTGGGCATCTTTGAACCAACGGCTTGAATAATCCCAACCAGATTCTGCGCCTGCACGCAAATCCCTAAAGATTTTTTCCTTGTCACCACCTACTTTCTCAGCGAGTTCATAATCTTCACGATAAGATTCAGGACGCGGTAAGGGATAATTATCCCAGTAGCGGTTCAGGAGACTTCCATCCTCCATCATTACAACACGATTATTGGCTTCATCCGCTTTAAGCGTTTCAGCACCCTTCATCCAGAAGTCATATTCTTTTTGCAAGGCTGGTAAGAAGGATTCGAAAAGAGTACGGTCGTTTTTAGCAACACGATCTACCATCACCGAGAAAAACGGAGGCTGCGAACGACCACCGTAATAAGCACGATTCCCATTCGGCACGAAACCAATTGAATCAATTAAGAAAGCAAAATTCTTAGTCATGTTGATGGCCATATCCTCTTGGCCAGAAATCATTAATCCTTCCAAGGTGAAATAGCTATCCCAATAATAAATTTCCCTGAAACGGCCACCAGGCACTATAAAGTCGTTAGGTAGTGGAATTAAAGAAGAGCGAGAAGACACATCGCCAGCTTTTCTTGTCAATACTGGCCAAAGGTCAATGATGTGCTGCTTCATTGTTTTCGAAGTATCCGAAGCAAAGTCTTTAGAGAAGGTATATGGCATATCAAAATTTGCCTCCACAAATGCCTTTATACTGAAACCATCTTGCTCTTTCTGGGCATTGTAATCTTTTTCAATAGCGGCTATATCGCGCTTGGCTGTACAATCCACAAAGGTTTTAGAGTCTTCGAAAATCTGCGCCATTTGAATGTCGTGAAACATCTCTGAAGCATAGAACTTCTGAAAATCGACAGCACCTTCCTGCTTAGGGCTACAAGAAAAAAAGGCCAGCGAAATCAGCGCTAGCCCTAAAATAAGTTTGGTTTGATTACTTTTCATTTGCTGCAAGTTCAGACTTGGTCATTTTGATTTTGTCTACTACATATCGGCCTAAGGCCCTGCCTTGAGTCACGCCATTGTCAATCGCTGGGCGGTAGTGAATGCCTCCGTAAAGTCGACTTATCGCGGCCTCTTCGGATGCCTGAAGGAACGAAATAAAATCGCGAGGTGGCAATCCGTATTTTTCTTCAGAATCGTCATGAAAACTAAAATTGTCGCCAAAAATTGAAGTCAAAGCCATAGCGGCTGCATTAGAGATCACACTATGCCCGCTGGTATATTCTGGAAAGGGCGGTGTTTGCAGTTTTGGCAACCACTCATCATCGATGTATTGATTGATTACTGTTTCAGGCCTTATCAAATTACTCCTGTACTTTTCGTCCCAGCAACTGATGAAGCCATCGGCCAAAGCAATTGAGGTAAGTGCATAAGCGTAGGTACTTTTGGCCAAGTCTGCATTTGATTTTTGGGATACAATTTTCACAATGCCAATCCAATGCCCACCTGGAGTGACCTTTTTTGCCGCAACCATCACATGTCCGATTTGATTGACGACATACGGATTACAATCCCAAAATTTTGCAATCTCCAATTGTTCATCGTTAAGGTTGTTCCCCACATTGTAAACTTCCATTACCTCATTATAAAACTGACTTCCTTTGGACATATCAAAGTTTGTTGGCCTTTCTGGGGTAAATTGAGAGGAAGAATCAATGGCAAATGTTCTGATCTGGCTCCAGCTTGGCTCAATGGCTTCCATATAACCGGGAGGTGTCGGTTGCCAACGACCTACTTCATCGCGCACTGTAAATTTCTGAAAAGTTCTGGTTTGCTTGTAATTATCGCCATCTGCCCATTTCATAATGTGCGCAGCCACTGCCTTTCCATACTCAAGTGAAGCTTCGAAATAATCCTTATCCACCCCTTTGCGAAGTTCTGCATAAAGCTCATCGCGAAAACTTTCCATTTTTTCTTCTGAAAAAATCAAGGTAGTACCCACTGTGAGTGTGGCCTGAATGGCCGCAAGGTCATAGCTAATTTCTTTATCAGGCTTTGGGACTTCTGTAAGTCCTTTCAATTGACCTGCCAATGAAATGTATTGAGGATTGTTTTGGGCCAATACTTCGTAAGCTGCAATACTTGAATAAGCATAAATTCTACTGGCTACTGGGGGTGAAAAAATATCATGCACAATAACATCTGTTATTTGCTGCATGGTATTGTGCATCACAGATGGATCAATGATCAACTCCTTTTTTCCAGATTCACAACCAGAAATCGCCAATAGCGTGATTAGTCCAAATAATACCTTTTTCATTTTCTTTCTTCTCCTTTGATCAATCAGATTCAAATTTCAGTGTTAAGGACGTAAAGAACAAGCTAAACCCCTTGAATTACACCTACTTAAATTTTTAATTAGCAGCCTTTGCCGTTTGGCTTGGCCATTGTAAAATTATTGGTTTGTCATTATTGCGCACAGCCACAATGCCCTTTGTAATACCTAAATTAATAGGCCTTGCTTGTCGGTACTCTCCCCATGTGTTTTGAGTATTGAGAAAAGCATCATTTGTGGGCATAAAATGACCTTCGCCTTTGCCTAAAAGTAAAGTGATTGGCTTGGCATCGGCCCTTCCATAATCGTTTCTAAATGTATAGTTATTTCCAAAAAGTAAAAGATCAGTAATGTTGTCTCCATTAAAATCTTCGGCAACAATATCCATAGTTGGAGAATGCTGGGCCTCTAGCGGCAAATCTATGGCTTCGAACTTACCCTTCCCCAAATTTATAAATGCCTTGCTGCTCATGGTGAAGGCACGTTTTACTGCACCTTTTTTATCGTAATCCTCACCCAGTAAATCTGCCGGGCCTTTGAGGTCCGCATAAGAGGTGTAGTTTTTATGTTTCTTTTTTATTGATGGAATTTGCTTGATTAAATCATCTCGGGTAGCAAAGGGAGACTCAACTCCTTCTAAATAATGAAAAACGACTGGATCAACTTGTCCATTATTATCGAAGTCTCCTGCATAAAGGCTCACTGGCTCTTGAATGGATGCTTTGAGTTTCGTATTTAGGCCAAGGTTTCCGGCTACTAAATCGGGTTTACCATCATTATTGAGGTCTGCTACATGAAGTGAATACCACCAGCCATTGGTATTCTCGAAGGCTTTGATAGCCGCCTTTTTGAATCTGCCTTTACCATCATTTTCGAAAATCGTGATCGGCATCCATTCTCCTACTAACACTAAATCCTGATCACCGTCTTGATCATAATCGAACCATTCTGAATCATTGACCATACCGATACTTTCTTCTAATTCGAAACGCCTATCGAATTGATTTTGAAAGAAGCCTTTACCATTATTGATCAAAAGAAATTGTTCGGGATAAGTACCGAACGCACCAGAAACCACATTAGCACCTACAAAAACATCCAAATCACCGTCACCATCAATATCTGCTACCGACACAGTTTTGCCTTGCGAACCCACTTTGTTTAATGCTTGTGGAGAAAATTGAAAAAGGCCATTGCCTTGATTGATGTACAGTTTATCATAACTGAAAATCATAGTTTCGCTGTTTTCGTTGCCCGCACTGGTGACGTATAAATCTAAATCCTGATCGCCATCGGCATCGAAAAAGGTAGCGCTTACATCTTCGGCAATGGAGAGTAAATCGAAGAATCTAGATTCGCCCTTTTCAAAATTACCCTCCGTTTTTTGAAGCCATAATTCACCTGACTGGCCTTTGGCTCCTCCGAAGAAAATATCATCAAGGCCATTTCCATCAACATCGCCAGCAGCAAGGGCAGGCCCTTCATGATTGAACAGTCTGGGAATAATGTATTCGCGACCGAGGTCAGAAAAGTCATCTTCTTGATGAGTATAGCCAATATTAGTGTCCAGAAGAGAAAGCAAGGTAGGTTTATCCTCTGCCAGCAATTCGTTCACGGTGACTAAATCTGAGGGAGAAATCGTGAGTACTTGGTTGGGCTGAATATTCTCCAATGTTTGGCTTTGTCCTTCAGGCCAGGTGATTTCAATCTTATCAATTTGCTGTGCTATTCCTAAACCAAAATACAAATCGGTGGGTACGGAAGATTCGAAACCCTTGGTGGGATTATTCTCTCTCGTAAATTCTCTTCCGCCAGCAGTGACGGTAACTTTAGCCCCTACAGCATTTTTATTGAATCCCTCTGACTTTAGTCGAACTGTCAAGTAGCTATTTTCAGACTTAGATAGGTTTTCATAAACAAAGGCCTCCTGCTCGATATTATTAACGATCAAGTCCAAATCACCATCATTGTCTAAATCCGCATAGGCAGAGCCATTTGAATAAGAGGCTTGATCTAATCCCCAGCCGATTGCTTTGGGTTCAAATCGAAAATCTCCTGCTCCTTTTCCCGCATAATTGGCAATTTTGAGGGTGGGCAAAGTATTGATCAAATCAGCCTCTTTCACGTCCGCATCTGGATCAGAAGTAAGTGAGGAATAATTGATAAAATCGAGGTCGTTTGGCCTTTTGAAGATTCCATTGGTAATATGAATATCTTGAAAGCCATCATTGTCCATATCAAAAATCAAGGGCGACCAAGACCAATCCGTTGCAAAAGTATTGGCCAACAAACTAAGGTCTGAAAACTGTCCGTTGCCTAAATTCTTCTGTAGCGTATTTCTAACGTACTGATGATTGTAGCCATAATTGAGCTTGATTTTATAAACTTCCGATTTATCCTCGCCCAATGATTTTTTCCAAATTTGAGGATCGGAGGGAAGCATGTCTGTGGTAATGATTTCGTTGAAACCATCGTTGTTCAAATCGCCCAGTACGTTGCCCATAGAGTATCGGCTAGTATGCTGAATGCTGCTTTCCAATTGTTCGGTAAAAGTGCCGTTTTGATTGTTGAGATAGAGGTAATCGTTCTCTGTAAAATCATTGGAGATATAAATATCTGGCCAGCCATCGTTATTCAAATCGCCTATGCCAAGGCCCAGGCCAAAGCCCAAAGCGCTTGAGTAGATTCCTGCCTCTTCGGTAACATCCATGAAAGTTTCTTTGCCCTGTGCCAGTTGACTTTGGTAAAGTTTATCACCTTTTTCACTTGGAATGAAGCGCGCACGAGAAAAAGCAAAAGCTTCTGGATTTTTGATGGAGTGATTGAGCAGGTACATATCTAAATCACCATCCCTGTCATAGTCAAAAAAGGCCGTTTGGGTAGAAAAACCTTCGAAATCTAAACCATAAGCTTGCGCGGATTCTGTAAAGGTATTGTCACCATTATTGATGAAAAGTTCGTTCTTGCCTTGAGCGTTTTTATAATTTCCGACCCTGCTTACATAGATGTCTAAAAAGCCATCGGCATTTACATCTGCCATGGTTACACCAGTTGCCCAAGTACCCGAGCCTGCTACCTTTGCCTGACTGGTAATATCCTCGAAAATAAGTCCTCCTTTATTTAAGTAAAGTTTGTTTTCGCCTTGGTTTGAAGTAAAATAAAGATCGATTAAGCCATCATTATTGATATCGCCAGCGGCAACTCCTCCACCATTGTAGAAATATGGATATTCCAGAATATTGAAATCAGGGGATTCTTTCAATTGATTAATGAAGTCAATCCCAGAAGTGGCAGCAGGCACTAATCTGAAAATTGGCGCTTCCACTTTTTCATTCATAAATCCTTGACAACCGACTATAGAAAGTAGCAAAAAAGGAACAAGCCCTTTCCACTTAAAAGCTTCCCCAAACTGGAGACTTGCAAGTCGCTGTCTTGTCAAAAATGATTTAAAAATGAACTTCAAGTCTTTGGGGTTTAATATTGAAAAATGGCGAGTGAATCTTGGTTTCTAGCGACCATGATCGAATTCTTGAACACAAGAATATCCCTGACTTCACCATCCACAAAAAATCCTTGACCGAAAGGCTGGGCTTCAAAATTACCCTTGCCATCATTCTTTAGATATACCCCGCGGCCTGCGTCAAAACGGCCAATCTCTGGCTTCACACCATACAAATTACCTCCCATGATCAGATCTATATCACCGTCCTTATCGAAATCTCCAGTGCCAATGGCATAAATGGGCGCCATTTGAACTTGTGCCGGTAATTGGGCGATGGTAAAATTAAAATTGCCTTGATTGATCAAAACGACAGAAGCAAGTTGAGTAACCTTGGCCTCAATAGCGTCAGAAAGTGCCTTCACACCAAAAATATCTTGAACCGAGGCGTTTTCGAACGACTTATAATCGGGCAATACTTTCTTTAATGACTTGATTTGATCAATCAAGTTATGGCGCAAACCGTATGGATAGGCTTCTCCATCTGCATGATAGCTGGCGAGAATGGGATCCACCAATCCGTTATTATCAAAATCCTTCACAAAAAGCGCAATTGGTTGTTCCGCTGACGCCTTGAATCGGCTGTTCAAGCCGTGATTACCAACGATGAAATCTATATCGCCATCACCGTCAAGATCCGCTGCTTTGATTTTATTCCACCAGCCTTTGGCATCGCTTAAATTTTGTGGTGATTTTTTGGTGAATTTGCCGTTTTGATTTTCAAAAATTTCAATCCCCATGTATTCGCCAACCATGACCAAGTCGAGGTCGCCATCGCCATCTACATCTTGAAACAAGCTGCTGGTAATGATTCCGATTACTTTTAATCCTGGGGCCGAAGCCGCAGTTATATCAGTGAAATTTCCCTTTCCATCATTTTCAAGAATAAAACCATCTCCTGGAATTCCGTTTTTCAAAGGTTTGGAACCTTCCCCTACAAACAAATCTATGTCACCATCACCATCAATGTCGCCTGACACCACCGTGGCAGAACTAATAAAGCGTTTTGTTTCTGGCAACATTTGGTTGCTTAAAGTAAAATTGCCCTTTCCGTCATTGAAGTACAACCGATCATTGAGCGCTGAAGAATTTTCGGAATATTCTATTCCGCCACTGCAAACGTAAAGGTCTAAATCACCGTCACCGTCCGCATCGAATATGACGCTTTCGGTATCTTCAGAAATTTTATCCTTCTGGAAAGCCGCCTGACTCGTTGGTTTGTAACCGTTCTGAGTTGCAATCAAAATCGTACCCTCTGTATCGCGACTGCCTCCAATATAAATGTCGTCCAAACCATCATTATTCACATCGCCAATCGACATTTTCGGGCCACCGGTACTTTTCATCATAAACAGCGACCTGTCCAAATCGAAATCACTGAATTCATTTTCCTTATGCAGGTAATTTGGTACCGTGTTGACTCGACTAAAAGTGGTAGTTGAGTTGGTGTTTGAAGGCACCTGAGCCTCTTTCATTGCTGTATTGTAATCAATAGTGACGGTGCGATTGACTGGAACAGAATTCAAAACTGTAACATCACCTAAAGGCCAAACAACTTTGATATTCACATCTGCACTGGAGTTTAGCCCGAGGAAAGGGCGCGGATCCATGCTCGATTGGAAACCACGTACAGGCTGATTTTCGATGTAATAAGTGGTTTTTCCCGAGGTGACATATATTTTACTGCCGATGGCAAATTTGTTCTTTTCACCACCTTTGAGCACTAGCCTGATATAATTGCTTTCTGGCGATGCTGATGCGGAGTTTCTGTAAACAAAAGAGGGCATGTTTACATTGTTCACCACCAAATCCAAGTCGCCATCATTGTCCAAGTCGCCATAAGCCGATCCATTCGAAAAGCTTTTTTGGTTTAGCCCAAACTCGGCAGATCTATCCTCGAACTTAAGCCCACCTGTATTCTTATAGGCAAAATTAGCAATTGGGTTAGAAGGAATTATTTCAATGAGTTTCTCATAATTAACTTTCTCTTCAGTAACCATTGATTTTACAATTTCTTCACTAGAGGCATATTGTAGATAATCTTGATCAGTAAGGTCTTGGTATATTCCGTTGGCAACATAAAGGTCTTTGAAGCCATCGTTATCCATATCAAAAATCAAAGCACCCCAACTCCAATCAGTGGCTTCGACTCCCGCAAATCTACCAACTTCAGAAAAGGTGTTATTGCCATTATTACTTTGGAAACTGTTGCGCGTAAACTGGTGATAGTAGCCATTTTTAACGCCATATTGATATCGGTTCCAATCTTCAAAAGTGGTCACCGTTTTTAGTCGTTTATAATCATTTGGCAGCATTTCTGTGACGAAGATATCGTTGCTTGCATCGTTGTTCACATCTGCCATATCCGCCCCCATCGAGGCTCCACTGATCGATTCCATTTGATCGGTGAGTGATTCTTTGAAAGTGCCATTCTGATTATTGATATAGAGGTAATCCCTCTCAAAAAAGTCATTGGAAACGTAAATATCGTCCCAACCGTCACTGTTCACATCGCCAACGGTTACGCCCAATCCAAAACCAATGATACTACCATAAATTCCTGCCTCTTGGCTCACGTCTACAAATTTACCATCTTGGTTTTGCAGCAGTTTGTCTCCTCCTAAGGCATCGCGCTTTGGCCTTTCATTTCGTCTTAGATCAAAACTTCCGATGGCCTGATATGAGTTATTCAGTATGTATACATCCAGGTCCCCGTCATGGTCATAATCAAAGAAAGAGGCGTGGGTAGTAAAACCGGGATCGGCCAAACCATATGCTTCTGCGCTTTCGGTAAAAGTGAGGTCACCATTATTGATGAAGAGTTCATTTTGCTTGTTGTCGCCTTGAACGTCTCCAGAATTACAAACATAGATATCCAAAAGGCCATCAGCATTAACATCTGCCATGGTTACGCCTGTTGACCAAGCCCTGTTTCCTTCAACGCCTGCGCTCACAGAAATATCTTCGAACTTAAAATCACCTTTGTTCAAATAGAGTTTATTCTTTTTAAGATTGGCAGTAAAGTAAATATCGGGTAAACCGTCATTATTGATATCGCCAATGGCCACTCCACCGCCATTATAGAAATTGCGGTATTTATAAATATTGAACTCGCGATCGAAAGCCAAATCGTTTCTAAAATCGATGCCCGTTTGGGTACTGTCTAGCAGTTCAAACAAAGGTGGGCTTGATGGCTTTTCGGGTGTGCACGACCAGCACCCCATACCTATAATGAATAAGATGAGGCTCAGTTTAATTACCGGCAAACTATTTCTTCTTAACATTTTTATTTTGGTCTAATAAATTGGTGATTTTCATTTCTAAAAATCTATCGTCTTCTTTTCGAATGGCCATTCTACGATTGCCATCCACCTTAACCCAAATTTCGTTGGGCTCCTTTTCGAAAGTAAGCTTCATAAATGGATTTTTGCCATACCAATTTTGAAGCGTATCAATAATTGGTTGAACAAGCCTATCCGAACTATGTAAATCATTGAAAATATTCCAGCGTGAGTATGAGAACTTAAGGTCCATTCCATTAATTCTTTCCTCCTTATCAAAGGTAGGATAGAAATGCATTTTAATGGGTGACGGCTCTTCTGACGGAGGAGTCAAAACAAATTCAAGTAGATTCCCATTTCCTGGTTGCAAACCAATTGATTTATTCAGTTTCCAGGAGAGATCAAAAAATTCCTGTCTGGTTTGGCCAAATTTTAGCCCTAAAAACAGCGAGTCATACTTCACCCCGCTTTCAAGTTCAGTTTCAACCAATTGCTCATACTCAGATTTACAGGCACTGAACATAAGTGCAAAGACACTTATTACTAACGCAATTCTAATTTTGTGTTTCATATACCTCGATCGGACCATTGTTAATTGCAAACAAGATCAGTTTTTTATCTCCAACTGAGATGGTTTTGATGTCTCTAATTTGACCATCTGTTGAAAGAAAAAAGGCATTGTTAGTCGCAAAGCCGTCTTTCGATCCTAATAAAACCAATCCTTTTGACCCATCAAACCTACCAAATTGAGGCTTGACTAAAAACTGGTTTCCTCCCAATATTAAATCTTTATATCCATCTCCATTTAAATCCTCCGCAGCTATGGCATAAGTGGGACTATATTGCGCTTCATTTGGCAAGTCAACTTTGTTAAACTTACCCTTTTCATTCAAAAACAACGAAGTTAGCAGCAGGTCTACCTCTGTCATTTGTGCTTTTGAAAGCACCTCTGAACTAAATAATTCATCAATGCTCAGCTTTGCAAATTCCTTATAAAAGAGCGCCTTCTTTTTCAGTATTGGCATTTGCTTTACCAATTCATCAATCTCGGCAATGGGATAAAATTTTCCATTTATCTCTTCGCAAATGATTTGTTCTGTCATGCCATTGCCATCAAAATCGTTGATGTACATTCTCAGTCTCGGTTTCAGTAGGCTGTTCTTCCCGTGATTGCCCGCAACGAAATCTAAATCTCCATCATTATCCACATCCAAAACCGCGAGGCTATTCCAGAAACCACTCGTTTTTGGCAGCACGTCTCGTTGAAATCCTTCCGCACCATTATTGATAAAAATATTGATTGGTTGCCAATCACCAACGACAATTAAATCTGGTTGGCCATCCCCATTAATATCTGCCCATTGCGCATCTGTCACCATTCCAATAGATAATAGGCTTGGGGCAACCGCCTCAGTAACATCGGTAAACTCTCCCTTTCCGTTGTTCTGGAATACAAAGCCTCTGCCGTCTCTTCCATAATTGAAAGGATGGAACCGCTCGCCAACAAAAAGATCCAAATCTCCATCCAGGTCAAAATCGGCCGCTTTCACCACGCTAGTACTTACAAATTCTTTAAAAGGGAGTGCTGTTGCAGATTTGGTGAAGTTTCCTTCTCCATCATTAACATAGAGCCTGTCCATAAGTGCCGAAGAACTTGTGCTGAACGCCCTACCGCCACTGGCTACATAGAGGTCTTGATCGCCATCGTTATCACAATCAAAAAATAAGACGCTTGTATCTTCAGATATGCTATCACGCTCAAATGCTAGATTGCTACTTTTCGTGAAATTCAAATTATCTCCTAAAAAGAGCGCACTCGTTTGTTCCTTGGCTCCTCCCACAAATACATCCTGGACACCGTCTCCATTCACATCAGCAATGGCAAGGCTAGGACCATCATTATCATACATTTGAAACAAAAGTCTTTCTCTGTCAAAGTCGACAAAATCGTTCTCTTTATGAGTAAAATTTAACCCATAGACAGCGCTAGATTTCTTTAAAATAGGGGTGACTTTCGCTTTAAATCCACTTTCTGGTAAAACCTCCATTTTGCTTTGATCAAAAGTATAAGTCTTATTCGAAGTCAGCGCATTGACCTTTGACAAGCCACCGGTTGGCCAGTAGATGTAAAGAGAATCGACCGAATTAATATTGCCAAGGCCTAAGTGGAGAACAGGATCAACCGAACTTTGAAAGCCTTTTGAAGGAAAGTTTTCGGCCGTTACAATCCCTTGCGATGTAAATGCCACCACCTTTGCGCCTATTGCAAAAGTGTTTTGCTCACTTCCCTTTAACCTCAATCGAATACTTTTATGCGTGGCAGAATCTGAGTTATTCTTATAAACAAAAGAGGCCATGTTGACATTATTCACAATCAGGTCCAAGTCACCATCGTTGTCCAAATCTCCATAAGCACTGCCATTGCTAAAGCTCGGTTTACCCAAGCCCAATGCTGAAGACGATGCTTGGAAATTGAGATTTCCCTGATTTAAATAAGCTGCGTTCACCACGGGTGCAGAAGGCATGATATCAATGAGTTTTTTTATGGCTTGCCCTTCTTCCTTGATCATGGACCTTACCTTTTCATCATTGGCCATAAAGTTCAAGTAATCCCGATCGAGCAAGTCTTTGTAAATGCCATTGGAAATAAAGATGTCCTTCATGCCATCATTGTCCATGTCGAAAATCAAAGCTCCCCAACTCCATTCGGTAGCCGACAGCCCAGATAATCTGCCTACCTCAGTAAATTGATTGCCATCCAAACTCGTTTGAAGGACATTTCTTGAAAACTGATGGTAGTAGCCCTTCGATACATTGAGTTGATATTTATCCCAAGTTTCGTGAAAAGTCTTTGTCTTTTTTCGCTGTCTGTCTTGAGGCAGCATTTCAGTAACCATCAGTTCTGGACGGCCATCATTGTTGAGATCGGAGGCATCGGCACCCATGGAGCCCATGCTCAAACTTTGAAAATAACTTTCTCCATCCTCCACAAAGCCACCATTTTGGTTGTTGATATAGAGATAATCCTTCTCGAAAAAATCATTGGAGATAAAAATGTCTGTCCAGCCGTCTGAATTGAAATCGTTCAAGGTAATTCCTAAACCATATCCTATGCTACTGCTAAAAATCCCTGCCTCTAGGGTAATATCGATGAAAACACCGTTGTCATTTCGCAAAAATTTATTGCCGTTGCCATTCTCGTCAGGAATTTCTCTTCTGCCTTCAACAACATCTTGCCCAACGCCCACAGAACGAATAGAATTATTCAAGAGATAGCAATCTAAATCGCCATCCTTATCAAAGTCAAAGAATGCGGCATGGGTAGAAAGGCCCATAAAATTGAGCCCATATTCAGCGGATTGCTCCTTAAAAGTGCCATCCTTTTGGTTAATAAAAAGTTCATTGTGCCGATTTTCTCCAGAAGGTGGCCCAGATTTACAGACATATAGGTCTAGCCAGCCATCGGCATTAATATCAACAAAAGTAGCACCTGATGACCAAATATTGGGGCAATTTACCCCGGCCTTCACGGCAACTTCTTCAAATTGCCAATTTCCTTGATTGATAAACAGCTTGTTGTCTACGAGGTTGCCCGTCATGTAAACATCAAGAAGTCCATCATTATTTACATCTCCCAAAGCGACACCTGCGCCATTGTAAAAATTTCTATACGTATAAGGATTGAGATTTTCGGTGTATTCCAGTTCATTCAGGAATGATAAACCAGAAGTTTCAGACACTTCCTCGAAGAGTTGCTTGTCTGTTTTATTAGAGCAGGCAGATAAGAATAAAGCCGTTGATAGAAAAAATAGGAGTGCCCTCATAATGAAAAAATGGATTACCATTAAAGGTAATCCATTTTTAAATATGTCAAATGTATGAATTAGTAACCAGCATTTTGGGTAAGTGTACCCGCAGCAGCTTGAATTTGATCATTAGGAATAGGGAAGATTGTTCTGAAAGCAGCACTAGCAGGTTTTTCCCACCATGCAATACCCCATTTGTTAAATCTGATCAAGTCAGTTCTACGAATAGACTCTTGGAACATTTCACGACCTCTTTCTGCCAAGAACTGATCCTCAGTCATAGAAGAAAATGCCGCAACTCCAGCTCTTGATCTCAATTGGTTCACAAGCGCTAATGTTCCAGGATCACTCCAGTTTCCATTTAGTCTAGCTATGGCCTCAGCTTTGATCAATAAAACTTGTCCATAACGGAACAGCGTATAATCGTTATCCATTTCAGGCAACTGACCTACTTTGAAGCTATATTTACCTAATCTTGCTCCAGCTTGTCTACTTCCGCTCGGTGCAAGTTCGTTAATCGCAGGAGTGTAATTGATTGCCGCACCATCAGCATCCGCTGGATCGAAAGCCAAATCCAAAATTGGGTTACCATCTAAATCCGTTTGTGGACCGACAATAAAGTTGTTTGCTTTTCTAGCGTCTCCATTCTCATAAGAATTATAGAATTCCTCAAGTGTAGAGTAACCATTCCAAGGCTGTTGCTGTAAACGGTAAGTCAATTGGCTTGGGTAGTGTAAAGTCATTTGGGCAAAGTTCATTCCAGTTGCTGTTGCTTCATCATAAGGAATTACCCAAATGTGCTCTACGTTTTCAACGTTATCAGGAGCAAATACAGCAGCGTAGCTATCAGATAAGCTGTAGAAACCAGAGTTGATTACTGCATCAGCAGCATCAATGGCATCTTGCCATCTTGGAGTACCTGTGTAAACTTCAGCATTAAGATAAAGTCTAGCCAAAAGTGAATAAGCTCCACCTTTGCTCACTCTACCATAAGCAGGTCTGCCATCGATCAAATTAGGAATAGCAGCTAGTAATTCTGATTCAATGAATTCAAAAGCTTGAACTCTAGTGGCTTGTGGAGCATCAACACCTGGTACAGTTACCAATTTGATTCTGCCAAAAGCATCCATTAATCTCCAATAGTAAAGTGCTCTAAGTGTTCTTAGTTGTGCAATACCTTCAGCCCCAACTGTGTTTTCTTGGATCAAACGATTACACTCAGAAATACCACCGTAGTTATCATTCCACATACCATTCAAGGCTGGGTGAGTTGATTGCCATACGTGGCGGTGCATATCTAACCAGATACCCCCATCGAACCAGTCACCACCTTTTTGAGTGATTACCGCCTCATCAGAAGAAATTTCAACTACTGAGAAGTAGTTTCCGTGGTTAGCAGAACCATTCCTTAATCTTTGGAAAGCTCCTCCTAGACCATCTGCAGGAGTGGCTTTGTTGACGTTCTCACTTTGACCTAAACCAGGGTTAATTGGATCGAAATCTTCGGTGAAAGTGTCTTTAAGTTCCTCTTCTAGGTTCGTACACGCTCCTACTAAGAAAAGCGAGACGAACATTAATGTAATTTTAAATATGTTTTTCATTTTATAGTGATTTTAGAAACCTACGTTAACACCAAATGTGAAGGTCCTTGCGGTAAAATAGTTATATCTTCTATCAATACCAGGCGCAAGCACATTTGGATTTCCTGGAGAACCTCCGTTATCTACAGCTCCTCTGTCTTGTAAAGAAGGCTCTGGATCAATTCCTGTGTAGTTTGTGATAGTGAACACATTCTGAGCGTTAAAATAAACTCTGATGTTTTTGAAATTAGCATTATTGCTCATGTCAAAGTTGTAACCCAAAGTAACGTTATCCAATCTCAAGAAATCTGCTTTTTCAACATACAATGAGCTGAATTGAGCAACCTCCAATGAAGGTACTTGAAGATCAGTTTTTGTTCTGTTGTAAGAGTTAATTGCTCCTGGATCGATTGGCTCATAGAATGCTCTGAAAGTATTCACTAAGCTGTGACCGAAAGCTCCTCTGAAGAACAAGTTCAAATCCCAGTTTTTGTAAGTCATCGCGTTGGTCCAACCTAATTCTAAGCTAGGAACACCTTGACCTAATTCTTGGAAGTCACCATTGTCTGCAAGTGCATTACCTTGGTCAGTAATCAATTGACCGTCACCATTGAGGTCAGCGAAGATAGGAGAACCAGTATCACTAACACCTGTGTAAACAGGTCCCCAAATCTGACCGATTTGCTCACCTACTTTAATACGGATTACGTTTGTACCATTTTGACCTGGAGCACCAAGCTCAGCAATAGTCTGCTCGTCAATCACAAATTCCTCTAGGGTAGTGCTGTATGAAGATAAAACTAGACCAGGAGTCCAAGTGAAATCTCCAGAACCAATACCAGTGTAGTTCAAAGAAAGTTCAGCACCTTTAGTATTCAACTTACCAGCGTTTTCAAATCTTCTTGATGCACCGAATACTGCTGGGTCAACTTGTCTTTCCAAGATAAAGTCATTGATATCTCTTGTGTAAACATCAACCGTTCCAGATAACTTGTTATCCATTAGAGCGAAATCCACACCAACGTTGATTTCAGATTTTTCCTCCCACTTCAAGTCTGGGTTACCTGCTCTTGTTAAAGTTACAGATCCATCAAAAGAGTAGTTATATAAATCTTGAGCTAAACCTGATGGACCAGGAAGTGAACCTGTTACACCATAACCAGCTCTGAATTTCAATGTATTGAATCCACCTAAATCAGCGTATTTCAAGATGTCAACACCAGCACCTAAGGCCGGGAAAGTACCCCACTGATTGTCAGCTCCTAGTTTAGTTGAACCCTCTCTTCTGATTGATGCATTTAAGAAGATACCTTCATCAATTGTGAAATTTGCTCTTCCAAAGAATGCAATGATTCTGTTTTCTGGAGATTCGTAAGAGAATACATTTACTAATTGTGCTCCATTAACTCTATCTGCAGATAATGAAAGTACATTTAGTCCAATTGAATTCGTAGGGAAGTTACCTGCCTCTAAACCGAAACCTGTGAATTGCTCTTCTTGGAATGAATAACCACCAGTGATAGACATGTTCATGTTATCGTACTTTTTGGCATATGTTCCATAAGCTTCAAACAAAGTAAACTTTGATTCATCAGTTCTTCTGTTCGCCAAACCAGCTCTGTTCAAACCTCTAAAGAAAGAAGTGCTTGGATAGAATTGGCCTGCTGTGCTATTGTTCAACTGCTGAGCATAACTTGCTGTTACGTTCATACCATCAAACAATTCGTATGAAGCTTGAACGCTAAAGTTCAAATTTCTAGATTTTCCAACATTTTGGTTTTGCTCAATAATTGCAACAGGGTTGAAGTTATCGAACAAAATTGCTTGGAAGTACTCACCATTGTCGAAACGAACAGGAGCAGTTGGGTTGTAAAGGGCCGCATATCTGAAAGCTTCGTTGAAAGAGAACTCTTGCTCTCTATTGGTCATTGCCATGTTGAATTTGATATTCAACTTATCGTTCAATGCGTAGTGATCCAAAGAAGCCCTTGCGTTGATTTGATCAAAACCAGACTTTCTCAATACACCTTCTACATTTCTAAAGTTAGTAGACAAACGGAAAGTGGTATTCTCAGAACTACCAGAAACCGAAAGGTTATGCACTTGAGTAATGGCTGTTCTGGTAATTTCTTCTTGCCAGTCAGTTTCAGCACCTAGGTCGTTACCACCAGCAGCAATGTACTCGCTTGGAGTCATTACAGGTTGGAAGTTAGCAACAGAAGCAGCCGCAACATAACCATTGTATTCAGCAGATAGCCCTGAAGCTCCTCTGCTTCCTTGCTTAGTTGTTACAATGATAACACCAGCAGAACCCCTTGAACCGTAAATCGCAGCAGCTGATCCATCTTTCAATACATCAAATGTTGCAATATCATTCGGGTCTACGTTAGAGAGTGATGCACCAATTACTCCATCGATTACTACTAATGGCTCTACGTTAGAACCTACAGTAGATAGACCTCTTAATCTAATAACAGGTCCAGAGTTTGGATCACCACCTTTTTGATACACACTAAGACCTGCTACTTTACCTTGAAGAAGGCCAGAAGCTGAGTTAATGTTACCAATGTTAAAGTCTTTTGTGTCAAGACTTACCACAGAACTCGTGATCTCTTTCTTTTCTTGAGATCCGTAGCCCACTACTACCACTTCTTCTAACGAAGTTACATCAGGCTGTAACGTTATATTAATAGAAGTTTGATTTCCAACGGCCACTTCTTGCGAAATGTAGCCAATGAAAGAAAACGACAACACATCCGAGCTAGAAGCTTGAATGGTGTAGTTACCATCAATATCTGTAGGCACACCTCTTGATGTTCCTTTGATAGTGACGTTTACTCTTGGGATGCCTAATCCATCATCCCCACCCGTTACTTTACCAGTAACGGTCTTTTCCTGTGCCATTAACGAGCCCTGAAAGCCCACGCATAGTACAAGCAACACTAGTAAAAACTTTTTCATACAATCATTTTTAATTTTAACGGTTTAAGACCCTCAGTTAAGGGCAAAAAGTGCAATCGAATGCACAAAGTACAATTATTGACATTCATACATAAGTTCAATATTGTAAAATGTGCGCAATCGTTTGCAATTAATCACCCTGAACCACCTTTTTCACTGTTTTCTAGGAATTCCATGCTTTAATCTTCTTTAAATAGCAAGAGTTACAATCAAATATTCTGTGTATTCATCAAATTGAGCCTTGATGCATTTTCACTCACTTTGTACAGTTTGTTTAACAGAACACCCTTATAAGGTACAATTAAATTTTTATCTTTCCTCTTAAAAAGTGTATCAGTAGCTTTACGGCAATGAAATGGCTACAAATTCTATCTCTTGATTCTAAAGAAATTAATGATAATCAGACCAGAACAGTCTTCGATCGGGATTTTGATCGCATTATCTTTTCTCATCCCTTTAGAAAATTGCAAGACAAAACTCAGGTACATCCTTTGCCAGAGCAGGACTTTGTACACACGCGATTAACTCATAGCCTAGAGGTTTCCAGCGTTGGCCGATCGCTAGGACGTTTAGTTGGAGCACAGCTTTGTGAAAAATACGAGTACTTAAATACAACGGTCTCCTCACATGATTTTGGAGCAATTGTCGCTGCGGCCTCATTAGCCCACGATATCGGCAACCCTCCATTCGGGCATTCTGGTGAATCATCCATTTCTGATTACTTCATTAATAAGGAGGAATCGTGCAAGCCTTTCTTCAATAACAATGAGTGGGCTGACCTTATAAATTTTGAGGGAAATGCTCAAGGTTTTAGATTGCTCAACAAAACTGGTTACCAAGGACTGAGATTAAGTGCTGCGACACTTGCCACTTTCACAAAATACCCTAGACCTTCATTGGTCGAAAGTCAAGATAAGAAAAGACGAAGCCAGAAGAAGTTTGGGTTTTTCGAGCCAGAACGCATCACCTTTAGAAATATGGCCACCGAACTAGGTCTGGTCGAAGTGGGTCCAGATCAATGGTGCAGACATCCTTTAGCTTTTTTGGTTGAAGCAGCTGATGACATTTGTTACCATATAATTGATCTCGAAGACGGGTGCAATTTGGGCTTAGTCTCTTACGACCAAACCGTTTTACTTTTAGCTAATATTATAGGAGATAGATTTCAGCCTGAAAAACTGAATGCAATACCTAGCATTAAAGAAAGAATTGGTGTCTTAAGGGCGCTCGCCATTAATCAACTTATAGAAGAATGTGTTGCGCTATTTATGCAGAAAGAAGAAGAAATTCTTCGCGGTGAATTCGATCAATCATTAGCTGATGAAATTCCTTCTAAAGAGGCGATGTCCAAAATAATAGACGTCTCAATTACCAAAATCTATAGAAGCAGAAATGTTCTTGAAACCGAATCAGCAGGTTATAAGGTACTCAATGGTTTGCTCGAAATATTTGTGCCTGCTACTCTCGCAAGTCACGACAAAAAAATGTCCAAGAAAGACCAGACCTATTTTAGGCTGCTTCCTGATGAAACTCAATTAGAAATTAAGGAGGCCGCCACTCCCTATTTAGCCATTAGAGCAATGCTAGACTATGTGGCTGGAATGACCGATTCCAATGCTCTTAACCTTTACCGAATCATCATGGGAATTTCGCTTCCGGGTAGAAGGTAAGTGAGCTGAACTGTTCTTTATAAAATGCTGTTTTTCACGACTGTAAGAAAGGATTTCTATTACCTTTGTTGTCTTTGAAAAAAATGTGGTCTAAAATCCCCCATATCGTACTAAAATACAGGTTCGGCCTGATGCTTTTCCTGCTCATCTTCACGGTGTTCATGGGCTTCATGGCGCGTAATGTAAAAATGGCCTTCAATTTCAATACGGCCGTTCCAGAAACAGATGAAAATTATAAGTACTTCCAAAATTTCAAAAAGAACTTTGGGGAAGACGGAAACATACTCGTTTTAGGCGTTCGAGACAGCAGTTTATATGAAGTAGAAAACTTCAATAGATACATTGCTCTTAATAAGGAATTGCAAAATGTCGAAGGTATCACCAATGTGATCTCGTTGGCCACACTTCAAAGTATAGTCAAAGACACGGTCAACCAGAGTTTTGGACTCCAACCACTTATTACCAAAAACCCAAGCAACCAAGTCGAATTAGATTCCTTAATGGCTGCTGCGCTGAACTTAAAATTCTACAGCGGGCAAATCATGAATGTAGAAAATGGGGCTACATTGATTTTGATCACCATGGACAGGGAAGTTTTGAATTCAAAGCTTAGAAACGATGTTGTAGGTGACATTCAAAAAATAGGAAGTTCCTTTTCTTCAGACACAGGAATTCAGCTGCATTATTCAGGCATGCCTTTCGTAAGGACGGTAATGCAGGAAATGACATCAAAAGAACTCAAGCTATTTATTGTGCTGTCTATTGCCATTACCGCACTTATCCTCTTTCTCTTTTTCAGATCATGGACAGCAGTAGTATTCCCGTTGATCGTTATCGGAGTAGTTGTGACTTGGGTATTGGGCACATTAGGCATTTTAGGTTACGATATCAATGTATTAACAGGACTTATTCCCTCCATTATTATAGTAATAGGTATACCCAATTCTATCTACCTATTAAATAAGTATCATCAAGAATTTGCCAAGCATGGCAATAAAATGCGTGCGCTTAGCTTAATGATCAGAAAAATTGGTCTGGTAACCTTTATCACCAACTTCACTACAGCAATTGGTTTTTTAGTGCTCGTCACTACGAATATCAAATTACTTACAGAGTTTGGATTAGTAGCTGGTATCAACATTCTGGCCACCTATGTGGTAAGCATGGTGTTAATTCCGGGTATTTTTTCATATCTGCCAGCGCCAAAACCTGCACAGCTAAAGCACCTAGAATTTAAATTCTTAGGCCGCTTTTTAACGCTTCTAGATTTACTTGTGCACAGACATCGTTATCGCGTGTTCATTGTTACCACAGTAGTGCTTGCCGTTTCGATATTCGGAATCACTAAGCTCTATTCGGTAGCTTACATGGTGGACGACATTCCAGAAGAGTCGCGACTAAAACAAGACCTTTATTTCTTCGAAGAAAGCTTTAGTGGTGTACTTCCCTTAGAGATCATTATCGATTTTGGTAAACCTCGATCTTCTCTCAATGCTAGGAATTTACGTAAAGTAGAAAGACTCGAAGAAGGTTTAGACTCTATTGATTTTGTTTCGCAACCCGTTTCAATTGTAAGTTTTGCTAAAGCGGTGCGTCAAGCCTATTATAATGGCGACTCAAAACGATACAGTCTACCTAGCCCAAGTGATAGAAATGCGATTCTTAGCTACTTAAGTAATCAAAATGATAATAAAACCTTCCTCAATAGTTTTGTAGACACCACTGGCCAAGTGCTCCGTGTTTCTCTCAAGACTTGGGATCTTGGTTCTGTCAAAATGGATTCATTAATCACCAATGTTATCGAACCTAGAATTGATGAGGTTTTCGGTGATGACACTGAGATTCAAACCAGTGTTACCGGTTCAACACTGCTGTTTGTGAAAGGCAATAAATTCCTGATTAAAAACTTAAGGATGTCTTTGCTGTTGGCCTTTGCCATTATTGCCATTATCATGGCCATTTTATTCGCGAATTTTAGAATGATCATCATCTCAATGGTGCCTAACTTCATACCACTGATTCTCACAGCAGGTATAATGGGTTATTTTGGCATACCACTGAAACCAAGTACGGCTTTGATCTTTAGTATTGCCTTCGGTATCTCAGTTGATGATTCTATTCACTTCTTAGCTAAATACAGACAAGAACTTTTTGCAAATAAGTTCTTCGTTCCAATTGCCATAAGTAAAAGTATCAAGGAAACTGGAGCAAGTATGCTTTATACCTCGATTGTCCTTTTCTTCGGATTTGTCATTTTTGTGTTTTCCGATTTTGGGGGAACAGTAGCACTAGGTTTATTGACTTCGCTCACACTCTTATTTGCCATGGTGACGAACCTTACAGTCTTGCCAGCATTGCTGATGGTATTTGATAGTGGAAAACGAAACAAAAACCGACATCCTCTGATTGAACACTATGAATTTTATATCGAAGATGAAGACGAAGAAATTGATACTCAGAATCTGCTAATTAAAAACAATGATCCATTTGTTGGGTCGACAGACAAAAATAATATTGATTCCTAAAGGCCATTTCAGGCCATTCCCATAAACAAGGAGTAAAAGTGAAAAAGTACAACGAATATAAGAATCCGAATTATGCTGAAATAGGGGAGCAAATGCTCGATTTCTGGAAGAAGAACAGCATATTCGAAAAATCAGTAGACACTAGAGAAGGGCAACCTTCTTTTACCTTTTATGAGGGGCCGCCATCAGCCAATGGCACCCCAGGGATTCACCATGTAATGGCGAGAACCGTAAAAGATATTTTCTGCCGTTACAAAACGCAAAAAGGCTTTCAAGTAAAAAGAAAAGGAGGCTGGGATACCCACGGACTTCCTGTCGAACTTCAGGTAGAAAAGGAATTAGGTATTACTAAAGAAGACATTGGTAAGAAAATTTCTGTAGAAGAATACAATCAAAAGTGTCGTGAGGCGGTAATGAAATTCAAAGATCAGTGGGACGATCTTACTGAAAAAATGGGCTATTGGGTAGACTTAGAAAACCCATACATCACCTTCGAAACCAATTATATCGAAACGCTTTGGTCGCTTTTAAAACGACTTTACGATAAAGACCTTATTTATAAAGGCTACACCATTCAGCCTTATTCACCAGCAGCAGGTACAGGTCTTAGTTCACACGAATTGAACCAACCAGGCACTTATCAAGATGTGAAAGACACGTCTATGACGGCCATGTTTAAAGTAGAAGGCACAGAAAACGACTTCTTCTTGGCCTGGACCACTACCCCTTGGACATTGCCTGCCAACAACGGTTTGGCCGTTGGCGCTGGTATTGAATACGTAAAGGTGAAAACCTTCAATCAATACACTTTTGAGCCAATCAATGTGATTTTGGCAAAAGACAGGCTGGCTTCATTCTTCAGCGATAAGGCAAAAGAAATTAAGCTGGAAGATTACAAGCCCAATGATAAGCTGATTCCTTTTGAGGTAGTTGAAAGCTTCAAAGGACGCGATCTAGCGGGTAAGAGCTACGAGCAATTGATGCCATACATTCCTCTAGAAAAACCAGCTTTTACGGTGGTTATCGGTGATTTTGTGACTACGGAAGATGGTACGGGTATCGTTCATATTTCGAAAACCTTTGGCGCAGACGATTACCGTGTTTCGGTGATGAATAACATGCCAGGTGTATTTGTGAAAGACGAAGAAGGTAAGGATGTTCCGATCGTGAACAAGCAAGGAAAGTACGTGGCTGAGATCACTGACTTTGCTGGCATGTATGTAAAGAACGAATATTATTCTGATGAAGAACGTCCTGAAAAATCGCTCGATGTTTTAATTTCCATCAAACTGAAAGAAGAAAATAGGGCTTTCAAAGTAGAAAAATACGAGCACTCATACCCGCATTGCTGGAGGACAGATAAGCCAATTTTATACTATCCACTAGATTCGTGGTTCATTAAAACCACAGCGTTCAAAGATCAAATGGTGGCTTTGAACAAAACGATTAACTGGAAACCCGCCTCAACAGGCGAAGGCCGTTTTGGTAACTGGCTGGAAAACCTCGTGGATTGGAACCTAAGCCGTTCTCGCTATTGGGGAACTCCATTGCCAATTTGGGTTTCGGAAGATATGAAAGAGCAGAAATGCATTGGTTCATTGGCAGAATTGAAAGCCGAAGTTGAGAAATCAATTGCGGCTGGTTTTATGACTGAGAGCATTGGCGAAGACTTCGATTTACATAGACCATACGTGGACGATGTGTATTTAGTGAGTGATTCTGGTCAGAAAATGACTAGAGAAGCTGACCTTATTGATGTTTGGTTCGATTCAGGCGCCATGCCTTATGCGCAATGGCATTATCCTTTCGAGAACAAAGAAATTTTCGAATCGAATTTTCCAGCTGATTTTATAGCTGAAGGAGTTGATCAAACCCGTGGTTGGTTCTTTACACTTCACGCCTTAGCGGTAATGCTTGAGGGCAAAGTGGCGTTTAAGAATGTAATCGCCAATGGTTTGGTGCTCGATAAAAACGGCAACAAAATGTCGAAGCGATTGGGCAATGCCATCAACCCGTTCGAAACCATCAGCAATTTTGGCCCAGATGCCACACGTTGGTACATGATCTCCAACGCAAACCCTTGGGACAACCTCAAATTCAACATTGAAGGCGTAGGCGAAGTACAGAGAAGGTTCTTCGGAACGCTTCAAAACACCTATGCCTTCTTTGCATTGTATGCCAATTTAGATGGTTTCACTTTCGAGGATGCTGAAATTCCTTTGAACGAAAGACCAGAAAGTGACCGTTGGATCTTGTCTCGATTGAATAGTTTGATCAAGGATGTAGACCAAGCCTACAACGATTACGAACCTACCAAGGCTTCACGAATGATCATGGATTTTGTGACCGATGAAGTCAGTAACTGGTATGTGCGTTTGAACAGAAAACGTTTCTGGAAAGGCGATTACGACCAAGGCAAAAAAGCGGCTTACCAAACACTTTATACTTGCTTGGTAACCGTGGCTAAATTGGCCGCACCGATTGCACCATTCTACATGGATCGTTTGTACAAAGACTTAAATGCAGTGTCTGGTAAAGAAGGCTTCGAATCGGTTCATCTTTCTGATTTTCCTGTGGCAGATGAAGCTTGCATTAATGCAGATTTAGAAGCACAAATGATTTTGGCACAAACCATTTCTTCATTAACACACTCTATTCGTAAGAAGGAAAAAATCAAAGTACGTCAGCCATTAACTAAAGTGATGGTGCCTGTTTTAGATGAAAAAACCAAGCAGTACATAGAGGCCGTTCAGGATTTGATCATGACGGAAGTCAATGTTAAATCTGTCGAATTCATTGATGACGCTTCGGGCATTTTGGTGAAAAAGGTGAAGCCTAACTTCCGCAGTTTAGGTCAAAAATTTGGCCCTAAAATGAAGTTAGTTTCAGCCGCCATTGGCCAATGGACTAAAACGGAAATTGCTGCCATCGAAAAGAACGGAAGCCTAGATATTAATTTAGAAGGAGAGGTGGCGACACTTTCTTTAGAGGATGTTGAAATCTCTAGCGAAGACATTCCGGGCTGGTCGGTAGCGAGCGAAGGCAAAGTAACGGTAGCACTCGATATCTCAATTACTGAAGCGCTTCGTGCCGAAGGTATAGCCCGTGATTTTGTGAACAGGATACAAAACCTAAGGAAGGATTCGGGCATGGATGTTCAAGACAAGATCAACATCGTGGTCGCCAAAAACGAAGACCTGATCAATTCGGCCCTGACTACTAATAAGGATTATATCTGTGAAGAAACTCAGGCGGTGAGTTTAGAAATTGTTGAAATGCTCTCTGGTGCAGAAAGTATTGAGATTGACGATTGGAATATTGATTTGACGATCACGGTTAACTAAACCACTTGAATTTCAAGTACTCAAAATACTTCCTCCTCACATTGGCCGCCATCCTGATTGATCAAGCGGTCAAGCTTTATGTGCACTTTAATATGGTACTGGGCCAAAGTGGGGAGGTCAAAGTTTTTGGCGATTGGTTTAAGCTCCATTACATATTGAATGAGGGAATGGCCTTTGGACTTCGCTTCGGGTCAGAATGGGGTAAACTGGGGCTTACGGCCTTCAGAATGACCGCCATGGTTTTTATCTCAGTATATCTCTTTAAGCTGGCCAAAAAAGGCATGAATGCGGGACTATTATGGAGCATCGCCTTAATTCTTGGTGGCGCTATAGGCAACGTAATCGACAGTATTTTTTACGGTGTCTTTCTGAACAATGCTCCTTATGATGCAATAACGCCATGGTTTCATGGCAAAGTAATCGACATGTTCTATCTAGATCTTTGGGAGGGCTATGTAGCAGACTGGGTACCTCTTTGGGGCGGAAAGCAAATTGCACTTTGGCCGATTTTCAATGTAGCAGACATGTGCATTTTCGCGGGTGTGGCCTTGATCCTAGTTTTTCAAAAGCGATTTTTCTCGCATCGCCCGAATCACTCAACAACAGCATAACCTACAAAAACATAAGGCCGTTCTGTAATCAGAACAAGCGTTATTAAATATTCCACCCCTCGTAGTACATCATGCGCTTTATAAGAAAAGCAACCCTTTGCTTTTAAAAATCAGTCACTCTTTAATCTTAGCCCTAAAAGTACCATAAGTAAATTCAAGTTTTTCTGGTGGAGTAGGACCATCTTCATCATCTCGTGATAAGTTTAAAGAAACATTAAATATGCCTTCAATGTAGTTTTTAGATGCGTTGTAATTCAATATTTGGATAAAGTTGTCAGTGGCTGTTGTATCCAGCTCATATATATCTCCAACAACATCTCCATCATCAATTATAGTACTATAATTTGCCGAAATTAATCCCTTTTGGTTTTGTCGATTTAGAGTAACAATCTTTTGTTTTTTGAAATTGATAACAAACTGACGAATGTCAAAAGTCTCCCTCCAGAAACCTTGCTCACTAAAAGTATCGGCCCTTAAAATATATGTTGAGTCTGTTATGCTGCTCATATAGCATTTTGCTGTCCATGTCTCTCCATTTTTTAGGGCAGTTACCTCACCCGTATAAATATCCGGTATTGCATCATCATTGCTACAGGAGAAAAATAATATTGCAGTCAAAAACAAGAAAAACGACCTCATGATTAATTCTTTATAAACTTTATAGTCTTTTCGAACCCACTTAAATTACTGATTTTCAACAAGTAAATCCCTGACTTTAAATTTGAGGTGTTCAATGTTTGCTTACTATTACTAGGGTCGATTGAAGAAAACGTGGACTCTACGATGATATTACCTTCGAAATCAACCACCCTGACCAAAGTAGCTCTTTCAGACAATGGCAGTTGATAAGACAATAAGTAAGAGGTCGGATTGGGGAAAACGATCAGTTCGTTTTCTTCAAAATTATTTTCTGTGGCCAAATCGCTTCGATTATTAAAGTCCATCAAAGTACTGTCAGGGCACACCGTGCAAGGGCCACCGTCCAAAAATGAGTTTCTTACGAAATGGTAGTCCGAGGCCGTCTGACTGCTGCCATCACTCATATTAAGCACAACTTCTAAGTCCTGATCTGTAGGCATGGTGAAACTGAGATTGGGTGCGCTTCCTACTGTGTAATAGCCCGTTCCCGTATTCACCCTCCATTGGTAGGTGTATGGACTCTGCCCATTCGTGGTAGCAGCCGAAAAAGAGAGTCCATCGCCATTATTAGCTGTACTGGGTCCATATATTGTAACGCTAAAGTTGGGTTGTGTGAATCTGAAGTCCTCCAAAATATGCCCGTTATTATTGATGGTTTTAACGTTAAAGCTAATGCCTACAACACCAGTAGCTTTGTTCTGATGTGTGACACTAGGATTAGAAAAATGTAAAACCCTTTCTCTATTATTATCTGGTGTACCCATAATAGATCTGTATTTATCCAGAAAAGGCCATATTCCCGAATTCCAAAAATGTCCGTGCGCATCCCCAGGAGTATCATCTACAGCAAATTGATGTCTTGCGCCAAATAAATGAGCAGTTTCGTGAACCCAGGTAATATTAGAGGTTGCAGCAGCCACTTGTACTATCCCATAAGCATCATCCTCATCAGGGCCTATTTCCGAAACAACTCCAGCAACACCAGGATAATTACCCGAAGTGAACAGTAATACAATATCAGCCTCAAAATCATCACGAAGCTGCTGCGCCTGTGTATTGTCTCTTAGGTCTTTAACATCTTGTGAAATATTATTCCCATCACTATTCTCAATAAAGCTAAAAGGCTGTACTCCCGCCAGCACAAGACTTGAAACAACTTGGCTATTGACGGAAGCCGAAACCCATTGAGCCCTTGCCGTATTTGCCAGGTCATTCATATTCAATCCCGTACCTGCCGCGGCAGGCGTGTACAAAACGAGTACCTTTATTGAGGCATTCGGGCTTGCACGGGCAAAACTTTGACTGGACATTGCTCCTTTATATTGTTGGTTTTGATCATTTACTTTGCTCTCAGGAGTATTTTCATTGGTATCGGGAGTCGCACAACTAAGTTGGTTGAGCTTTTTCATATTGTATTCGACCAACGCGGCATACCCATTTTCCAAATATTGAATATCATAAACCGCGCCCTTATCTCTTATCTGTCCAAAGGTTCTACCATTTTCAGAGATTAACATGACCTGTCCCCCATTGAATGTCCCATTGTATTGAAAGTTAGATTTTGAACTGTAATCTATTCTCTGAGTTTTGGAATGAACGCGCCCCAGTCTTCCAGGCATGTCGAATTCAATTCTGTCATTCTTAACAGCTTCAGCCAAATTTGATACCTCAATTATTTTTACACTAAGATAATCATCAGATTGCTTAAGTTTTTGAATACGTGCCTGCTCTACTGTTGATAATTTCTGCAGAATTTAGTCAGGCATGCTCTTAAGAGCTACGGGGCTTTTTAACGTTTCCTGTGCAATGGCCTTCGTTCCCACTAGCACAAATAGAGCTAAGATAAAGGTAAATTTTTTCATATTGTTTTTAGTTTGAGTTATTCATCACTGGCTTATACGATTCAATTTTTTTCAATTATATAGGCATAGTGATACAATTATATACTATTTATTTCATAATTCATGGATATCGCAAAAGGAATTTTCAAAAGTTATACATAAAGCATTTTAGTATATGTAAAGGGCTGCGATGGGGTCTAGAAAATGCATAAAGAACTACCCTTTTTAGAATAGAGATAGCACACTGCATAATATGGTTTAGTAATTGGATATAAAACAAATCAATTGTCTACCAGGTATACTCTCTTCTTTCTTAAAATATTTTAATACAAGAAAAAGGTAAAACTATTTCTTATTTACATCATAATCTGATACCTTAACTAACCAAATAGTTTTTAAAGATCAGATATGAAAAATCGAATTTTAACATTGATGGCTTCGGCAGCGCTACTGTTTGCCCTTCCATTGTTCACTTATGGCTTGCAAGAGCTCCCTAAAGACCCATCCGTTAAGATTGGTCAACTCGAAAATGGCTTCACCTATTATATTAGAAAGAATGCCAAACCAGAGCATCGAATCGAATTTAGATTAGCAGTAAAAGCAGGTTCGATTTTAGAAGATGATGATCAACAAGGGTTGGCACACTTCACCGAGCATATGCTTTTCAATGGTACCAAAAACTTCGAAAAGAATGAATTGGTGAGTTTTCTTCAAAAAATGGGGCTTGAATTTGGTGGCGATCTGAACGCCTACACCAGCTTCGATGAAACTGTCTACATCCTGCCTACGCCAACAGACGACAAAGAAAACTTAGATAAAGCCCTTACGGTGCTCAGCGATTGGGCCCACAATGCCACTTTTGACAACGCAGAAATTGATAAGGAAAGAGGCGTTGTAATGGAAGAGTGGCGGCTCAGACTGGGTGCCTACGAACGAATGAGACAAAAAACTTGGCCTGTTGTATTGGCAGGTTCGCGCTATGCCGAACGATTGCCCATCGGCAAGCCCGAAGTACTGGCCAATTTTGAATATGATGCCGTAAAACGTTTTTATCGCGATTGGTACCGACCCGATTTAATGGGAATCATTGCTGTGGGCGATTTCGATCCAGCTGAAATGGAAGCCAAAATCAAGCAATATTTTGGGCCAATTGAGAATCCAGCCAACCCTAAGAAAAGAGAATACTACGATCTTCCACCCTTTAAAGGTACAAGGGTGGCCGTGGCTACCGATGACGAAGCCACAGGAAGTTCTATCTCAGTAAGTTTTATTACACCCGGCACCACCAAACCTGAAAATACCAAAAAAGCCTTTAGAGAAGGGATACTGAATGGGCTTTATTCACAAATGATCAACCAACGGTTAAGCGAAAAAGTACAGTCCGAGAATCCTCCATATTTGTTCAGTTTTAGCGGCTATGGTGGCTCATTAGGCAAATACAAAAAGGAATACAGCATTTACGTGAGCGTAAAAGACGGGATGTTCAAAGAGGGGCTTCAAGCCGCCATGGTTGAAAATGAGAGAGTCCGCAGGTATGGATTCACCGATGGAGAACTTGAGCGTGTAAAAGCACTTTATTTGAATTCGTACGATAGAAGGGCAAAAGAAGCCGATAAAGCAGAATCTGGTCGAATCGTAAATACCTATGTCCAACATTTCCTGAATGGCGGAACCGTACTTAGCGAAAAACAGCAATTGGATTTAATGAATGAATTGCTTCCTACGATAAAAGTGGAAGAAATCAATGAATTGGTAAAAGGTTGGATTACTGAAGACAATCAAACGATTACGATAGAAGCCAAGGCTGATCAAGAAGCAAACATCCCTTCTGAAAGTGAATTGAAATCCATCATGACGGGAGTCAGGAGCGATGCATCCATTGAGCCATATGCCGAAGAAAAATTAGCAAGCACATTAATGACTTCTGTACCAAAGGCAGGAAAAATAGTCAGTGAAAGCACTAATGCTGCGACCGAGATAACCAAACTTGTACTTTCAAACGGTGCTGTAGTGTATCTAAAGCCAACAGATTTCAAAAATGATGAGGTAAGAATGAGTGCTTACAGTGCTGGGGGTTCATCACTTTACAATGTAGATGAATATATGAGTATCGTGAATGCAAGTCAGGTGGTGTCACAACTTGGCCTTGGCGAATTTAGCCAAATCGATTTAGGTAAATTCATGACAGGAAAAACGGCTTCGGTAAACGCTTATATCGGGCGGTATGAAGAAGGAATGTCGGGTTTTTCGAGTTTAAAAGATTTAGAAACCTTTTTCCAAATGGTCAATTTGAAGTTTACAACGGTTCGTGAAGATGAGCAGGCCTTTAATAGCTGGCTTACCAGGACCAAAACCCTTTATGCCGATTTCGGTTCAAGCCCAGATATTAAATATCAAATTGAATCTCAAAAAATTCTCTACGGAGATAACCCTTGGGTCCGTGGACTTCCAACTCCAGAGGAAATGGATAAAATTTCATACAAAAGGGCCATTGAAATCTATAAAGAGCGCTTTGCAGATGCCAGTGACTTCAGTTTTGTATTCGTAGGAAACATCGACATGACGACCTTTAAGCCACTGCTAGAACAGTACATTGCCAGTTTGCCCGCAACGAACAGCAAAGAGTCGATCGTAGACCTCAACGTATTACCAGTTTCGGGTGTGGTCAATGAAAATGTATACGCAGGAGTGGACGACAAAAGTAACGTGAGCATCACCCTAAGTGGGGATTACGATTATACTTTAGAGAATAACGGACTGATGAGCACTGCTGCAAGCATTCTGACCAATAAAATGATCGAAACCCTGCGCGAAGATATGGGTGGCGTTTATGGCGTGGGTGCAAGGGCCTCGCTATCAGACACGCCTCAAGAACGATTCACATTTTCCATTTCTTTCCCATGCAAACCAGACAATGCCGATGCACTGGCCGAAGCCGCCTTGAATGAGTTAGAAAAACTCAAAAAAGGCGAATTCACTGATGAAGACCTGCAAAAAGTAATCACTGCGCGTATTCAAAATTACGATGAGCAAATTAAAACCAATGGCTATTGGGAATCCATGATTCAAAGCTACGCCAAAGCAGAGGTGGGCTTCGAAGAAATCCTAAAGTCAAACGATAGGAATAAAGCCATTACAAAAGAACAAGTCGTGGCGGCAGCCAATCGTTATTTGACTGGTGAGAATATGGTCAAGATCGTAAAGCTCCCAGACAATTATAAAAAAGGAGACAGTAATTTAAATCAGGAAATCAAAAAGAATTAACTCGATCGAATTGGGCAAAAAAAGGGATGGGCGAATTGCCTATCCCTTTTTTATTTTCAATGTTAACTCAATGTTAATTTAATATTACCAAAAAGTTTCTTACCTTTGATGGTTATTCACCAAAAAAACACGGAGGCATGGAAACTGAAAAAGTAATTGAAGGAAGAATTGAGGAGTTAAAGTGGAAGTCTTTACCTCCTTTCGAAAGATTAGTTCAAAACAAAGAAAGCTTACAAAACAATAAGTTCAATACAAAAGAGCGGCTGAAAGAACTTAACTGGTATCTGCTGTCCTCTAACGTGCTCATCATTATGATGTCACTTGGAGTAGCCGTTTCTGTATTTCTTCAGCAAGTTGGGTTAGAAGTCGTATGGTTTTTCGTTTTTGCCTTGGCGCTATTATTGGCCCAAAGGTTAGAATTGAGCTATAGATTGAGCAATCTCAACGAAGTCAAATTTTTGAAGAAGCTAAGGAAGGACATTAAATGAGTGATTCATAAAAGGATCACTTCATTTACGATTGGTTGCCCAAATTCCTTGGCCAACAAAACCAAAATTTTATTCTTGGACATATTAAGCTCGTGCCGCAGCGGTGCAGAGCTCAAGTGTACATAGAGCTTTTTGTCCTTGATGTAAATCTTAGTCGTGCGCTTGGCAATCGCAAGCCCCATTACCCTCTCCCAAGAGTTGATCAAATTCGTTTCATTGAACTTTTGCTCAATATTGAATGATTTGAGCATATCTTTCACTGCATCACCAATATTTTCTGGCTGGCTCTTTCTAGGTGCTTTATAGTATCTCTCGCTCACTTTTTGCTCTTTCAGATTAAAGGTAAGGCTTCATTGGGTCAGATTTGTACTGGAAGCCAAATTAGATGATATTTAACTCAAATTCAGTAGCATTTTCAATGCATCTACTTGGGCATAGGCTACGAAAGCTCATCGAAAACAAATAAGTCAGCGGCAATTTTATCTGCCAAGAGCTTTCCTTTGTTGGTCAGGGTAATACATTGTTCTTCGATTTCAATCATTCCCTGAGTAAAAAGTCCGTACAAATAATCCTCTCTCAGCGCCAAAAGATTCACTCCGTATTTTGACGTCAGAATCTGATTATCGCAACCCCATTTAGTCCTTAAACTTGTTAAGATGTATTCGTTCATTTGATCCTCACGCGTCAAAATGATCTTTTCAAATGGAATTTTTCTTTCCGCTAAACTCTTCAAATACTTAACGTTGTTCGACACATTAGCCTGTTTGAAATTACCGTTGAAAGAGTGCGCTGAAGGCCCAATTCCAAGATATTTCTCTTGTTTCCAATAATTGCTGTTATGCTGAGATTCATAGCCTGGCTGAGCAAAATTTGAAATCTCATATTGCTCATAACCATAACGGTTGAGTGTTTCAGTTAAAATCTCGAATTGTTGGGCGGCATATTCCTCCTCTACATCCTCCATTTTTCCTTTCGCAACCCAATTCCCAAAGGCTGTTTTCGGCTCGATCGTCAAACAATAAGAAGAAATATGCTCGGGCCTCATCAATACGGCTTTCTTCAAATCGCTTAACCATAAATCATGATTTGGCGCTGGCAAAGCATAAATTAGATCGATACTAATGTTCTCGAAACCAGCCTTCCGAGAATCATAAAAACACTTTTCGGACTGCTCGGCATTATGCTGGCGGTTCATCCATGCCAAATGCGACCCATGAAAAGACTGAATCCCAATACTCAATCTATTGATGCCCGCTGCGCGAAAAAAGGAGAGTTGATGAAGGTCAAGGTCATCCGGGTTGGCTTCTAAAGTGACTTCAGGATTGCTCGAGAGATTAAAATAATAGCGAATCTGTTTCAAAATACGCTTTACATGCTCCTCATTCATCAAGGAAGGAGTCCCGCCTCCAAAATAAATGGTATTTACCTGATCATTATTAAAATAGCTGGCCTGCAATTCGAGTTCTACACAAATCGCATCAATCATTTCGTCCATCTGATGAACCGACTGGGTGAAATGAAAGTCGCAATAATGGCAAGCTTTCTTGCAAAATGGAATATGAATGTATAATCCGGCCAAAGAATCGTTAATTTGAAGCTAAATTTCGCTGAATGTCGAAGATATACTTAAAGTATATTTATTACTCGATCCTGATGTTAATTTTCTGTTCCCCAGTGTTGGCGCAGAAAAAATACATGCTTGATATCCTCACGAGTGATCAGGATAAATCAGCGCTAAGGAAATTAAAATATTCAAGAGAATTTTCTGATTCATTAAGTCTGATTCAAACTGTAAATGGTGTAGTAAGCACCCTTCATTCAGAAGGGTATTTATTGGCGCAACTCAACACTATAAAATCAAACATAACCACCTCTACAATTGAAGCCCACCTTTCAGTCGGAGAAAAATTTCAATGGATACGGCTTTCAGAAGGAAACGTGGAGAAAGCCCTTTTAAGAAGAAGCGGGTTTAAAGAAACGCAGTTCTCAGAAAAGCCCTTTCGGTTCGATCAAGTGGCTAAGCTAGAAAAATCATTGCTCACCTTTGCCGAAAGAAATGGCTATCCTTTTGCCAGCCTGAAATTAGATTCGCTTAGGCTTGAAGCCAATAAAATTGGTGCTTCACTTAATTTAGACCTAGGCCCGCCCATCTCCTTCGACAGCTTGGACATAAAAAGCAATTTTGAAATCAAGAGCCGTTTTCTTGGTAATTACTTGGGCATCAATCAAAACAGCCTCTATGACCAAAGGAAGATCAACTTCATAGGCCAAAGGCTACGAGGTTTGCCTTATTTAAGATTGAGCGAAGCCCCCGTATTGACCTTTCAAAACTCTGAGGCCACGGTGCATCTTCAACTTGAAAAAAGACCCGTCAATCAAATCGATGCCATAATTGGATTTCTGCCCAATTCCAGCCGATCTAATCAATTGTTAGTGACTGGCCAAGTCGATATTGATTTGTTAAATCCTTTTGGATCAGGTAAAAAAATTGGTCTGCATTGGAGAAGGCTAAGCGAAGAAACCCAAAGTCTAATCTTGCAATATGAGCATCCTAACCTTGTTGGCAGCCCCTTAGATTTTAGCTTTGAATTCGACTTTTTAAAACAGGATACGCTTTTTACAAAGCGCAACCTAGACCTAAAATTTTCTTATAACTTAGGCGGAAACAGTTTTCTCAATGTTTTTACAAAAGTTGAAGGGACTGACCTCATTGGGGTTCCAAAACTCGAATCGAACGGCAGGCCGAACGTAATTGATTTCGACCTGACCTCATATGGCTTGGGCTTTGAATGGAATAATTTCAACGATCCATTTGTGATTACAAGAGGTACAGGCTTGTCGATAAGTGCTTCCACAGGCAATAAAAAGATCCGGCCCAATAATGGCCTTTCATCGGAAGTCTATGAAGACCTGGATTTAAAAACGCTGCAATACACCTTTACTGCCAATTTTGAGCATTATTGGCGAATCAAGCAGAATTTCGTGCTCGTGAACAAGCTTAATGGTGGATTAAAAATAAATGATGATCTCTTTCAAAATGATGCATTCAGATTGGGCGGGCTGCAAACGCTCCGAGGGTTTAATGAAAACCTCTTTTTCGCCTCACAATATGCACTCACCACACTAGAGGGCAGATTGCTTTTTGACGAAAGTTCCTATTTGTTACTTTTTACAGATTTAGCCTATATCAAGAGCGACTTTCAGCAAATCAACTCAAGCGAACTTGCCCAGGGTTTGGGAGCAGGATTAAGTTTTGCAACCGACTCTGGAATATTTAATTTTGTTTATGCCTTAGGGAGTGCAGACCGCATTGGGGCATTTAATTTTAATCAATCCAAAATCCACTTTGGCTATACCACAAGGTTTTAATATGATGATTTACAGTCAATTGGAAATGGTTGCCAGCAGAGATGCATTTATTGTTTTACTCATGCTTTTGCTGATTGCTTTTGCAATATCCAAAGTCGCTTTCCCGAAGGTATTCTCTGAATTGATTTCCCCTAATAAGCTTTTTGGTTTTAGGGTGCGCGAAGATCTAGGTACAAATCTAAGGCCTTTTAGCTCGGAGCATCTTTACTTTACTGCGCTCAGTTCTTTAAGTATTTCTTTTGTTGGGCTTTATCTTCTAAATTCTTTGGCCATTGGTTCATTGCCCGATTACCTTATCATTGATCATTTTGGTGTTGCTATTTTGCAGTGGCTTGGTTTGGCGCTCGGATTAAATATTCTGGTCTACATTAAGTTCATGTTAATTTTAATCTTCGCCTCACTCTTCGATATGAAGGAGGCGATTTCGCGACATTTTATAGATATGATCAACGCTTCGTTGTTTTTCTTTCTAATAATGCTGCTTTTCCTTGGGCTAATCAGTCTTTCATCATTCATTCCAAATCCCCAATACGTACATGCAGCAGTACTTGTGGCGATTCTATTCTACTATTATAGAGGACTATTGATTTACGTGAGATTGCTGAACGAACGGGCACATAGCAAATTATATATATTTTCGTACATTTGCGCCACAGAACTGGCCCCACTCACAATTGGGTTGGTCTTAATTTTCAATAGCCAAATCTAGCAGAACAAGTATAGAACTTATGTCTAATAGTACACAAGAGGACAGGCTTAAAGAGGTCAAGAGCATCCTAGTATCTCAGCCCAAACCATCTGATGATAAATCACCTTATTATATTTTAGCCAACAAGTATAAGATCAAAATTGATTTTAGGCCATTCATTCAGGTGGATCCGATTAACGTCAAAGACTTTAGAAAACAAAAAGTTGATGTTCTGAAACACACGGCTGTAATCTTTACCAGTAGAAATGCGGTTGACCATTTTTTCAGGCTTTGCAAGGAACTGAAAGTTGAAGTGCCTGCCGACATGAAATACTTTTGCATTTCTGACCAAACTGCAAATTATTTGCAGAAATACATTGTGGTGAGAAAGCGGAAAATCTTCACTGGATCAAGGACCGCACAAGATCTTATTGAGATATTAAAAAAGCATAAGAACGAAAAGTACATCTTTCCATGCTCGAACATTCGCAAAGAAGACATCCCTGTTTTCTTGGAGGAGCAAAATTATCATTTCACAGAGGCCATTATTTACGAGACCGTGGCAAGTGATCTGTCAGATTTGGATGATGTACTTTACGATATCATAGCTTTCTATAGTCCGAGCGGAATCAATTCTCTTTTTGTGAACTTCCCGAAGTTCAAGCAAAATAATACAAGAATAGCCGTTTTTGGGCCGACTACGGCACAAGCGGCACGCGAAGCTGGACTTATCATTGATATAGAAGCGCCATTACCAAACGCCCCTTCTATGACAGGAGCCTTGGAGCTTTACATCAAAAAGGCCAACAACCTGGATTAACGATTGGCTTTTGGCGGTAAGCGGCAATGCCGTTTTCTTGTAATATATTTATCGCTACTGAATATTTCGGTTAGATTTGTCGTTACGAGATTATGATTAGAACTCTTCGCTACACATTGGTTCTTCTGATTACAAGTACCTTTAGCATTTTTGCACAGCAAGATGCTCAATTTACGCAGTACATGTACAATCAGCTCTATTACAATCCCGCGTTCGCTGGCTCGGGAGAGGGCAGCTCGTTAACCGCAATTCATCGCTCTCAGTGGTTCGGTTATGATGGCAGTGTCAATCAAGGAGGCGCACCAAACACACAGCTGATCAGCTATAACGCAAAATTAGAAAAATTTAAAACGGGCCTTGGACTCTACATAAGTAACGACAACTTAGGCCCTAGCAACAATTTTCAAGTTCAAACGGCCCTCTCAAGAAACATCAATCTACCAGATGGTAGCATTCTGACAGTAGGCATAAACCTAGGGTTTTTTTCGAGCGCTATCAATTTTGATGATATCATTGTAGTCAACCCTGGCGACCCAATCTCCAATGGCACTGGTAAAGAATCGCAGATTCGTCCTGACTTTGGAGCAGGAATTATTTATCGAAAAGGAAAATTTTTTGGTGGTTTCAGTTCAAATCACTTACTTCAACCAAAATTTGACTTTGGAGAAAGCCAAGTTTCTAATCAATTAAATCGACACTACTATTTGACAATGGGCTATGATTATTCATTAAGCCCACAAATAAAGATCACCCCAACTGTTTTACTTAAATCTGTAAGTCTAAATACTTACAATATTGATGTAAGCGTTATTGGCGAGTACAATAACAATTTACGGGCTGGATTGGCCTATCGGCAGTCCGAATCGGCATCTTTAATTTTAGGGTACAAAATATTGAGTGATCGTTCTTTAACTTTAGCCTATGCTTTCGATTTCGTAGTAGGAAATCGTCAGAGTAAGGAGCCTACATCGCAGGAGTTAATGTTGATTTATAATTTCAAATCTGTTCCGGGTATTGCGGGCAGAAGAATCATCAGAACCCCCAGATTCAGGTACTAAACTAAAGTTTTTTTAAAATTATGATTTTGAGAATTTTGGTCAGTGGACTAGAATTACGATAAGAAAATACTATTTTTCGCGCTTTATTTAATTAGTTGGCAATAAGAGTAACCGCTTATTAGTTAAGTAGAAACAAGAATTAAGCAATCAATGAGGAGAATACACGCTGGGTTTGCGATTTTAATAGCCGTCTCTTTTACCACAGGATGCTCTATGTTTAAGGGTTTTCTTGGAGGTGGAGGCATGAGTAAGGTGGAAAAGCTTAACGCTGAAGGCCAACTAATGGGAGTTCCCGACAGGGAGGGATGGTACCAAGAAACGCCCTTTGGTATGGTACAAATTCCGGGAAACACATTTTTCATGGGCCAAGCCGATGAAGATGTTGCCGCCTCTCAAATCAACTTCAATAGACAGATCACAGTCAGTTCATTTTTAATGGACTCAGAAGAAATCACTAATAATGAGTATCGCCAGTTTCTTAATTTTATCGATACCATTTCCCAAGATCCAAACGAGCAATATTGGACCCAACAAGTGAAGCAGGAAGTTACTCCAAACCCAAATGTTTGGGACAGCGAGTTTGCCTATCATATGGGTGATAAAATGACACAATACTACTTCAGTCACCAAGCATTTGATGACTATCCCGTGGTAGGCGTCAGTTGGGAATCTGCTGCAAAATTTACCGAGTGGAGAACTGAGCATCTCAACATTGGTCGTCAAGAAGATGAAACTGGTGGTGGAGGTGGTCTTTTTGGAGGTAAAAAGAAAAGACAAGCCCAAGACAATGGCGTTCAAGGCTTAGGTGGCCCAGGTCAATTGGGTGCTGCTCCTCAGGGTGTTCAAGGACAGCCTAACCAGCCAAACACAACTTTTAAGAGTACTTTACCTATCGAAAAAAGATATCCCAATTTTAGATTGCCAACCGAAGCTGAATGGGAATATGCAGCCCGAGGTGGACGCGAAATCATAAAATACCCATGGGGTGGCCCTTATACCAGAAACAGACAAGGTTGTTTTTTAGCCAACTTTAAACCTGGTAGAGGCAATTATAGTGATGATGGTTATCCTTATACTGCCCCTGTTAACGCTTTTTTACCTAACAATTTCAACCTATACAATATGGCGGGTAATGTTGCTGAGTGGTGTCTAGACGACTTTTCTCCAATTTACAATCCATTGGTTTGGGATTTGAACCCTGTGTTCTTATACAAAGACAATGAAAGAAACAACCCAAATTATGGCAAAAAAGTAGTCAGAGGTGGCGCTTGGAATGATATTTCTTATTACCTGCAAACTGGAACACGCACATACGAATATAGAGATGTCGAATCTGCTAGCATCGGGTTTAGATGTGCGATGGACTATTTAGGAAGCGCGGGTGACGATTTTGGAACCAACTAAATTTTAATCTTCAACCTTATTTAATACACATATGGCAAACAAATCATTTAAAGAGAATTTTTACGGCAACATTATGCCGAAAATTTATGGACTAGGCGCAGCGGTAGTAATCGTAGGAGCGATGTTTAAGCTAGAAGGATGGGCTGGAGCAACACCCATGCTTATTTTAGGACTTAGTGTTGAAGCACTTATTTTTGCTTTTAGTGCTTTTGAACCTAAAGCTACAGACTATACACAGAAATTATACGAAGCCAATGCCGCAGGAGCTGGATCAAATGGTCAAGCCGCTAAAGACGAAATCAGCCTAGGCAAAATTTTAAAAGAAGCAGCCATTTCTAAAGAAGGCTTAAAAGGTTTCAGCGATGGCATGAACGCTATCGCTACAAACGCCAAGCAAATGTCTGAAATGTCGAATGCAGTGGCTGCTACCAATGCATATGCAGACAACGCGAACAAGGCTTCCGAAAGCTTAGCTAAAATCAATCAAAGCACTACTGCCACTGCCACTGCATTAGCTCAAATGGCAGAAGCATCTAAAGGCGCTGGTGAAATCCAAGGTCAATTGAAAACAACTATAGGTCAATATCAGCAACAAATGCAAAATGCTGCTGCTCAGTTGGATGCTTTGAACAAAGTTTACAAAGAAGAATTGAACGATTCTCAATCGCATGTTAAGGCGATTAAATCATTCTATGCAAATATAGACACTGCTTTGGCAGGAGTAACTGCTGCTACCAAAGAAGCAGAAGAATTTAAGGTTCAAATGGGCAAACTAAACACCAATGTAAATTCACTGAATAAAGTGTACGGTGCTATGTTGTCTGCAATGAAAACATCTAATTAAACTGATCTATTATGGCAGGAGGTAAGGAAACCCCACGGCAGAAGATGATTGGTATGATGTATCTCGTACTGACCGCTCTTCTCGCCCTTCAGATTAAAGATTCGGTACTTGAAAAGTTTGTGTTGATGGAAGCAGGTTTGGAAACATCCAATGCTGTTTTCTCGACAAGCAATTCTCAAGTAGTTGCGAATATTGATAAAGCAGCAAGAGATCAAGGTTCGAAAGAAAGCGATATGGCCGTTGTGAATGCAGCAAAATCAGCCAGGGCTAAGACTACAGAAATCATCGATTATCTTGAAAGCGTAAAGAAGGAAGTTGGATTGGTCTCTTCAGGAGGCGATGAAGCTGCCATCTACGAAAGAAGTACTTTAAAGAAGTATGAAGAACCTTCTAACTACCTAGTAGAAAAGAAGAATGCTGATGAAATGAAAACCAAATTAGAAGCATACAATGCCGAAATGACTTCTATACTAGGTGCGGTAGGTATCAACAAGTCTTGGTCTTCTTTGGCCTTAGATGCGAGTGAAATTGAATTCTATAAGGACAACCCTGAAGAAAAAGGAAAGGATTTTGCTAACCTCAACTTCTACAAAACGCCTTTAGCGGCTGTTTTAGCTCAGGTTACTTTCTATCAGAATCAAATCTACGCTCGTGAATCAGAAGCCTTAGGCCTATTAGGTGGAAGAGTTGGAGCTACGGCAGTGAAAGGTTTTGACCAAATCACTGGAACTGTTTTGCCAACTTCTAACATCGTGACTGCTGGAACCGAGTTTGAAGCAGAAATTTTCTTGACTGCGTCTAACTCTGCTTTAGAGCCAACGATGACGTTCAAGGGACAACCCATTCAAGTAGAGAATGGTAGAGGTAAAATCAAGTTCAAGGCCTCAGCAAACAGCTATAACAAAGACAATCTTTCAGAGCAAACTTTTCAGGCTGAGATCAAGTATAGCGATGGTGGTGAAATGAAAACTGTGCCTATTACCCATACTTATATGGTGGCTCAGCCAGTAATTGAAGTAAAGGCAGAAGCCATTCAGAACTTGTTCCAAAACTGCGCTAACGTGCTTCAAATCAACGTGCCCTCTTTAGGACCGGCTTACAATCCATCTTTTACTTTGACTGGAGCTCAGCAAAAAGCAGGCTCTAAGAAAGGTGAAGTTGTGGTTATACCAGGTTCAGGTACTAGAACTGTTGCAATTGGCGTTAGTAGTGGTGGAGCAAAAATCGGAGATGTAAGTTTCACAGTAAAATCTATTCCTAGGCCAAACTTTAAGGTTTTGGTGGGCGGTAGTGAATATAACCCTGAAAAAGGTTTAGCCACAGTGCCCAACAGCATTACTTTGAAATTAGAGCCAGATGCAGATTTCGCTAAGAATTTTCCAACTGACGCTAACTTCTTCGTTTCAAAAGGAAAAATTCTTTTGATCAAGAATAACCGTCAAAGTGGTTCAATTGATATCACAGATGCGGGTACTGACTTCTCGCTAGCGCCTATCAAAAGTAGAATTGCCTCTGGTGACAGATTAGTTGTAATTGTAGAAGAATACACTCGCTTGAATTACAATAAGGAACGCGAAGTTGTTAAGTATAATGGCAATGCATCCCTAAACATTAATTAAAATGAAAACTCTCTCAGTAATTGGTTTACTATTCTTAATGAGTTTCAATGGTTTTGGACAAGCCAATGCCAATGGAACTGCGCCTATTGATAGCGTAGAAAATTCGAGAAGATATAATATCAATTCAATAAGGCCAATCCGTAGTGAAGACGTAATGTTTAGCATTCGGGTATGGTCTAAAATGGACCTGAGAGAGAAAATCAATGAGGGCTGGAATTCTAAGAATTCTAAAATCGTTGAAATCATTTTTGAAGGCATTGATTTATGGTACAATTCTGCTGAAGGTGAAGGAATAGCTCCTTACAACCCTTTGACTCAAGGATTTGATGATAAAGACTTGCTTTCGGACCGGAATACCTATGTAGACAGGATCATCATTGATGGAACTAAAGGGGAAGATCCTACTTTGGATGAAATCGATCGATGGAAAATTGAGGCAACGACTCGTGGAGAAGATGCTGATGCCTATGTACAGCAAAAAACTAGAGAAAAGTTAGCCCCTGATACAATTCCTAAGAATCAAATATCGATCCTTGAAATTGAGGAAGATTTGATCTTTGACCGTAACCGTTCTGTGCCTATTTGGGACATTCAAACGGTAAAAGTTGTGGCCCAGGCTGAAATTGCTGGTGGTGCCGAAAAAGAGATGGTAAGAATCAAATACAAAGATTTGACTAGTTACCTAGATAAGGTTTATCGTGAAAGTGTTGCCAACAAAGAGCAAAATGTGCGCGCTTTCTGGTTCAATCCTAGAAACCCTAGAAATTTCGACATCAGCTTAAACAATGCTTTTGATTTGAGATTGTTCAGCTCTAACATCACTAAGTTTTCGAACCCAAGTGATGCGGCAATGGAAAACTTCTTCAGAAATCAAATCGAATCAGGCAAACGTAGTTTAATGGAGATTTCAAGGGACTTCAGATATCAATTGCTAGAATCTATACATAACCTTTGGGAGTATTAATAAAATTGAAGACGATAAAAAAGGGACGCTTAAGCGTCCCTTTTTTGTTGGAAGAAGTTCTGAACGAGATTTGCCCGGTTCTCACCCACAAGCGCTACCAATGCATCTCTTGATGCCTGCTCAATACCGCTCATCGTTCGGAATTCCTTCATAAGCTTATCCACCGTAAAACGCCCAAGGCCTTTAACATTCTCTAGCTCAAAATTAAAGCTGTTCTTCGATCTTAAATCTCGATGGAAAGTAATGGCGAACCTGTGCGCCTCGTCCCGCAATTTCTGAATTAATCTCAGCGCTTCTGATTTCTTATCTATATGCAAGGCGAACTCATCCTCAGGAAAATATATTTCTTCCAAACGCTTGGCTATCCCTATGATCGGCACATCACCATAGATGCCCAATTGCCTCAAAGCATCACAAGCAGCATTTAGCTGGCCCTTGCCGCCATCTATAACAACAAGTTTGGGAAGAGGTTGTTTTTCTTCCAAAAGTCGCTTATAACGCCTGCCTACCACTTCGGTCATTGAGGCAAAGTCATCGGGGCCTACTACCGTTTTGATCTTATAATGTCTGTAATCCTTCTTAGATGGCCTACCCATTTTAAAGCAGACCATCGAGGCCACTGGGTTTGTTCCTTGAATGTTGGAGTTATCGAAGCATTCAATATGCACAGGTAATTCTTTTAACTGAAGATCTTGCTGAAGCTGCTTTAGGACCCTGCTTCCTTTGTCTTTGACATTGTCCAATGTCTCGTATTTTTCCTTCTTGGCAAAAAGCGCATTCTTAAGGGAAAGCTCAATCAGCTTTTTCTTATCCCCAATTTGGGGCACCTGAATTTGAATGGTATCCGATTCGATCTCAAGTTCTTTATTCGTCAGCACCTCTTTTGTGATGCTTTGATAACGATCTCTCATTTCTACCATCATCAAAGCCAGAATATCCTCATCCGATTCTTCTAGTTTCTTTTTTATTTCAGATGTTTTGGAAAGATTGATCATTCCATTCTTGATCCTTAGATAATTTACAAAGGCAAATTTCTCCTCAGAAACGATGGTAAAAACATCTACATCGGCAATTTTTGGGCTTACCACTACGGATTTCGATTGGAAATTCTCGACCATTTCTAGCTTCTCTTTGAATTCCTGCGCCTTTTCAAATTGTAGGGTGGAAGCCGCTTCGAGCATTCTTTCCTTAAAATAACTCTTAGGCAAACTCAGGTTACCTTTTAGAATATTCAAGGCCTGATCCACATCTTTGAGATAGTCCTCTTCTAATTGAAGTCCCTCACATGGCCCTTTGCAATTGCCAATATGGTATTCCAAACAAACCTTAAACCTGCCTTTTGCAATATTGTCCTCAGACAAATCAAATCTGCATGTGCGAAGCGTGAACAAGGTGTTAATCAGTTTTAATAAGCTATTCATGGCCTTTACATTGGCATAAGGCCCAAAATACTTACCATTGGATGGAATCAATTTTCGGGTACTGTAAATCCTTGGGAAACGCTCGTTTGAGACACAGAGATAAGGGAAAGTCTTGTCGTCTTTCAGCAGAATGTTGTATCGCGGTTGATTCTGCTTGATCAAATTGTTTTCGAGCAACAGTGCATCAAATTCTGAGTTCACCAACGTGATTTCTATGCTCTGAATCTCCGATACCATCCTGAGTGTCTTTCTATTTACCCCAGCTGCCTTACTGAAATAGCTCGAAACCCTTTTTTTTAGGGATTTTGCCTTACCTACATAAATAAGGGTATCCTCTATGTTGTAATAACGGTATACCCCCGGACTATCAGGTAATTTCGATATCTCTTTAGGGCTAAAGCGATTGGCTTCCATTAATAAATCTCGGGATCGTAAATGGTGGAATCACTGCGCGAAGTGTCTTGAGGACTAAGAATATCTGTAAATCTTTGGCAATCAATCTCCAAACTGAGATTGGCTGGCTTTGGAAATTTGGCCTTCTTGATGTTCAAGGTTGTATCCTTATATACTTTTTCGAAAAATCTTCCTACAATTGGCAATGCAGTTCTTGCTCCCTGCCCATCAGGCCAATAACGAAAATGCACCGCGCGATCATCACCACCTACCCAAGCACCCGCCACTAAATCCGTGGTTACACCCACAAACCAACCGTCAGATGCATTTTGCGTAGTGCCTGTTTTAGCACCAATTTCATTTTCCGATTGGTTGTAATTGGTGATGCCATACTCACTCCATAGCCTTGTACCCGAACCTCTCCTAGTTGTTTCTTGCAACATATTCAACATTACGTAGGCAACATCCTCACTTATGGCTTGCTTTTTCTGAGGTACTTTGCTCCAGATAACATTTCCGAAACGATCCTCTATTTTTGTCACGTAGTGGGCTTCAATGTGTGTGCCTTTATTGGCAAAAGTGCCAAAAGCAGAAACTATTTCGTGCAAAGACACATCAACAGTTCCCAAGGCGATGGCATAATAAGGGTCTATTTGTGATTCAATTCCCAAACGATTGGCCATATCTGCTACTTTTTGCGGCTTTACAATGTCCATTACCCTGGCCGAAATAGAGTTTACAGACTTGGCCATGGCCAGTTTCATCGTCATTCTTTCTCCACTAAAGCGATCTTCTGCATTTTGTGGTGCCCAAGGCTTTGCTTGGCCAGGGATTTTAATGGTAATCGGCTGATCGATAAATTCGAAACAAGGCGAATACCCTTGTTCTATGGCTGTAGTGTATAAAAAGGGTTTGAAGAGTGAGCCCGCCTGCCTTTTTCCTTGGCGCACGTGATCGAACTTGAAGTATTCATAATCTATGCCTCCTACCCAAGCCTTAATTTCTCCTGAATGGGGATTTGCGGCCATAAATCCGGCCTGTAAAAAGTGCTTATAGTATTTCAACGAGTCCATCGGGCTCATAAGGGTATCAATCGCGCCCTTCCAAGAGAACACCCTCATTGGCACAGGCTTATTCAAATAGTAATTGATCGAATCCTTATTCGATCCATACTGATTCACCAGTGCGCGGTACCGCTCGGTCCTTGGCAATACTTCCGCCTCGATAAATCCCTTGATTACTTTTCCATCACTGTCAATCCAAGGTTCTCTTCTCGAACCATTGGCCTCTTTTAATGAGTTCCAAAAATTGGCTTGCACTTGACGCATGGTGCTGTCCATGGCCTGTTCGGCATATAATTGCATTCTACTGTCCAGCGTGGTATAAACCCGCAAGCCATCAGCAAATAAATCATAGCCTAAATCCTTTGTGATTTTGTTCAGGTCCTTTTTCATTTCCTCGCGGAAATACTGCGCCAAACCAAAATTTTGGTCTTGAACATTATAATCAAGCGCAATGGCTTTTGGCGCTAAGGTATCGTATACCGATTTGTCTAAATAACCATATTTAATCATCTGATTCATTACCACATTCCGCCTTTGACGAGAGTTTTCTGGATTTCTGACGGGGTTGTAGCGAGTAACGGCTTTTTGTAAACCCACCAAAACGGCAGCTTCTTCTACATTCAAATCAATAGGCTTTTTGTTGAAAAAGGTTTTAGCGGCTGATTCAATTCCAAAAGTATTGCTGCCGAAAGTCACCTGATTGAAATACATGGCCATGATTTCTTGTTTGGTGTATGACTTTTCTAAACGAACCGCCAAAATCCACTCTTTGGTTTTATAGATCAATTGGTCGAGTAGTCGGTTAATGCCCTCTAGTTGGCCTTTTTCATCCTCTTCTATTACCCTGGTTTCGAATAGGTTTTTAGCCAACTGCTGGGTTACGGTACTTCCTCCACCTTGTGGATTAAAAGTAAGCACGCCATAAGCCGCTCGTATCATACTGCGCAAATCAATGCCCGAGTGCCCTTCAAAACGAATATCTTCAGTAGCCTTTAATGCATTGATCAGGTTTTCGCCAAGCTCATCATAAGTTACTGTTGTGCGGTTGTCTCGGTAATAGCTGCCTAGAATTTCACCATCAGCGCTGTAGAGAATAGAGCTCAAGTTTTGTTCTGGATTTTCCAATTGCTTGTAGCTGGGCAGCTCTCCAAACCAATTGCCCACATTCGAACTTACCGACCAGATATAAACCGGAAAACCGACAAAACCCAAAACAAAAAACACCCACAAAATAATTGTGAGCTTTTTGAAAATCCTTTTATGATTACTCTTTTCTGCTGTGGCCATAACTATTGGTAAAATCTTTTATGAAACTGGATATAAGCTTCCAAGGCTTTGGACTGATAAAGCATCTGGAAATTATCTCGAGATATTGCAAAATTATTAAAATTTGAGTCGACTTCTATTTTAAAGTCTTTCAGTGCTTTCGACAGGGCCCTGTGATAGGCCTCTGCGGTCTTTTTGTCGGCAAACGAGTTGATGAACATTATGCCAAGGTTCTTGCTCTCATCCAAAACCAACTGACCGATACTCAACTTTAGATGACTGAAGGTTTCCTTGTTATAGCTGTCAATCAAAGCTTTTAGTTGAGTGGCGTTCGTTACGGTCTGTTCAAACACTACGGCCTCCAAGTGAAGCAACTTAAAATCTTCGCTGTATTCAAAATCCTCACTTCGCACTATGGTTTCCTTGATTGGCTTCAAAGCTCCAAGCAACTCGTTGGCATAAATATTCAGTTTGCCTTCTGGGTATTTCTTTGTGAATGCTTTCAATCCTTCTTCATAAGAAAACAAACTCTCCGTTTTGGCCTTTAGGATCACCGCCAAAAGCTCAACAGTCGGCAAAAAGTCCACATCCTCGAAAGACTCCAAAGCATCTCTCAATATTTGATCTGCCTTTACATATTGACCATTTTCATAAGCCGAATAGGCAGTGGCATATACTTGCTGTAGTGCTTTATTTCTAGCCTCCTTTTCTGCCAAATAATTGGGGTTGATCAAAGTTTTGGCAATAAGCGACTCTGGAAATTCCTCTATGATCTGAAGCTTATAGGCATTGGCCTGACCCGGATCATCTACCAGATAAATTGTGTAAAGCGCATAGAGCGTCTCTAGTCGAAATTCAGATGTTGGGTATTTTTGAAGCAGGGTTTTGTAGGTGCTTGCAGCCTTAGGCACCCTTTCCAAGCCAAAACGATATACACTGCCCAACTTAAAATAAGCCGCTTGATTCTCTAAGTGAAGTTTCGTTTTTGCCTCGGTTGTTGTGGGTATAGAAGCCAAAAGCGCCTCTTTTTTGGCTATCCGCTCATCGCTTTCTTTGTTCGTTTTGGCTTCCTTTGGAATGTCTTCGGCCACAATCGCCTCCTCAGCCTCATCGTCATTGAATGCAGTTTCTTTGGTGGATCTTCTCCAATTGTCTTCCAATGGCCTATTCCCCCATCTTCGCTGAAACTCCAATGCGCCTAAATCAACTGCAGCGGCATTATAAAAATACCATTCTCCCGAATTATCATTGGCGGAAAAACCCACTCCTCCAGATCCATTGATAGCGCCTGTTGTTACGGCATTTCTTCGCTCCTCTTTTTTCTTTTCTCTTTCCTTTTCTTCCAGATCATCGAGATAGTTGTCTAAAAAGGCATCCAATGAAACGGCATTTAATTCGGCCAACGACAAAAGACTGTCGTTCTTGCTGATGACATTAAGCTGGGTCACAAATTCATTCAATACCTCTTTGCGCTTGGCATGAATCATATAGTCATCAATATCGGTGGGCATAATAGCCACCGCACTATCGTAATATTTACTTGCCAATTCAAATTTCTCAAATACCTCAAAGTACAACTGGCCAGCCCGCAAGTAGGAGAGTGATTTTTGCCTTGGCGAGGGTTCTTCTACCGCCACTGCCTTAAAGTAATTGCCAAGGGCAAGGTCGTAATTGGTCAATCGCTTTTCGAACTCTCCCATTTCATAATAAATCTTGCCCATGAATTCCTTGTTCTTGCCGTCTTTCAGAAGATTGGCGTAGAACTTTCTGGTCTTCTCAATTTCTGTTGGAGAGCTTGCCGAGCTTACATTTTTCATGTTCAGTCTCGCAAAGAAAGTAAGGTCGTAAGGTGGAGTGCCGCTCAAAGAGGCTTCGTAATATTGATAGGCCTCAGAATTATTGCCATTGGCTTGCTCAATTTGGCCTAAAATGAAATTGATCCTCGATCTGGTGTCTCGTTCTGGCACAATCTCACTTACTTCCTTTAGGTTCTTGGCCATTGAATCAAAATCGCCCTCCCTCTGATTGAAATAGGCCAGCTGAACTTTGTAATTAGCCATGTTCTCTTCTGTCAGTTCTTGGGTTTCTAAGAAATTGGCGACATCAAGTGCTTTTTCTTTATCGCCAGCATCCATGTAAGTCTGCATCAATACAATCAAGGCGGCATGTCGGGTAGGATCGTCAGTACTTGTTTGGTTGATGTATTGCAGGGTTTCTATGGCAAACTGAAACTCGGCCCTTAAGTGCCGGATTTTTCCAATAATCAAATAATTATCGTCAGTCCAATCACTTGATCCATACCATTCAATTACTTGTGAGGCCTTTTTAAAAGCATCTTCCAATTTGTTTTTATTGCTATTGATGATGCCCGAGTCGATATCAGGATAGATTTTGAGCACCTGATCGTAATTGTATTGATAGGAATTGGCAATCTCGGTGTAAACCTCGGTAAGGTATTGGTCGGCATAGAAATAACCGTTATAGCGTGCATTCATGTTTTGATAGCCTTTTGAATTACACGCCAAAAGCAAAACAGTAATGCTTAAAAAATAGAAGCTTCTAATAATATGTGGTAAACTGCGTTTCAAAATTTTCGTTGGCCCAATGAAGGAACGAAATTAAATCTTAATTAATACAAATAAAGAAAGCAGATTGTCTATTAATCTATAATTTTGAATCCCTAAAAAATTGCAGTGGCAAAGAATAAAAAAACCCTTTCGAACTGGTTGAATAACAGGCACATTCTGATCATTCAGAATGAAGAAGACTTTTCGCATAAAGCAACTTACAACTTTACCTATGCCCGAATCGTTTTCTTTGCTTTTCTTGGGCTTGGGGTCATTTTTCTGCTCAGTTTCTATTTGGTGAATACCATTTTGGCACAGTGGTTCGACCCCAGTTATGCCGAACGCGAAACCAGAAAGGACCTTGTGGCCATGAGCCTTTCCTTAGATTCGCTGGCTTCGGAACTAGAAAATCGGGATTTGTTCATTCAAAGTATTCGCAAAGCCTTGGAAGGCGAGGCCGCAGACCAAGAACAAATTACTTCGGAACAAGCAGCAGCAGGCGTGCAATTGACCACCAGCCCCAATTCCAATCAAATTGATTCCCTTTTTAAATCGCAGTTCGAAACAGGAGGGGATTTTCTTTTAAATCAAACGTTAAACAACCTTGAACTACGGCAGACTTATTTGTTTTCGCCAATCAGTGGTTATGTATCTCAGGCCTTCGACCCCAAAAATGAGCATTTCGGCATTGATATCGTTTCTAAGAAGGATGAACCCGTAAAATGCATTGCTGATGGTACTGTTATTTTTTCGTCTTGGACCCAGGATGCTGGCAACGTGATTGCCGTACAACATAAAGAAAACTTAATATCTGTTTACAAACATAATTCGGCTTTGACCAAAGAAGTGGGTAATTTTATCACAGCAGGCGAAATTTTGGCTATTATCGGCAATACTGGGGAGTTGACCAATGGCCCACACCTGCATTTTGAACTGTGGTACAACGGCAGCGCTGTGAATCCTGAAGATTTCATCGTATTTTAGCCAAGACTCAACCTATAAAATTAGATCAAATGTTCTCATCGAAAGAAGAAAAAAGGACGACCGAGGAGCAAAGCAACACCAGCAACACCATCGGTAAAGACACCACCTTAGAAGGCAGTATAGAATCTACAGGCAATATTCGGGTGGAAGGCAAAATATACGGCCATGCCAAAGCCAAAGCCAAATTTGTAATGGGCAGCGATGCCCTTGTGGATGGCAACGTTACCGCAAGAACAGCCGAAATTGCGGGCACTATCAAAGGCAATATCGAAATTTCTGAACTCTTGGTGCTTAAGCCCACCGCGGTAATCAATGGAGATATCCTTACCAATAAGTTGATCGTGGAGCCAGGCGCAACCTTTAATGGAGGCTGCAAAATGGGACACCTTGCCAAAGAAATCGAAATTGGGAAACCCGCGAGTCATATCAGGGAAGTAGCCATTAAAAGGGCATAAGCAAAAGCCTGCTTTCTGAATTTCACGGAAATCTATGCCTGATCAGGACAAAAAAGGCCCGAATAACTACCTTAAATACTCTCAGCTGGGAATCCAACTTTTTGTGACCATTGCGCTTTGCGGCTGGCTTGGCTATAAAATGGATGAGTGGTGGAATAACGGAAAAGCGCTATTTGTCATTATTATGATTTTTGTAGGCAGTGCAGGGGCCTTCTACCAACTTTATAAATCCCTTCCGAAGGAGTAAAGCTCCTATTTCAAAACATATTCAATTCCTCCTAAAAGGTGCTTTAAAAAAATGGGGTCAGTATATGCCTTTTCGGTATGGCCCAAACCCGTGTAAAACATTCTTCCGCCATCAAATTCCCTGTACCAAGCAATCGGGTGATTGGCTCCGTTCTCTCCACCTTTATAACTGGTTTCATCCAAATTCAAAAGCACATTGAGCCCGCTTGCCATGCTTTTATAATTGTACCATTCATCAAAGTGAAGCCATGGTTGCGGCAAATCTTTGGTCGCAGGGTGCTCATTATCCATTACCTGAAGGCTTGCCTCTTGCTGATGCGGATGGCTCAAAAAATAGGCTCCTACCAATTGATTGTACCAAGGCCAATCATATTCCGTATCGGCTGCGGCATGAACGCCCACAAAACCACCCCCCTTTTGAATGAACCTTTCAAATGCCGCTTGTTGAGCAGCATCCAATACATCGCCCGTGGTACTCAAAAAGACCACGCTGTTGTAGGCCGACAAGGTTTCGTCCGTGAACCAAGAGGCCTCCGAAGTAGTGTCTACCTCAAAACCATTTTGTTCGCCCATCAGTCGAAGGGCCCCCACACCACTTGGAATCGAAGCATGATAATACCCTGCCGTTTTCGTGAAGACAAGCACCTTCTGCGGTAGGGCTGAACCACAACTGAGTGTAAACACTAAAAAACTCAAAATTAGTACAGAAGCTAATGTTGGTTTTAACCGCGACTTGAAAATAGTGGAATAGGAATTCATACAATTAAGGTCAATTAAAACATCCATAATTTAGTGCTTTTCTATTGAGATGCCGCATTTCCGCTTTGGTCCAAACGATAAACAATTTGTTATGAACACGTTTAATCCGTTAATTACGTTTTACACCTTTAACCCCGCAATATGACTTTGCCTAATACCGCTCGTATGCTCTCGCTGTTAGGAGTATTCCTGCTTAGCTTTTTTGCGCAATCATGCGACAATGATCCGGGGCCAGTTATACCTCAAGAAACATTTGTGCTTGGGCCATATGAAGGCCAAGTACCTTATATTAAGATCAATACGATTGGGAACACTATCCAAGACAGCCCTAAAATTGGGGCAGAAATGACGGTTTTTGTCAACAAGGAAGAGGTGTTGAGAGCACCAATTGGTATAGAATATAGGGGCTCCACTTCCTTCACGCTGTTCGCTAAAAAATCTTATGGTTTAGAAACCCGAGATGATTCTGGAGATGGCGTATCGGTAGAAGTGCTAGGCCTGCCCGAGGAAGAAGATTGGATCCTCTATGGCCCTTATAGCGACAAAACATTTCTAAGGAATGTGCTTATTTATGAGCTCTCGAATGAGATTGGTCAATATGCGGTAAAAACGAAATTTGTAGAATTACAAATCAACGAAACCTATCAGGGCACTTATGTTTTGATGGAGAAAATCAAAAGGGACAAAAATAGAGTAGACATCAAAAAGCTAGAGCCTGAGGACACCGATCCTAATGATATTACGGGAGGTTATATTTTGAAGATTGACAAAACCTCGGGCGATGGCAATCCCGATGCGCTTTATACTGAAGACATCAGCTTTCGTTCAGACTATGGCGTAAGCGGCAATGCTTTGAGTTATGCCGCCTATGGACAAAAGAGAGGAGAAGAAACCTATTTTCTTTACGAATACCCGAAAGAGGATGATATCACAACCATTCAAAAAGCGTACGTCAAAGGCTATATCGATGACTTTGAAAATGCGCTCTTGGGCACTGGTACAGGAAGCTATACCGACTTTATTGATGTAAATAGTTTTGTCGATTTTTTCCTTTTGAATGAATTAAGTGCCAATCCTGATGCCTACCGAATCAGCACCTTTTTGCATAAGAATAGAGGTGAGAAATTGAAAATGGGGCCTATCTGGGATTTCAATATTGCCTTTGGAAACGATAGTAGAAGTTCATCTGAAAAGTGGATTTATAAATACAACCTCGATTATCCTAACGACTTATGGTTAGTCCCTTTTTGGTGGGAAAAGTTAATGGCAGATGCTCAATTCAAGGCCGCAATTAAGACCAGATGGAATGAACTTAAGGGTACTGTGTTTTCTCAAAGCCATATTGACAGCAAATTGAACGAACATATCGCTTTCCTCGATGAAGCTGGATCGATTGATCGTAACTACAAAAAATGGCAGGTGCTTGGGGTTCCTTTAAGCTTCAACAGCTTTGTGGGCCAAACCTATGACGATGAAGTGGATTATGTAAAAGGCTGGATTGCAAACCGTATTGCTTGGATGGACAGCCAAATTCAGGGGTTTTAAATTTTACGATGAGCACAACCCTCAGTGACTGTAATTACAAAGTCACGAATGCTGAAGATGAGTAATGCCCGCGAGCATAGATTTTAATTTTTCAGTTGGATCGTTGATTCCAAGGTAAAAGTATCGCTTAATCCTTCTTGCGAATTTTTGCCAACCATTATTCTGAATTTACCCGCTTCAACTACTCGCTCCATTTTCCTGTTCCAAAGGGAAAGGTCTTCAGGCCCTAAATCGAAACTTAGCCGCTTACTTTCTCCAGCATTGAAATGGATCCGTTGGAAACCCTTGAGTTCTTTTACCGCTGTGGTTACAGAGCTAATCAAGTCGCTTAAATAGAGTTGTACCACTTCTTCACCCGCCCGAGTTCCAGTATTGGTGACCGTCACTTCGATGTGAATTTTACCTTCCCCTTGGTTGGTAATCTGAAGGTCTTTATAATCGAAAGAGGTATAACTTAAACCGTAGCCAAAAGGGTAAAGCGGTGTGATTTTCTCATCGACATAGCGGTGATTTCTGGTGGGTTTGGCGCTGTAATACATCGGCAGTTGACCCACACCTCGGGCCACCGTAACTGGCAAACGACCCGCAGGATTGTAGTCTCCAAATAAGGTTTGAGCGACTGCTAAGCCTCCTTTTTCTCCAGGAAACCAAGCTTCTAAAATAGCAGGCACTTTCTGATCCAAACTGTTAATGGATAAGGGGCGGCCATTGAGCACAACACAGACTACGGGAGTTCCAGTAGCTAGAATGGCGTCTACAAATTCCTTTTGAAGCCCATAGAGTTCCAAGCTACTAACGTCTTTATTCTCTTCTACCAGTTCGTTCGATTCACCGACCACCACAATGGCCACGTCTGATGATTTTGCCTGCGCGATCGCTTCCGTCAAATCGGGCTTCTGTATGTTCCAGTTGAGATAAGCCTTGGCGCCATAACCACCTTCCCATACATCCATTCTGATTTTATATTCCTTTCCTTTTACAAAATCCATTGGCGCAGTTTCGATACTTGTCGCTCCCTTTTCCCAATTGTCAATCACCAATTTGTCGTCTACCCAAAGCCTTACACCATCATCGGAACTTACGGCCAACCATCCGCTAAATGATTGATCTGGTTGAAGGTAACCTTCCCATGCAACAGAGAAGTGATCTTCACCAACTCCTTCGCCTGGAGAGCCCGGCCATTCAAACGCTACTTGCTTATCAATTCTGGTGAGCACGGGTTCGCCCTCGACATTTCTATTGTTGAAGAAACTGGCATTCAATCCGTTTTGCGATTTGTCTTTGGTTTTAAAGTTGGCCAGCGGAATGGGTTGGCCTTTATAAATCAAAGGAACACCTTCGGAATACACTACTTCCGTATTTGCTCCGAGCAATTGCTTCACACCTTCATAAACCGTGATGGCTTTTTTGTTTTTCACAGAATAGCCACCCAAAACGGACTCATTCGCCAATGGCCCAAGCACTGCGACTTTCTTCAAGTTTTTACTGAGGGGCAATAAATCTCCTTCATTTTTAAGCAATACCATCGATTTCAAGGCTGCTTCTAAGGCGAGATTTTGATTTTCCTGACTGTGATTTCTTTCGTCAATAAGTCTTTGCTCAGTGTATGGATTTTCGAACAGTCCCAACAAGAATTTCAACCTCAAAACGCCTGATGCTGCTCTATTGACTTTTGAGATATCGAGTGCTCCTTCATTCACCAATTCTATAATGGTTCGCTGAAATTGATCATTTGGGAAATCGTAGAACTGCATATCGATGCCCGCAGAAATGGCTTGCCGGATGGATTCTTTCGGGGAATCGCTGGATTTATGACTGCTCTGCAAAAAGCGAATCGCGCCAAGGTCAGAAACCACGATGCCTTTAAAACCCCATTCGTTTCGAAGCACTTCCGTCATCAGCCATTCATTGGAGGCATTGGGAATTCCATCAATTTCGGAATACGCGGCCATGGTGCCCAAAGCGCCTCCTTCCATAAATGCTTTTCTGAATACAGGAAGGTAATCCTGTCTTAAAGACCTTTCTCCCAACAAAACAGGGCCCGCATTTCCTCCTGCTTCTGGTGATCCGTGGGCGGCAAAATGTTTGGGTTCTGCCACCATTGAGCGGTCAGAACTCAAGTCTTTTCCTTGGATGCCTTTGATCAAGGCGGTGCCGAGTTCGGCAGATAAATGCGTGTCTTCTCCCAGCGTTTCTGCAATTCTACCCCAGCGTGGTTCTCTGCCCAAATCGAGATTGGGGCCTAAACCGAAATGTACACCATGCGCCCGGCCTTCGGTACCAATGACCTCACCCACCTTTTCCATTAAGGCTTTGTCCCAAGTAGCGCCCAGTCCAATGTTCATGGGGAAAGCAGTACTGCCTTCACCCATATAGCCGTGCAAAAACTCAGACATAAGTAATGCGGGAATTCCCCAACGGTTATTCTTGATGATAAATTCTTGAAGTTGATTGGCTGCTTTGGCGTCTTTCGGATAGTAATCGTGTACCGCACCTGCACCCAATTTCTCTCCGATTAACTCTTTGGCCAGCGCTAGTGAAAAGGCCTCTCCTTCTTTAAGGTTAGCCCCGTTGTACATGTCCATTTGCCGTACCTTTTCTTCCAAAGTCATTCTTGAAAGCAGGTCAGAAACCCTTTCTTCCACTGGAAGCTTGGCGTTTTGGTAAGGATATTTTTGGGCAAATAGTGATATGCCCACTACCTGGCAAAGTATGATTAAACTGAAAATTCGCTTTTTGAGCATAGGATTTTATTCTCTTAGTTCGAAAAAATAGCCATCCACTTATCACTGTTTTTTGCCATGGACAGGCTTTGCTGAAAGGGTCAATTTACGGAAATGAGTTGGGATATTTAGTCTATGGCGGAGGGCTTTGACTTACCAATACTTGCTTCAATTGACTTGATGACGAAAATCTTTATCTTTACTTCATGACGATCGAACAAAAGAAAATATCGCTTATTAACTGGATAACAAACCTTGAAGACGAAGTGATAATTGATCAGTTAGCAGGATTTCAAAAGACTTCCTTGGATGAACTTCCTAAAGCAATAGTAGAATTACTAAAAATGGCAGAAGCTGAGCCGGAGGAAAATCTCATTAAGCATACAAGTGTTAGAGATATTCTGAATATGTATCGTCCTGAAATAGGTTGACCATAATCTTTTGTTGAGATAGATCAAAAAACAAAAAGCCTCAGATTGCTCCGAGGCTTTTGTACCAGAGGCGGCCCCGATGCTTCGGGGTGAACCGCACGACCAGATGGTCTTACAAACAAAAAGCCTCAGATTGCTCCGAGGCTTTTGTACCAGAGGCGGGACTTGAACCCGCACGACCAGATGGTCACAAGATTTTAAGTCTTGCGTGTCTACCAGTTCCACCACTCCGGCATCGACTATCAGATAGTCAAGTTTTTTGGTAGTATTTAAGACCTATTGGCCTTAAAATAAAAAAGCGAGATCACAATCACGCTTTCTTTTCTTTATCGAGATACAATTCCGAACCTTCGGAATGTACCTTGCGACTCATTTTAAAGACTTGTGTCTTTACATAATGAGCGGGAGACGGTCCCGATACTTCGGGACGAACCGCACACCATCTTGGCAAATTACGTATTTCGTCTACTCATAAACAGAAGAATCGAAGTCTCCTCCATTTCATGAGCGGGAGACGGGATTCGAACCCGCGACCCCGACCTTGGCAAGGTCGTGCTCTACCAGCTGAGCTACTCTCGCTTATTTCAACACTAAAAATTCACTCTTATTGCGAATTGGAGTGCAAATTTAACTAAGGGCTTCAAATATGCAACGGGTTTACCAAAAAAATAATTAAAAATACGCTTTTGCCTAAGCTTGGGCAAGGAAACACGTCCGACCATGCAACCCTTGTTACTTTTTTCAATCCATGCAGTAATGAATAACCATCATTATCGTCAGATCAGTAAGCACTAACCCAAACCTCCATGATTAAAAACATTTTTATCACCGCCCTCCGCGTATTTTGGAAAGAACGCGGCTATTCCATTTTGAATATTCTAGGCCTCACGGTCGGTATAGCCTCCAGCTTAATGCTGTTCCTCTACATTCAAGACGAAAAATCTGTCAACCTTTTCCATAAAGACGTTGATCGAATTTATCAGGTCATGGAACACCAGCGCTACTCTGGCGGTTACGTGCTCACCACCACGGCCAACCCTGGGCCGCTTAAAGATGCCTTCAAAGCTGAAATGCCCGAAGTGGAATACATTACTCAAATGACTTGGGGGCAGGAGCGGTTGTTTATTGTAGGCGACCAATCATATAAGTCCCAAGGACGAGTAGCCAGCGAAGATTTCTTTCAGGTTTTCGACTTTCCATTTATCGAAGGTGCTAAGGAGGGCAGCCTCACCGCTCCAGACATTATTTACCTCTCTGCTTCTTTAGCAAAACGCATTTTCAATCGTACGGACGTAATTGACAAGGCCATCATGGTCAATGGTTGGGGAGAATATAAAGTGGGTGGGGTTTTCAAAGACCCTCCTGTCAATTCTACCTTAGACTTTGAATTTGTAATGCCCATTGAACCATGGTTAAAAACCAACGAATGGCTTGAAGACTGGGGTAATAATGGCATTAGAGACTATGTTAAGCTGCATTCAGGGGTTGACGCCAGCGCATTCAATTCAAAGATCAAAGACTATGTTAAAACAAAAAATGAAGGTTCGGTAGTTGAACTCTTTGTGCAGAACCTTGGAGAACAATATTTGTATGGAGGATTTAAAGATGGCTTACCAAGTGGTGGCAGAATTACTTATATAAGGCTATTTGGTTATGTAGCGATTTTCATTCTGGTCATTGCTTGTATCAACTTTATGAATTTAGCCACTGCCCGAACTTCGAAAAGGGCCAAAGAAGTTGGGGTTAAAAAAGCGGTTGGTTCAACGAGAGGTCAGTTAGTGGCTCAGTTCATGGGAGAGTCCATCATCATGGCATCGATCTCAACACTTTTGGCCGGGCTAGTCATTATGCTGCTATTGCCGAGCCTGAATGCCTTTACAGAAAAGGAAATGGCATTTTCCTTATTAAATGGCGCTGATCTTTCTTTGCTGTTGAGTATGGCATTGATCGTAGGCGTTTTGGCTGGAAGCTATCCTTCTCTATTTCTTTCTTCTTTTTCAGCTATAAAAGTGCTTCGTGGTAGCTTCAAATCATCTACTTGGACCAATGGCATTCGAAAAGGATTGGTTGTTTTTCAATTCCTAATCTCCATTTTCTTGATCATAAGTAGTTTAGCTGTACATAAGCAAATCACTTTCGTAAAAAACAAAAACCTGGGCTACGATAAAGAAAATGTAATTTATATTCCTTTGGAAGGTAAACTACAGCAGGAAAGCACCATTGATCTATTTAAGGCCCGAATGCTCGAAAACCCTAATATTCTGAACGTTTCTACGGCCAGTAATACCCCAATTGATATCGGAAGCTCTACCTCAGGTGGTTATTCCTGGGAAGGAAAAGACCCAAATAGCCAAGTGCTATTCACGGTTTTGCAGGTAAGCAATGACTTTATTGAAACCTTGGGCATGGAAATGAAAGAAGGACGTTCTTTCGACCCCAACTTGATAAGTGACACTTTGAATGTGATTATCAATGAGCAAACCGCTAAGAACATGAATGTGGAAAATCCATTGAACCATCCCATCACATTCTGGGAAAGAACAGGCAAAGTAGTCGGGATTGTTAAGGACTTCCATTTTGCTTCCTTGCACAATAAAATCGACCCTTTGGTCATCGCCTTGAGACCAGAATCTTCAAGTTTTATGTTTCTGAAAACTAATGCGGAAAATACAGAAGCCACTTTGAATTATGTTGAAAGTGTATTTAAAGAAGTAAATGGCCAATATCCTTTCGAATACCGTTTTCTGGATGAACAATATGAGGGACTGTATAGAAGAGAATCTGACATAGGGGTGTTGGCCAATATCTTCACACTAATTGCTGTGTTTATTTCCCTTTTAGGTTTGTTTGGACTGGCATCTTTTGCGGCAGAACAAAGGATCAAAGAAATAGGCATCAGAAAAGTGCTGGGCGCTGGAGTTGGCAATCTGATTTTACTTTTAGCGAAGAACTTCCTATTGCTTGTTTTATTAGGTTTTGCTGTAGCCGTACCGCTGGCTTATCTCTTTTTAACTGATTGGATGTCATCATTCGAATATACCACTACCATTGGCCCAAGCATTTATGCGCTATCCGGTGTGGCTTCCATTTTAATTGCGCTGCTTACGGTGAGTTATCATTCACTTCGCGCTGCGGCCTCAAATCCAGTTAAGAGTTTGAGGTATGAATGATTGGATTGACTACTTCACTGGCGCATAAGGATTAATTTCTCTGAGCTTTTCTTCTAAAGCGCGAAGGTCTTTGATCCTTAGCCAACTGACCCTGATTTTATGTTTGACCATTTTGTCCTCACTGTCGAGGAGATTAAGGCCAATGTGCAAATGGTCGGTTTCGAAATAGCTATCGAAGTTGTACTTAGTAATCAGTAGTGATTTTTCCTTTTTCGAAAATAGTTTTTTAGTGTTTACCACTACGCCATTATCTGCTTCGATGGCGGTAAGGTATATGGGCCAATTGACGAGGCTAGACATAAATCCAAAAATAGGAGCAAAGGCAACTAAAAGCAGCAAACTCGTCATGTCTGGCGCAATTATGTATTTATAAAAAAATATGAAGACCACGAATACGAGGTAGAAATAGAGCAAATACTTGAATCGATTCACCTTGCCTTTATTGCTGATCTGTTTCATAGTTTTGGTTTGAAATTCCATTTGTAAGGTAGTGAAAAGGCTTAGCCAAATTTAATTTTTGAAGTTAAATCCCACAGCACCACACCTATGCTTACTGAAATATTGAGTGAATGTTTTGTGCCGAATTGAGGGATTTCTAAACAAGCATCTGCCACTTGGACAACGGCATCTTCAACGCCAAAAACTTCGTTTCCAAAAACCAAAGCGTACCTTTTTCCTGATGACACCTGAAAAGCTTCCAAAGAAATACTTCCTTCTGCTTGCTCTACCGCCAACACTTCGAAACCTTCGGTTTGCAGCTTGAGACAAAGGGCAGCTGTATCTTCAGCGTATTCCCATTCAACCGATTCTGTTGCGCCTAAGGCAGTTTTATTGATTTCGCGATGAGGGGGTTGTGCGGTTATGCCACAGAGATAGATCTTCTCAATGGCAAAGGCATCTCCTGTTCTAAAGGCAGAGCCCACGTTGTTCATGCTTCTCACATTGTCGAGCACCAAAACGAGCGGTAATTTTTCCGAAGTTTTAAACTCCTCCAGACTCATTCGGTCTAGCTCGTCATTCTTAAGTTTTCGCATTGCCGAAATTAAAAAAAGTATTCCTAACCATTGGCAAAAACAATTGGGCATAAAAAAAGTAAGGGCCTTTTGCCCTTACTCCACACTAGGCCTTCACAAGAACCATCAAAAATGAAAGCCAACATAAAGTGTTAAAGCCGAATTCTTAGCATCACTAGCAGCTTCGCCAGCAAATGAACCAGACTTTCCTATTTCTTTAAATCCATAATTATATCGTACTCCTAAGATTCCGCCATCAAAATCATAGCCTAGGCCAGCAGCCATACCATAATCGAGTGTGTTGAAATCATCACGATCTAATTCTTGAACTGAGTTGATTGAACCATCGCCATCAACATCCTTAATTTTTACGTCTACCAGAAACCCTACATAAGGTCCGGCATGGATATTAAGTTTTCCAAAATTTGCGGTAAACATGACTGGCACTTTTATATAGTTGAGGTTAAACCTGTATGTCCCGCTTCCTGATAAAAAATTGTCGTATTGAAGCGCAGCACCATTTTGGGAATAAAGAAATTCGTATTGAATTCCCAGGTTGCCAGCCAGGTTGTGTTTGCTATAAATACCGATATTGAGCCCAACTTTGGCATTTTCATCGTCCACATTATCCACGTATAAATTCGAAATATTCGTCCCAACAGTGAATCCTGTTTGAGCTTTCAGTGTGGTGACAAAAGCCATCATCAAGGCTGAAAGACATATTATTTTGATAGTTTTCATAATTTTTATGTTTTGGTGGTGCTTAATGAATAAGCGATCCGGTTGTGAAAGAAGGTGCCCAGTTGAGCGGGCACTTTCTCGTTTGATTAGAATTCTCTAATCTGTCAATGGTTATTGATTAGCTTTTTGTAGAAATGACCAAGTATTTAGAAACCTTCCAAAATTTTTCAGGAACGGTAATTTCTAGGTATTTGATGTTCTCTTCGTTTTCGTCTTGAATGATCACATAAGAATCGGCAGGATGTTCTGATATCAATTGCACTTGCGAAGCTTCAATCGGTAACTTATTAAATTCTCTAATGTCGATTTTAATGTATTCATCGTCATTGGCAGACTCATTCAGGTCGATTGATCTGCCCAAGCCTAGAAAACCACGTTCCTTAGTTACCAAACCACGCTCCTTTAAGTCCTTGTAAGAACCTACTGCATATCTTACGGTGTTCAGATTGTCATTCAAACCATTCAAAAGTTCGATTTCTTGTTCTTTATCTGAAATCACTCTTACCTGATTTGCCGATTGGATTTGAACCGAGTCATAAAGTCCCGCTATGACTTGGAACTGCTCATTCTTCATTTCAATTTGGTCCTTCAGGTCAATGATCAAGGCACTTCTTTCTTCCAAATCTGCTGTCAGTTGGTTGATTCTTTTTTGGAATCCGCTGGTTTTCAAGTTTGAATTTCTAAGCTTACCGTTGAGTTCTGCGATTGTCTTATTCGATTCGTCTACCAAGGTGCCGATCATATCAAGCTCTTTGATCAGCTTGTCCTTGCTTGATTTTTTGCCCGATTCAGTATCGGCTATAAGTTCGTGTTTCTTTACTATTGCAGCCACCTGGCCTTCGACCTGATTCATGAGATTCAGTACCTCGTTAAATTCATTTTCCTTCGAAACCAATTCAGATTTCATTTGCGCTATTGATACCTCTTGGTTTTTTAGTTTTGTTTCCTGCTCGCTATTGCAAGAAGTAAGACTGATTGTGGCTAACCCTGCAATGGCGAGTAGCATCGCAGCTTTATTAGTTCTTTGATTTTTCATGGCTACTATTTTTTAAAGTTTAAAATCACTGTGTGACCTTCTTTTTGCCAATTCGATACCAAAAAGGGAAAAACATACAACTCATTGATATTCATATATTTGAAAGCCATATAAACAAAAAACGCTCTACAAATGAGAGCGTTTTTATCAAAATGAAATGAATTTTAAGGGATAGACAGTTTATTCCTCCATCTCTTTTAGCATTCTGTAAATGGTGGATTGACCAATGTCCAATTTCTGAGCTACAAGCTTAATATCGTCATCGTAGTTTTTGAGGTAGAGCTTCACAATGCGTTGATTATATTCCTTCAAACTCATTTCTTCGCCCGACATTTCGGAGATTACGTCTCGTGTTCCGAAGGTAATGTCATCGGGCAGAATGGTTTCACCCTCGGCCATTACTACGGCCAATTCTACCACTGATTTAAGTTCTCTGATATTTCCGGGATAGGCATATCCGAGCAGCTTTTTACTGGCCTCGGAACTAAGTGCTTTGGTAGCCAACCCATTTTCTTTGCAAAAAGCGGCAATAAAATGCTTGGCCAACATCAATACATCTTTTCCTCTTTCTCGTAATGGAGGCAATTGGATGATGATACCAAACAAACGGTAGTACAAATCTTCTCTAAAATTTCCGGCCTTTACTTCTTCCAGCAAATCGCGATGAGTGGCTGCCACAATACGACAATTGATTTTGACGGTTTCCTTTCCGCCAACCCGAGTAATTTCCTTTTCTTGAAGCACTCTGAGTATTTTGGCTTGAAGGGTCTTGTCCATTTCACCCATTTCATCCAAAAACAAAGTGCCTCCATCGGCTTGTTCAAACTTTCCCAAATGTCGATTAGCAGCTCCGGTAAAGGCTCCTTTTTCATGACCAAAGAGTTCGCTCTCTGCCAACTCTTTAGGAATCGCGCTCATATTCACTGCAACAAACGGATGATTCTTTCTATCAGAATTATAATGTACGGCTTTGGCCACTAGCTCCTTGCCAGTTCCTGTTTCGCCATAAACAATTACTGATATATTGGTCGTAGTTGCCTTTTTTATCAAGTGAAAAACCTTTTTCAGCGGTTCACTTTGGCCTATAATTGAGTTTTGAAAGTCATACTTTTGTTCAACCTCAGAAAGTAAAACCTCGATTCTCTTTTCTAAATAAGACTTGTCTCGGATGTGCTTGATGACATTATGAAGCCTGTCCTTAATGTCCTTGGTTTTTGAAATATAGTCGTAAGCACCAATTTTTAGCAAACCCACAGCGGTATCGATTTCGCTCTGTTCAGAAATGATAATCACTTTTATTTCAGGCACTTGCTCCCTTATTTTTAAGAGCAGTTCTTCCCCATTGAAATCTGGCAGTCGATAATCCAGTGTTATGACTTTCGGCTTTTCCTTCAGTGCGGCCAGTAACGACTCTCCGTTTTCAAAGGACTTTACTTTAAAATCAGGGTTGAGTTCTAACGTATAAACCAGCAGTTTGCGGTACCATTCGTCATCTTCAACTACAAAAATGGAAAAAGAAGCTTCGTTCATAATCAAATCTACAAAATGATAATTTCACTAAATTATTTAATTTGAAAAAGTAAGGGAAGGGCATAAAAAAACCCGAGGTTAACTACTCCTCGGGTACTAAACAAATAAACTACTAACTGTATGAAGAGGAACACTCTTTTGTGCCCCATATTTTCGTTTTAATTTTCAATAAGAACAACGCTGATCATTTAAAGATGTTTCAACAATGCTCTTGGATTTTTGATTATTCGATCACTTGCCGATCGATTACAGTACAAAGATCGTTTTAAGCACTGATAAAGTTCTATTGTCAAAATTAATTTAACGTTAATTAACCATCCACTTGCATAATATGGCGTCCAAAAAAGCTGAATAGCCAAATGGGCTCAGATTTATTTTTTGAGTTAAGCGCCAACTGACTGATGAATATTGCTAAGAGGTTTAATAATTCGTTAGAGAAGAAAATATTGAAATCGAGTTGTTTGTAGTTAATTCTAAAAATTAATGGGCTTGTGGTAATCCCATCAAGTGCATGCTGTTGGTGGGTAAAACGTTGGGACTGCCAGGAAGGCACCTTTTCAAAGGCAACATCAAAAAATCAAAAACCCTTTGCCGTTACTTTTATCTCTCCAGTTCCATTGCAATTCGGACACTTTACATAAGCTGATTTTCCCGAACCATCACAGTAGTAGCAACTAACGATCATAAAATCTCGCCCTCTGGTAATTTTATTGGGCTGTATTGGCGTTTCATTGGTTTCTAATTTTGTATTTGCCTGCTTGATCTTGATTAATTTGAGCCTTTTTCTTTCCTTGGCGTTTGCCAGATTAATCATCATAGATGGCAACTCCATGAACTCCGGATGCGCCTTTACCAACTCCAGAATATTGTCATAAATGCTTTTTGAATTGTTCTTGAGGTTTCGAACCATCCATTTTCGTCCGAATTCTAAGTATTCTGCTTCAAGGTGGTTGATGCTATGTATTTTTGCCATTGCAATAATTTTTTAAGCTCAAAATCTAATCATAAATAAGAATTTTTACAAGAAAACAAGTATTAGGAGGTTGATCTCGAAATGAAAACTAACTACAAATATTCCTTAAGTTGCCCCAAAGCTAAGATCGCTTGCTTTTTGAAAGTGTAAAAGGGTTTTAAAATAGCCGTGTTTGACATCTCGTTTTCAAGCATTTTGTGCAATTCTTCACGCTGAAAACTCAACGTGGTAATGCCTAAATAATCGATGCTTGGCCTGATTTTGTGTAAAATCTTCTTAGCAGAGGCCTGCTCGTTCATTTCAAGAGCAGAAGTAAGGGATGCTAACTCCTGTGGTAGTGTTTCGTAAATTGTTTTCAGTAATTCACCCAAAAAGACTTTGTCTCCTCCCACTGTGCGTTCGAGTAAACTCAAATCAATTTTTAAATCTGATGTTTCGACACTTAACAGCATTATTTTCTCGCACAACAAAGCCAAGTCGATCGGCTTTTGGATCCACTGCCAATTTTCGGTTGTTTTCAGCGTTGAATATTTCTCGCTAGAATCTCCACTAATGAACAGAAAGGGCGTTGAAATGCCCATTTCTCTACTGCTTTTTAGTATGTCTATTCCCGAACTGTCACCTAATTGAACGTCCGAAATAACGAGGTCAAAAGCGCCAGAGTTAAGGCTGTCCTTCAGAGCCCTTCCTGTCCGCACCAGTTCGAGATCAACCGACTGGCTTCTCAAAAACTCTTTCAAAATGGCCTGATTGACAGGATCATCCTCGGCCAATAGAATTTTAAGTCCATTGATTTTCGGTTGAACCTCAATCGGCCGATGCTCCAAATGACCTAAAGTAAAACTCAATTCAAAGGTCATTGCTGTGCCTACACCCAATTCACTTTTAATTTCAAGCTGTCCGCCAAAGGCTTCAACCAGTTTTATGGCGATTCCCAAGCCTAAGCCCGTTCCGCCAAATTCTCTTGCGGTTGAGTCCTGCGCTTGGGCGTATGGCTCAAGCACTTTGCTCATTTGTGCTGGAGTCATTCCCATTCCAGAGTCGGTAAGGCTGAAGAGCAATTTTACTTGGCCTCTATTCGATTCGGTAACTGCAATTTGTAATGCTACTTTCCCTTTTTTTGTAAACTTAAAGCTGTTGCCAACCAAGTTATATAATATCTGTTTTAAGCGAGTAGGATCACTTTTTAACACAATCGGTTCCGTAGGTAGTTCAAGCTCCAATTGCGTTTCTCTTTGCTGTGCCTCAAATTGAAATCCAGAAATCACATTCGAAACCTCGTCCTGGAGTGAGAAATCAATAGATTCGAAAGTGAGTTTGCCGGCCTCTATTTTCGAAATATCAAGAATATCATTGACGATTGAATTGAGGTGCAAAGAGGTAGATCTAATGGCAGGCAAATAGGTGGTCAATTTCTGTTCATTCGCTTCTATAAGACTCACCAAACCTGCAATACTGCTTAAAGGAGTACGCATTTCATGGCTCACCTGCGCAAAAAACTCATTTTTGAAGTCTTGAATTCTTTTCAATTCTAGGTTTTGGAATTCGAGTAGCTGGTTTTCCATATCAGCTACCCTCTTTTGTAATAGGGCTACTTCTTCATTGATGGCGCTTTCATTTCGGCTTTGTTGAATACCTAGCAGACGGTCGTAATCGGCTGTTTTATCAAAAATAACCCACTGAATTCTGTCTTCTGTAATCTTTCGAAATGTTAGGTTAAAGAGTGCGTTTACAGGTTCTGTCCATACCACTTCGGGGAAATCATGAACCTCGTTCTCTTGCATATTGACGAAAACTTCCGCCAGACTTTCTAAAAAAATGAACTGATCAAATACTTTGGTGTCTGGCTCAATTTTGAACAGGGTATCGCAACTCTCAATTAAAATTCCTTCGGTATCAAAAATTACAACTTGAATTTTCGAGGCCACCTCTTGGAGTTTTATTTGATCTAAGTGATTCATGCCATCATCGCTTTGGTCAATCGTAGAAAGGCTTCTTCTACGTATTCGCCAGTTTTGGCACTTGTGGTCCTGATCTCTAAAGACAATCCACTCAAAATTTGCTTTGTCTCCTCTTCGGTCAAGAGGTCTTTTTTATTCGCCAATACTTCTATCGGAACTCCAGGTAATAACTCTTTGATGTAATCTAGTTGTTCATGCAAGTTGTTGTAGGTGGATGGTCTGGATAGGTCGAAAACGTATAGCACTCCGTGTGCCCCTAATTGGTAACTTTTGGGCACTTTGCTCTGGGCCGTTTCACCGGCAATGTCCCAAATCAATAGGTTGACCTTTAACCCATCTACATCAACCTCTTTCTTATCGATTTTTACGCCTATGGTAGTGAGGTAAGCCTCCGAAAATTTGCTATGGACAAACTGCTGCACCAAAGAGGTTTTTCCGACTCCGAAATGGCCAACGAGGATTACTTTTTTATTCATCCTTATCGAAGTTTTCGAAGTACTTTGCCAAACCTTCGGCAATTTCATTTTGGGCATCGGACTCGGCACCATGCTTTGCCCTTTTCAATACTTTTTGAGCAAAATCCAAGAGCGTGTCATCTAGCTTATCGCGAAATTGGGCATTCATACCCCCTGATGTAACCACCGCTACGAAGAAGGATTTGAAATTTTTGATGGTGATTTTAAAGTTGTCGTAATCAATGTTAGAAAGTTCTTGCGTTTCACCAGTAAAGGCATCTTCTACAAAAGCCTTGATGGCAGTAAGCATTCCCGCTACCATGTCACGATCTAAAGCTGCGCTTTTGGAAAAACTTCCTAGAAGCATACCCGAATTTCTTTCGATCACATAGATTTCTTCAATCTTAGGTTCAATCAGCTTTGAGATGATCATGTCTTTCTGAGGTGTGCCAGAGATCCACGCCTTGATCCGGATCTTCCAACCTTCCCACGAAAAAGCCAATTCCATTTGGTGATCAATCCGCTCGGAAAGCTTTTCCATTTCATTGGTAATGTACTTTTTGATCATTCTGCCTATGATCGGGTAAAGCACCTCCACCACTTCGTCTTGCGACTCTCTGATCTGCTTGCTGATGGATTCTGTAATTTGAGGACCGAATAGTTCGGGGAATTTGTTTTTGAGATTGACGCGTTCATCAGCTAAAATAGGCTGAATTTTCTCCTCAAGCCTGTTTCTAGAGTTGATTTGATCGTCTAAATCCTCGAGTTTTTGGGCAAGTTGATCTCTCTCCTCCCAGTCTTTCTCCAGGAGGATTTCCCTCAATTTATCAAATCCCAGCCCTTTGTTCATGGGTTATTGTTATTCCGCTATTTGTTTGCCCATTTCTTGAAGCAAAGCGCCAAGCATTTTTCGGTTCACTTTTTTATGATCAAGGTCGGTTACTGCTTCGTCCATATCGGCCCTTAGCTGAGTTACCTTCTTGTTCATGTCGGCCCTCAAGTCGTTGATGATGTTGTTGAGCTGATCGCGAGTATCGTTCAGTTCATTTTCAATTTCCAATCTAGTGCGCTTTATTAGTGCTTTGATTTCATTGAATTCAGCATCGTATTGCTGCATGCTTTCACCAAAAATGAGTTGTTTAACTGCGTCAATTTTCGGGTCGCCTGAAGAAACCATTGTTTTCTTCTCTTCTTCTTTTTCCTTAGCCATGTTTATTGAATTAAAGCTTTGAGTGTTTTTTTATCGACTATTCCAGAAGGGAACAGCCCTTTACTTTGTTGAAATGCTTTTAATCTGTTGGTGGTAATTAAGTTGAAAATGCCGTCTTGCGGAATGCTATCCGCAGAAGTATTCAACATTTTTTGAAGCTCCCAAACCGCACTGCCAGAATCTCCTCTTTGCAGTCCTATTAAATAATCATGCTTAGCATATTCGAGGTCTTCAAGGGTGAGTCCTTGCTCAAAAAATAACCTTACTTTTTCATTGGTATATCCTTGGGATTTTAGGCTTGCTGATTTTTCCAGTTTACTTTGGAGCATGAGCGCTGTCGCCCTCAGCAATTCGTAATATTCGGTGGCTTGGCTCGATTCAAAGTTTTCTTTCTCCATAAATCGAACGTCTATTTTTTGATTTCGCCACAGTGACCTGGCATAGCTGCCGACTTCCATGGCGGTTTTGTAATAGGTTTTGAGCACCAAAGTGTCATAGAACTCAGTATCGATTTTCTCGCTAATTGGAAAATCATAATCCGATGGAGGATTGAACCTTCGGTCCTTTAAATACTGAACAGAAACATAGGCTATAATGCCAATGATTATTGCAAAGGTGAGTAATCGCTTCATGGCAGCTCTTCGTTAAGTAAGATCAACAGGCATAAAAATAGAGAAAATTTCTATCTCAACTATTGTTCACCTTGATTGAAACAGAATTCCAATACAATAAAGAGCATTTCAACCTCATTATTTTTCAATAAATAAAAGTATTGAAGCGCTTTATGACAACAAGGGCCAACCTTTGACAAAGGTTGGCCCTAGAGTATTTTTAGGTAGATTGGCAGTTATAGGTCGTATTTTACACTGAAGAGCCAGTAGCGCTTTTGGATATAGTATTCAAAAGTGCTTATAAGACTTTCTGAGAACGAGTCTCTTCTTATGCCTGTGGTATTCATTAAATTCATGCCTTCTGCCTTAAACTCCCATTTGCTTTTCTCTTTTCGGTAGGTGAGCTCGGCATTCAGCAAGTCATAGAATGTCTCCGTTGAATTAGACTTGTTGATGTACTGATTGTATTCGTAATTAATATTGAATCTAAAGCCTTTAAGAAATTCAATATCTAGGTCCACATTTGGTTTGTGATTTTGGAATTTGCTCTTTTGATTCCCGCCCTCATAACCGCTAAGCGTTAAATCGTAGCCAAACTGAAATTGAAAAATCCCTAAAAAAACGGTTCTAATTGAAGCTTGATAAGTCTGGCGGAAGTTGATATTCCGATTGGCAATATCGCTGATTTGATTGTTGCTGATTGATCTGTTCCAATTGGCAGATACATTGACCGTCCAGTCATTAAATCGCTTATCGGAGCTGACAAATCCTGTCAAGCTCTCATTGGCTGTGCCAATATTTATGGGGCTATTCACCCTTTCCAAGCCGTTGAACTGGATAATATTGGTGACATCATCCAAGCTCTTTCGATAAGACATTCCTCCATAAACATTGAAAAAACTGAACATATTGAATCTGAAGTAATTCAAACTGAAGTTATGGTACCAGCTATTTTCAAGATTTGGATTTCCTGCGAAAAGGGAATTATACCCGCCAACAATAATCCCACTGGCCACATTTTGGATATCCGTAAAATTGGTGCCAATGTTATAAGCCATGGTGAGCGAGTGCGAACTGCCAAACTGATACTTTGCATTGACTGAAGGTAGGAGCAAAGTCTTGTTAAACCCTTCTACTTCATCATTCTGAATATTCTCGATATCATAGTAGTGCAGGTTCAATGCTGGTGTAAGTGTGAGTTTACCAAGTTTAGTTTTGTAGAGTATACCTACATAGTAGTCTTGAAAGGTATAGTCTACAAGGTTGTTAAAGTCTGCTCCGCTAATCGCGTTCTCCGAATTGGAATTTAACCTCTCCAAAAGACCCGAGCTTAAAGATTGGCTTGTGTAGTTATTGCCAATTTTGAAGTTGATATGATTCGTTTTGTTTAAAATCCTGTAGTAATTCAAGGCTGATTCCTGCTTGTTTGTTTGCACTTCTTTCAACTGAATTAAATTAAAAGGGGAAGTACCTGTTAAAGGAATTATTGAGGCAAAGGGTTGCTGAGACGCCATTAAATCATAGGTTGGGTCTTGATTCTGGTATTGATAAGACGCCTCGAATGAGAAAACATTTTTGTCGTCTGGGGCATAAAAGCCTCTCAACTGCTGTTCTACGGATATTGGTGCTTGGCTTGTTGCGCCAATAATTTCGTTGTTGACATTGCCAAAAACAGACTGCTGAATATCACGATTGTTGATATCTGACAATCTACTAAAAACGCTGTAATCTAATTGCAGGCTTGGATTTGGGGTATACTTTGCCGCAAATTTCAATAGGCCTAAATCGCTTTCTGCTTTTTGAGTTGAAGTCAGCAATTCTTGATTGTTGCCCGGCTGAAGCACATAAGACCTCAATTGCTGCGAACCAAAAGTATTGTCGGTTTTGGCACCGATTGCAAAACCAGAAAATGAAATTTTCTCGCTTGGTTTCAAGCTGTAACTCAAGGCAGCCAGCTGATTGTTAAGTTCTTGCGCATTATTGCGCTCGGCCATTGGAATACCCAACTGGTTAGAACTCACCTGAAAGCCAGAACCCGCGCGACTGGCAAAACTTCCAAAACCTCCATTGAACCTGAAAAAGTCGCTTGAAGTAAAAGCAAGTTCACCAACGTTATTGGCATCTGCAATGAGATTGATATTGGTTTTGGGATTATAATAAAAAGCATTGGCATGTCCTCTGTACCTGCCCTCTGGCCCTCCACCTAATTCAACATCACCAAAAACCAAGTTCTTCTTGTCACCTTTTAGCTGGATATTCAAGGCCAGTTGTTCACTGTTATTGACACCGCTTAACGGACCAATATCATTGAAATTCTGAAGTACCTGCACTTTATCCACCACATTGGCGGGCAGGTTTTTGGTAGCTAATTTTGTGTCACCTTCAAAAAACTCCTTCCCATCCACTAAAAGTTTATCCACCTTTTTTCCTTGAACAGTTACCTCACCATTTTCATCTACCTTAAATCCTGGTAAATCGGAAAGCACATCTCCTAATTTCCGCTCATTCCCTTGGGTAAATACATCGGTTTTGTACGTAATAGTATCCCCTTGAATTAGAATAGGCATTTCAGTGACCACTTCAACGTCTCCAAGTTGCTGAACGTCATTTCTTAGCGTAATAAGGACAGGAACGCCCCCATTGTCTTTAGCGGTAAAAACTTTCTCGTATGGCAGAAAGCCTATGAAACTGGCTTTGAGTTTATACACTTTATTCTCCTCTAAGTTGAGTCGAAACTGCCCTTGCTTGTTGGTGACCCCAAAAGAGGCGATGGACTTTTTAACGGTGTCCATCGCCAACACATTGGCAAATTCCAGTGGCAAGCCCAGTGAATCACGAACTTCACCCTCAAATACCACTCTTTGCTGACCAAGCAAGGCAAAGTTTGAGAGCCCCAACATTAGAATAATGACGGTAAGTAATTTTTTCATAAAATCGAGATCTTGACCTTTTGGGAGATTAATTACCGCCCACTTTAATTTGAATTTTCTCTCCCTTACCACCCCCATTGCTGAATTTCTGCATCATTTCTTGCGTCTTTTCATCGGTAATGACTTTCAGTTCATCGCGGCTCACTTTTTTACCTTTAGAGGGTTTATTGATTTCAACTCCTTCAGCAGGATTGAGTGTGATTTTTGTGCACAAAAAGGTCGTAGAACCATCGGAAACCTCTAAGATTAAGCCCGGCAGGCCCCAATAATCTGAAGGTCCTTGAGAAACTGGAATTTCGGGAGTGTACCAAGCGGTGATTTCAGTGGTATCCATGACGGTTTTCATTTCATTTTGTTCTCCATCGAAGGACATTGTTTTGCGCTCAGAAATATTGGTATAAGTTGCCTTATAAGCATTATAATCACCAATCTTTCGACTCTCTTCTCCCATCACCCACTCTCTAGATTCTAAAACATCATCTACTAAAAAGGGCTTGGAAAACACATCTGCTTCTCTCAAATACTTCATTTCAGAAGTGTTTTTATAGAGTGTTCCGCCTCCGGCTGAAGACATTTGGATCACTACTCCACCACCAGAGGCCACGGCTGGTCCGCCATCTAAGCTTTCTACTTCCTTCCAAACCGATTCGCTCAAGTTGAACTTTAGGGTATACTCTTTCTGCATTTGCTTTTGCATTTTCTCTTTGAGTTGCGCTTCCATTTCTGGACTCATGCCATCACCGCTGAAGCTAAAATTCTTCATTTTGGTTGAGGATTGATAAATGGCTTCTCCTTGAAAATTTTGAGAAAACAAAATACCTGGTAGCATCATTAATGCTATGAACATGGCAAAAACTGTGTTGATCTTTTTCATTTTTTAATTGCTTTGAACTTTATGTTTTCAAATCACGGCATGTCAAATCAAATACTGAGTTAACGAGTGTTAACGTGTGTTAAGCCTTGAAGCTCAGGAGTATAAAGTAGTTATATTTGAACTGTGAAAAGGAGCCAGTTTAAAGCGACAATTTATTTGATCTCATTTACAGTGCTGCTTACTGTAGGGATCCAAGTGTATCGAAATATTCAAAACTACAATTTGAATAAGCAGCGCTTTATCAATGATGTGCAAGTTGCCTTAGACATTGCTGTTGAATCCTACTCAGCTGAGCAGGCCAAAAATGATATCTTTTTTCTTTTCGGGAATGAATTTGAAGGCAATGGCAACCCTTCAATTACAATCAATGGGTCAAATACCTCAGATTCTTTAAAATTTAAGGCTTTTGCTTATTCCGGCCAAACAGAGGTGAAGATCGACACGCTGCCTAAGCGCGTTTTCGGTACTAAACATTGGATTTCGAAACAACTATCGGATTCTAATAAACTGCCCAGCGTTGGCGCTGTGCAGAGCATCAAAGTTTTTGCCAATGGAGATAGTTCCGCTCTAGGCTCTCGTTTTGAAGCGCTCACCACAAAAATTGCACTCTCCTTGGTCCGAGATTCCATTGATTTCAACACACTGTCCAAATATATGGACAAGGAGTTGGGAAGAAAGCAAATCAATATTGAGTTTGCCTTTGTACAGCTTAAAAAGGATGCGGCTTTGCACCAATCGGCTGCCTTTGACAAATCAGAACTGCCATTATCCATCATTTCGAAATCCACTTATTTACCAAAAGATCAGCAGCTTCAGCTTTCTTTTTCGAATGCCTCTGCAATCATTCTTAAGCGAGGCTTGGCGGATTTGTTGATTTCACTGCTTATCTCTGTGGCTGTAATTGGTTCTTTGTTATATCTCTACAGAATTATCAATGAGCAAAAAGCTTTGGCCGAAATAAAGAACGACCTCATCAGCAATATTACCCACGAATTTAAAACGCCTATTGCCACCGTGAATTCCGCATTGGAGGGAATCGCTAATTTCAATCAGCAAAACGATCAAGAGAAAACAGCCAAGTATATCGACATTTCGATAGGCCAATTGAAGAAGCTCAACCTAATGGTTGAAAAGCTCTTGGAAACTGCTACGCTCGAAAGCGAATCCCTTGAAATAAGAAAAGAACCCATCAACTTGAGTCAAATTCTACATACGCTTTTAGAAAAATATAAAATGGTGGCCGGTGCTAAGGAAATCATCTTCCATGAAGACTCGCAAGACGTGATCATTGAAGCGGATCCGTTTCATATCGAAAATGCCATTTCGAACCTTATTGACAATGCGATAAAATATGGCGGCAATAGAATAGAAATCTCTTTGGCCCACAGCAATGGAAAAGCACAGGTGGTCGTGAACGATAACGGGGGATTTATAGAGAAGAGCCAAAAGGAAAGAGTGTTTGACAAATTCTATAGGATCCCAACGGGAAACCAACATGATGTCAAAGGTTTTGGGATTGGCCTGTACTACACCAAAAAGATTATTGAAAAACATGGGGGGAGTATACAGCTGGTACTAAAGCCACAACTCACAAGTTTTGAAGTAGCATTCTGATGAGCGCCAGAATTAAAATACTACTTGCCGAAGATGAAACCGCCCTCGGCACCATCATTCAAGAAAGCCTTGAAACCCGAGGCTTTGAGGTACTTTTTTGTGAGAATGGCGAACAAGCCCTAAGCCTCTATAAAACCGAAAAACCTGAATTGCTTGTGCTAGACGTTATGATGCCAAAGAAAGATGGCTTCTCTCTGGCGAAAGAGATCAGAATGAGCAATGAGAACATTCCCATCATTTTCCTCACTTCAAAATCAAGGACCGAAGATGTAGTGGAAGGCTTTGGCATTGGCGGCAACGACTATTTGAAGAAGCCTTTCAGCATGGAAGAGTTAATCGTTCGAATTCATGCCTTGCTGGATAGAAAGAGAAGGAGGGAGTCTTCGGAAGAAATCGCGATTGGCAATTACCGTTTCAATTTCTCGAAGCAGCGTTTGGCCATCAATGGCCATGAAACTATGCTTACCCATCGCGAAGCTCAGTTGCTTTTTTCTCTCAGCGAAAACCGCAATGAGGTAACTGACCGAAGCATTATCTTGAACCAACTTTGGGGCAATGATGATTTTTTTAATGCCCGGAGTATGGATGTTTTCATTACCAAACTCCGTAAAAAACTCGCTGAGGATGATTCAATAGAGATTTTGAATGTCCGCGGATACGGCTATAAATTGGTTTGTTAGATCTCTATTAAAAGTTTCATTAAACTAGATTAACAGATCACATCGTGAACACTTTGACTAAAGTGTCTTTTCCCTTGAGTTCTCTTTTTTTATAATAGTCGTAGATTCTATCTCCTTGAATAATTATGACCTTTTCAACAAGTAGGTAATCTAGTTTTTGAATTGATAAATCAGGCCTTAATACCCCATCAAGTTCAATGATTGGATTGCTATTCTTCAATCTTGCAAATGTAATCTTCTTCTGTTCTGCTTGGCTGATAACATTACCAAAACTGATTTCCGAATATTCATTAGTAAATACTGTTGCTTGATATTCCCTACTCTCGAATATAGAATCAGGATCCACATTGTGCGCTTCGTTTGTACTTGCCCTGATCAATTTGATTTTATCTCCTTTCAGCTCAGGGTAAAAAACTCTTATTGCGTCTAAATTAGATAGAACGTCAAGATACTTTATTTGATCACTGGCTTTTTGAAATTGCTTCTCCGTTACAATTTTGCCGTCCAATTCATAAATTAACTCTGAGTCGGTTTTGTCTGCCAATGCAAATTCAAGCCTCGCTTTTGTACTATTGGTTTTGGCCGTAGTAGAATCAATATTCTTCAAATAAATGGTTTTTTCACTGCGCTTCTTTTTCTTCTCGATGCCTTTATATGTTTCAACAATGATAATGCCCTCTACTTGCGTAGTGTCGTATTTTCTTTTGTGAAGTTCAGCATCATTTTTAATTACTGTTAATGACTTAATATCGGCAGGGGTGATATCATTTAAATTTGCCCCTTTCACTCCATCCACCTCAATCGGCAGCTGAATAGTGTCCTTTCGTTCCTTTATTCTTATTTGAGCAAAGTTTCCGTCTTTTACAGTAATTCCTCTTAACCTCACAGCTTGAGAAGATGAATTAGTGGATGCTTTCCAATCAACATTTGGATCGGTGATGATTCTTATTATGCCTTCGACTTGGGTTGTATCTAATGAAAGTCGAGCTATTTCACTTTTATTCTTTATCACAGAAATGGATTGAATCAAATTTGGGTCTAAGCCATCCAAGGCCAACCCACTTTCTAGAATCTCTCCGTTGATTTCATACACGACACTAGCATTTTGTTCTATCGATCCCACGATTCTTACAGCCTCAGCACTATCAAGATTTTGACTTTTAACTGTTTTAATTGTAACCCCACTTCCATTAACTGTTCTTACTTTGAGCCCCTTGTCTGTTTGGACTGAGTCTAGGTCTATTTCGATAACTCCATAGGTTCCCTTTATCCAATATTTATCTTCAATTCGATGATACTCGTTTCTGATCGAATCAATTCTTGACTTCCATTCTTCCTCAGTGGGCAATCGAAATTTTGACGAATCAATATCGTCTTTTAGACTAAACCTCAGTGTTCCACTGTATTCTGAAGTCACATCGTGCCTAAAGCTTTGGATTTGATCATAAGCGGCCAAATAAATAGCATACTCTTCACCCTTGATTTCCTCTTTATTAAGAAAGATTAGCGTCTTATTACCGTTCTTATTGGGCCTAATACTTATTCTAGAATTAGGTTTTAAAATCTCCAATATTGCTTTGTTAATTTTGGCGGTATCCTGCAACTGAATTTTCTTCACTTCAACAGGTTCATTGGCTTTCTCTTCTAGCTTTAAATTGTTATTCATTCCTGTATTGGCACTCATCAAGAAAAAACTAAGCAATAAAAGGCCGAAGGAAAGCAAACCGCTGAGCCAATTGGTTTGTGGTTGTCTTTGGACAATGCGTTTGATTCGTTTTAGCATTTGATTTCTTGGCCCAGCAAAAGCCAGAGCAGGTGAACTGGGTTTGGGTCGTAAATTGAATTCGGAAATTCTTGTCAACGCTTTGGCCAAAACCAACGGATTTGAAATGAGCAAAACAGTGCTTTCATCACAATCATACTCACGCTCATCATCTAATTGAGCATTCAACCACCAGAAGGCTGGATGATAAAAGTACACCACTTGCAAAACGTTGATAACTATGTTGATAAGGAAATCATTTCTTTTGATGTGCGCCAATTCATGCAATAAAATAGCCTCGATTTGCTCCGTTGGCAAAGCTTGAATTAGACCTAAAGGAAAGATGATCATAGGCTTAAGCACACCCATGACCAAAGGCGAAGAAACAGCCTCTGATTGCTTTAAAAGGACTTTACCCTTGATTTTCAGTTGATTACAAAGCTGATCTAAATGACTTAATAAAGTAGAATCCTCAATTAGCTTAGACTTGGTTTTCAGGCGGTTAAGAAAAATGAAGCCTCCTAACATTCTGATTGTGAATAACAAAGCTCCAATCAGCCAAATGGCTAAAGCGATATCTGCATTTTGGGCTGTCCAACGCAGCCAAAACGAGAATGGCGACTGATTTGCGAACGACTCAATTAATTCAGTTTTGGGAACATCAGCAGCCATCAATTTTTGAGGAACAGAATACGCCTCCATGGATATTTCAAATGGCAAAGTTGATTCAACTTGAGAAAAATCTAAATGTCCATAAAGTGTAATACCAGAAAGAATGGGCAAAGTAAGCAAGGCAATGAGTACCAAATTAAATCGATAAGCGGGACGAGCCTTCTTCATAAAAAGGAGTATGAAAAAGCAGAATAGTAAGACGAGCGCTCCTTGCCAAAGCGAGTCCAATATTGTGAGGCCTACTGCCTCTGTCCATTGTGAGTTTAGGAATGTTTTCATGGCTGACCTCCTTCTAGTTTTTCAATTAGTTTTTTGATCGCCTCCAATTCCGATTTAGATGTTTTACCCTGACCAAGGGCTTGCATTACTAGGCTCGAAGCCGATCCACTAAAAGCGCTATCTACCAAACGATTTAATAAAGTTGCCTGCACTTTATCTTGATCAATGGCCGCTTTGTAAATATGCGTACGTGAAGTTTCATCACGTGCCACCAAGCCTTTTTGCGCCATAATTTGCATCAATTTCAGGGTGGTGGTGTAGCCAATCTCTCTTTCTTGATTCAATGCTTCGTTCACTTCTCTTACCGTAGCAGCGCCTTTGCTCCAAAGCACTCCTAATATTTCGAGTTCCGATGCTGTGGGCTTATTTTCCATATCAAATACTTTAAGTACGACAACCTTCGTAACAAAAATATACGAATCAATTCGTAATGCCAAATTTATTTACGAATTCATTCGTATACCATTCTCAATTTTGGTTTTCATTCCATATTACCACAGATGTCAAGAATACATCAACCAATTTCAATTCCTCGTGTCTGGTTGGTTTTGGAATGAAAATCAACATTTAAAAACAGTTGACACCGAGGATGCCGTCTTGAACTAACCTTCTATCATTTTTAATACTCATTCATATCATTATTAGTGAGTTAGTAACCCGCTTTGTCATATTTTAATCCCCTGACTAAATCTAATGACAAATATGAAAGCCAAACTCCATTTCAAAAGCCTCGCTGGTATACTTGTGCTTTTTATACTCTCGATTGGCAATATTCTGATTGCTCAATCGCCCAGTGGTTATCAACGACCACCAGAAGAAATAGCCAAATTAATTGACGCTCCCTCCACACCTTCCGTGAGCATTGACTCTAAAGGAGAATGGATGTTATTGATGGAACGGCCCGGTTATCCATCCATTGAAGAGATTTCTGCACCAGAATTAAGAATTGGCGGTACTCGAATCAATCCAGCCACTAATGGCCGAAGCCGCCAAAATCCTATGGTGGGCATGAGCTTGAAAAACCTAAAAACCAATGCTGAATTTCAATTTGAAGGTATGCCGAGCAAACCGCAAATTGCCAATGTGAGCTGGTCATTGGACGAAACCAAAATCGCTTTTACCAACACCACTGAAAATGGAATTGAACTTTGGTATGCCGATGTTGCTACTAAAAAGGCCCAAAAACTTACAGAAGCCATTGTGAACAATGCCTACATCAGCGCATTTCAATGGATGCCTGATAATTCTAATCTACTAGTCAGTACAATTGCAGACAACCGAGGAAGCGAACCCAAAAAACCTCTTGCCCCAAAAGGACCCGTTTTGCAAGAAACGGAAGGTGCAGTTGCTGCTTCTAGAACTTATCAAGATCTACTAGAAAACTCCCATGATGAGACCCTTTTCGAATACTACACTACTGTACAATTGAGAAAAGTAGATTTAAGTGGAAAGAGTGTAAAAATAGGGGCTCCAGAAATTATTAAGGATGCTACAGTTTCTCCTGATGGTCAGTATATTTTGGTAGAAACCATCCAAAAGCCTTTTTCATATTTAGTGCCTGCTTCTCGTTTCCCTTTCAATTATGAGCTATGGACTGCAACAGGTCAAGAGCTTAAAGTCTTGGCTCAAATCGATTTAGACGAAGTAAGACCCAATGGATTTGATGCTACCCGAAAAGGGCCTCGCAGTATGAACTGGAGGGCCGACAAGCCAAATGAGCTCTTCTGGGTGGAAGCTAAAGATGGCGGTGACCCAAATTTAGAAGTAAAGGAAAGAGATGTGGTTTACACGCTCAGCGCTCCTTTCAATGATAGTCCTACAAAATTTGCATCTACTAGTTTAAGGTTCTCTGGTATTGACTGGGCAGACGAAAATAACGCATTATTGAACGAATCGTGGTGGGCAAGCCGAATGGAAAAAACCACTTTGATCAATCCATCAAAGCCTAATACAGCAGGCACTGTAATCATAGATAGAGCAACAACCGACCGATACAACGACCCTGGAAGTCCTGTTATGGTGAAAAATGAATACGGTTGGAATGTCTTGCTTCTAGAGAAAGACAATATTTTCATGAGAAGCACAGGCGGTTCTCCTGAAGGTGATCGTCCTTTCTTGAGTAAATTCAATTTAAAAACTAAGAAAGCTGAAATCCTTTTCAGATCAGAAGCACCTTATTATGAAAGAGTTACTGACCTGATTTCAAAAAAAGGCGATCAAGTAATTACACTTCGCGAATCCGAAAAAGAAGCACCAAATTATTACCTCAGAGATCTCAAAAAAGGAAGCATGACTGCCCTTACGGAATTTCCACACCCACAACCTTCTTTATTGGATGTGAATAAAGAAATCATCAAGTACGAAAGAAAGGATGGGGTTAAATTGACGGCAACTCTTTATACGCCTGCTGGCTATGATAAGGACCGAGATGGCCGATTGCCCGTGTTGGTTTGGGCATATCCAATTGAATATAAGTCTGTGGCTACTGCCTCTCAAGTAAGAGGAAGCCCCTATTCTTTTACACGAGTCAGTTCTGGCTCACCACTTTTTTGGGTGCTTAGAGGCTACGCGGTTATGGAAAACACTGAAATGCCAATTATTGGAGAAGGAGACAAAGAACCTAACGACTCATTTAGAGAACAATTGGTAATGAATGCCGAAGCAGCAATTAACAAAGTAGTTGAAATGGGTGTAGGCGATAGAAACAAATTCGCTGTGGGTGGTCATTCATATGGCGCATTTATGACGGCCAATTTACTTGCACATACTGATTTGTTCGCTGCTGGAATTGCAAGAAGCGGTGCCTACAATAGAACACTTACTCCTTTTGGCTTCCAAAGAGAAGAGAGGACCTATTGGGAAGCTCCGGATTTATACAATGGAATGTCGCCATTCATGCATGCCGACAAAGTGAATGAACCACTTTTGCTTATTCATGGTGAAGCAGATAACAACTCTGGTACCTTCCCTATCCAAAGTATTCGTTTCTATAATGCCATAAAAGGACATGGTGGAACAGCAAGACTTGTGATGTTGCCCAACGAAAGCCATGGTTATCAAGCCAAAGAATCTATCATGCATATGCTATGGGAAATGGATTCATGGATGGAAAAACACGTTAAAAATGCAACCACCCGACCGGAAGACACCAAGGTGAGCACAAGAGATAAAGAATAAGAAAATCGATGAGATTGCCTTCTGAAAGTCGGAAGGCAATGCTCAATTAAGCATAAGAATGAATACCGATTAATTTAAAATTATGGTCAAATCTCTTATTCGAAGATTTAGCCGTAGCCATATCCTTTTTGAAAATTGACCCATTTAATTCAACCCAAAAATAAATCAAAAATGAACCGCTCTCAACTCAGCTCTCTTCTGACCGCCATAATATTGCTTGCCTTTGTGGCGCATCCGGGCTTTTCGCAACGCAAAAAATCTGATAAAGAAGACACAAAAGAAATTTCCGATCCATTAAAACCTTTTTCCCTTTCTTCTTTAAAATTTAGAAACATCGGGCCTGCACTTACTTCAGGCAGAATAGCGGATTTAGCAGTAAACCCTAAAAATTCAAGTGAATTTTATGTGGGCGCAGCAGCTGGAGGAGTTTGGAAAACAACCAACGCAGGCAATACCTTCACCCCAATTTTCGATGGACAAGGTTCGTATTCTATCGGGACGGTTGAAATCGATCCAAATAATCACAGCGTCATTTGGGTAGGCACGGGAGAAAATAACAACCAACGCTCTGTTTCTTACGGAGATGGAATTTACAAGTCGGAAGACGGAGGAAGTTCTTGGAAAAACATGGGTTTAAAGAAATCCGAGCATATTGGAATGATCGCCATAGACCCTAGAAATTCAGATGTAGTTTACGTAGCCGCGTATGGCCCAGTTTGGAGTGCTGGTGGTGATAGAGGCGTTTATAAAACAACTGATGGCGGAACTACTTGGAATAGAGTCTTGGAAATAAGTGAACATACTGGTGTAAATGAAATCCATTTCGATCCAAGAAACCCAGACATTCTCTATGCCACGGCACATCAAAGAAGAAGAAGACAATGGACTTACCTAGGTGGTGGTCCAGAGTCAGGAATCTATCGCTCAACAGATGCAGGAAAGACTTGGGAGAAAATAAACAAAGGGCTTCCTGGAGGTGATAAAGGAAGAATTGGAATGGCAATTTCGCCTGCGGACCCTGAAGTACTTTATGCGGTAGTAGAAGCAGAAGGCGGCCAAGGCGGCTTTTTCAAAAGCACTAATCGTGGGGCTTCTTGGCAAAAGATGAGCGGTACGTCTACTAGCGGAAATTACTACCAAGAAATTGTAGCCGACCCAGTACATGTCGGAAGAGTTTATTTGCTCGATACTTTTACCAAAGTGACAGAAGATGGGGGAAAGACCTTTACCAACCTTGGCGAAAAAAGTAAGCACTGGGACAATCATGCCATGTGGATTGACCCTAAAAACACAGATCACTTGCTTCAAGGTTGCGATGGCGGTGTTTACGAAAGCTTTGACCAAGGCCAAAATTGGAAGTTTTTTACCAACCTTCCAGTGACCCAATTCTACAAGGTTTCAGTAGACAACGAGTTGCCTTTTTACAATGTAATGGGCGGAACCCAAGACAATTACAGCCTTCATGGACCATCTCAAACCATCAGCGCCCATGGCATTGTAAGTTCGGATTGGATTGTCACGCAAGGAGGTGACGGTTTCGAATCTTTTCCTGACCCAGAAGACCCAAATATCGTTTATGCGCAATCTCAAAATGGCGGCATTGTTCGCTTTGATAGAAAAAGTGGTGAGGCGGTAAGCATTCAACCTAAGCCCAGAAAAGATGAAAAACAGTACAACTTCAACTGGGATGCACCATTGATGGTGAGTCCACACGATCACAAGACAGTCTATTTTGGTGGCAACAAACTTTTTAAAAGCACCGACCGTGGAGATTCCTGGGAAGTGATCAGTGATGAGTTAGACCAAAACATAGATCGCAACCTGCTTCCCATCATGGGCAAAATTTGGCCAATGGATGCTGTCGCCAAAAACGGTTCTACCTCCAGGTATGGAGCGGCCGTTTCGCTCGATGAATCAAGGCTTCAGGAAGGCCTTATCTATGTGGGCACTGACGATGGACAAATTAACACCACAGAAGATGGTGGCAAAAACTGGAGAAAAATTAATCGCTTCAGCGGTGTTCCAGAAAACACTTATGTATATGATTTGATTGCTTCGAAGCATGACGTTAACGTAGTTTATGCTGCTTTCAACAATCACAAAAGTGGTGACTTCAAACCTTATGTTTTCAAAAGTGCTGACAAAGGTAAAACCTGGACAAGCATAAGTTCGAACTTGCCTGAAGGAGCCGTTTATGCGTTGGAGCAAGACCACAAAAACGGCAATATTCTTTTTGCGGGTACAGAATATGGAGTGTTTGTTTCTATCAACGAAGGGGCAAGCTGGACAAAACTTACTTCTGGCCTACCCAATGCCGTAAACGTTCGGGACATTGCGATACAGGAAAGGGAAAACGATTTGGTGCTCGGCACCTTCGGAAGAGGTTTTTATATCTTGGATGATTACTCCCCAATCCGTGAAATAGCTTCAGAATTAGAGAAAAAGGCAGGCCATATTTTTGCCGTGAAAGATGCCCTTATTTTCAATACTTGGCAGCCAATCGGAAGCTTGGGCAGTGCCGATAAGGGATTTCAAGGAGAACTATATTTCGCAGCCGATAACCCAAGCAGAGGTGCAACATTTACCTATTGGGTAAAAGATGGAGTTTCTACCTTGAAAGCAGAGCGTTCAAAAAGAGAATCCGAAGCTTTCAAAAAGGGAGCCGCAATTCCTTACCCAACTTTGGAAGAACTCAAAGCTGAAGAGAGCGAGCTACCTTCTTTTTTTATCTTTACCATTAAAGACCAAACAGGCGAGATCGTAAGTGAAATAAGAAGTTCGGTAAGGAAAGGTATTAACAGAATCAATTGGGACCTGACATACGCTGGCTTCGGTCCAGTCAACGAAAGACAGGCATCACAGACGAGCAGCCTACCGTCTTCCAACGTTTATGTTGTGCCGGGCAATTACACCGTAAGTTTATCTCAAAACATAAAAGGGGTGATTAGCGAATTAGCTGGTCCTGTTTCGTTCAAAGTGAATGAACTCAACAACCGCTCAATTCCTGCCGAAAACTGGTCTGCCATGGCTCAGTTTAAGAAGAAGGCGGTAAAACTCATGCAAGCCGTAGGCGCTACCCGTGGTTTAATTTCAGAAATGAGCAATAAAATCAATAGTTATAAGGCAGCAGCCAAAGGATTCCCAGCGGTCGAATCAAATGAATTGATAAAGCAGATTCTGGAATTGGAAAACAAGGTGACCACGGTGGGTATTGCGCTTAATGGCGATCGAGACTATAATCAACTTGATTTAGATGGCGAGTACAGCACGGGGCAACGAGCGCAACAAGCGATCTTCGATATTTTCGGTTCCAACTCCAACGTAACTGGTACTGCTATACGAAACTATGATATTGCCGCGGATGAATTTGCGCCAATACTTATGCAAGTAAAGAGCCTTTTGGAGGAATTTACCGCCATGGACAGAAAATTGGATCAAATTGGAGCGCCACTCACCTCGGGAAGAATCCCTAACTGGAAAAAACAATAAGAGCTGAGTAGAGGATTCAATAACTTGAATCCTCTACTTACATTGAAAATACTATCTTTGTTTACTTCGACCAACAGCCAATCTTTATAATCTTCAAAAATTAGTGCTTTGATTCTAACTCAAAGGGACTCAAGCGTCTTTTTAGAATCGAAAAATAAGTGCCTCGCTATGACCAATTCAACAAAGCGAGGTGAATAAATTATTATGACAACTCAAAAAAGAAAACTGGTATGAATAACAAAAATGAGAGGAGAAATAACGCGAGAAGAGTGATGAAAAGCAAAATTCAAATTGATGAGATCAAGGGCCAGATTTAAATTTATCATCTCAATTACTGCAATATTTTATATTTTGGCGGGAAGTACTGTTTGACCATATTGAGACTATTTATAACTATATTAATTTTTACATTCAACAAGACTGGGTTTTCTCAAGACTTAGTAACTATTGCCAATACCCTATTGAATGATAAAAATTATTTAGAAGCCAAAAGCACTATTGAAGATGCCTTCAAATCTCCCGATATGCAAGAGAATGCACGTGCTTGGTACACCAAAGGAAGAATTTATCATGAGATTCTGAAGAGTGACAATCCGCAGCTCAATACCTTCAAAAAAGACACCAAAGATTTCGCCTCAGAGGTGGTACTTTGCTATAATAAAACTAAAATCTTGACCGACCCAGGTAATAACTTGTACATACTCGCCTCTAACCAACTCGAAATTTTATGGGCAGACGGAATCAATCAAGGCTATAAAGATTATCAATCTCAAAAATTCAGCGCTGCCGCAAAATCATTTGAAATCGCCCAAGCGGCCAAACCCCGCGATACAACCGCATACCTTTATGCCGGCTATAGCGCTCAGAATGCCCAAAACTATAACCAAGCCATTGCCTATTATACGGCCATGAAAAAATTCACCCGCTTAAGTAAGAATGTTTACAATAGTATCTTTTTGTGCAAACAAGCCATGAACGCTCCTTTGGAAGAGCGGCTTGATTTGATTGAAGAAGCAATTTTTGAATACCCAAATCACCTGCCCTATATAGCCGAAGAGGTTCGCGCACTGATAAAATTGAATAAACTTGAAGAAGCTGAGTCGAGGTTAAACACCGTTTTGCAGCGATATGCCGACAATTATGAATTGAGACTAAGAAGAGCAGATTTATTCGACAGAATTTTCAAGGAGTCTTATATCAATGGGCTACCAGAAAAGTCTGAGCGCTATTTTGACATGGCTTCGGAAGACTATGAAATCTATCTTAACAAATACCCCAAGGATTTTACTGCCAACTATAACTATGCGGTAATGATCAATGAACAGGCAAATAAGGTGTATGATCGGGTCAACTTGATGAGTAAAGAGGAATACATGCTCAATGGCAGCGACTTGGAAGAAGTAGGCCACAATTGGACCCGCAAAGCACTGCCCTATATGGAGCAAGCTGAGAAAATTAATCCAGAAGATAAAAATGTGAGAATTGCCTTGAGGTTTTTCTACGAGCGTCTTAAAATGGAAGAGAAACTTACGCAGCTGAAAGAAAAAGAGAACGGCAATTAAAATGAGAGTAATTGTTGCCTCAAAAAACCCAGTGAAAATTTTATGCGCCTCAATAGCTTTCAAAAAAGCATTTGGTGATAGGGTAAACGTAGAGGGCATTTCAGTTCCCTCGAATGTGGCCGATCAACCCATGACAGATGCTGAAACATTATTAGGTGCAAAGAACAGGGCCATCAATGCGAGAATCGAAGTACCAAATGCCGATTATTGGATTGGTATTGAAGGAGGAGTTGATCAAAACCAAGAGGGCGAAATGCATGCTTTTGCTTGGGTATATATTGCCTCAAACAATCAAGAAGGAAAGGCCAAAACTGCCTCTTTCGAATTACCAAAAAAGATAGCTGAGTTGGTTAATCAAGGAATTGAGCTCGGAATTGCAGACGATATGGTTTTCAACCGTTCTAACTCAAAACAGAAAAATGGTGCAGTGGGCATTTTAACTAACGATCTAATCGATCGAGCTAGCTATTACGAACCTGCCGTGATCTTGGCCTTGATTCCCTTTCTGAACCCAGCACTTTATTAAAAAACAAAGCTATTTCAAACCCCAGATCTGTTTCTCGATTCAAACAAAATGAATGTGAAACCTTGGTTCTGAAATAGCTTCGTCAAATTTCAATTTCCTTAAATGCTATTCAAACACTTTTGGTTTTCTTGGCATTTTGCCGTCCATGTTTGCTGTTTGCATCACTAAAGCAGCAATAATTACAGCATTCTTTTTCAAGTCAGCTTCTTCTAAAGCCTCATAAACGTCCATGTTGGAATGGTGTGTTCTTGTGCTGTAGGCAATAGGGTCCTGAATAAATTGGAAACCAGGCAAGCCAACTCCATCAAAGGCCAAGTGGTCTGTTCCGCCTGTATTTCTGTTGGTAATGGTATGCGCCCCAATTTCGCGGAAAGGCTTAAACCATTCTTCGAAAAGCGATTTTGTAGCCTCATTTCCCTGTAAATAAATACCACGAATAGCGCCAGTACCGTTGTCCATGTTGTAGTAAGCCGAGAATTTCTCGTGGGCCTTGTTTGGCTTTTTGTTGTTCATGAACACATTTTGAACGTAGTTTCTAGAACCAAAAATACCTTGCTCTTCTCCACTCCAAAGACCAATGCGCACGGTTCTTTTCAGCTTTACACCCGAAGCTTTTAAAATCCTCATCACTTCCATCATAACGGCTGATCCAGCAGCATTATCTGTTGCTCCTGTACCAGCAAACCATGAATCAAGGTGAGCACCCACCATTACGATTTCCTCTTTAAGCACAGGGTCCGAGCCTTGAATTTCGCCAAGAACATTGTAGCCTTTTGTGTCAGCAGTTAAAAATCTTGTTTTAGTGTCTGCTTCTACCATCACTTTCTCCCCTTTTTGAAGTAATCTCACTAAACGATTATAATGCTCTGGTGCCATTTCAATTTCTGGCAAAGCTCCTTCATCATTTCTAGCACCATTCGAGGTAAAAAATGTACCTTGGCCTCCACGATTTGTAGCTAAAACCAACGCCACACCTTCTTCTTTTAACATGGTATAAGCTGCTCTTCTTAGGTTAGATAACCTTCTGAACTCCGCAAACCTGCTGGCATTATTGGCACCACCAGCCCTCACGGTCATTTCTTCCATGGCGGTCAATTCTTCTTCGGTCAGTCTTTTAGCATCGGCCGAATATTGATTTTCTGCTGCGGTTGCAGTCGGCATAACTACAATTTTTCCTTTCAATTGGCCTTTAAGTTTGGCCAGATCCGCTTCAGTATTAAAGTCTACATAAACGACTTCGGCAGAAATTGCTCCATTGGTTCCTGGAGTCCAAGCTTTAGGAATTCCAATCATGGCTTGGTAATAAGGCACCGTCATGGCTACGTAGGCTTTATCCACTTCCCATCCTTGGCCAAATTCACCCCAAGCATCCACTTTTACGTTAGTAAGTCCCCATTCCTTGTACTTTGATGAAGTCCAATCATAGGCCTTTTTCAAACCTTCAGAACCCGTAAGTCTTGGGCCAATTCTATCGGTTAAATTCCAAGCAATATCCATTACTTGGCTATTATTGAAACCTTCGTCTTTGATTTTGTATATGGATTCGTAATCTACCTTTGTGTTTTGGGCCATTACCGAAACGGTAAGCAGCATTAGCCCTAAAAATGATGTTAGCTTCATGTTTTTTAGTTTTAGTTAAAAAAGGAAGTTAAATAATTTTTTGGCCGCTGGCTTCGTGAAATATACCGATGGGGAAAAAAGAGGATCAGTTGCCTTTTTGTGACCTTATTCGTTCAATTTGCGCCAAGAAGGAATTTAGGGCAGTGTTCCAATCGGGATCGGCATCCCATAGCTCACCTAGATAAGCATTGTTGGTCCGAACATCGCGCAAAAAGAATTTGATCAGTACTTCCTTCTTATCCTCTTTTCTTCCTTTGAAGGGCAAAAAACGATAGACATTAGGTGCCTCGGCTTCTACAAAATGTAAAACGTAATCTATTTTGGCCCGCCTCAAGGCAGCATCGTCTTTGTTTTCTAAGTCAATTACTTCAAAAAGCGTAGAATCACTGGTAGCCAATAAATTCAGGCTGTTTACCCTAGATTTAAGCTGATTTTCAAATCCAGTAGGATTAAGGATTGCCTCAGTATCAAATAAAAGTGGCCCAGGCTTACTCAAGGGAGAAGTCTCCATTTTAGGAATGGCAATTTTTTTCCCTACAAACTCAGACGGAAGGGTAGCATAGGCCTGCCTAAAGCCCGATACGCTTGGCTCAAAAAATTCCGCAGCACTCCCTATGAGCAGATTGGTTTTAACAAAGCTTCCCGTTCTGAACAAACCTCTCAGTTCGTCAAAAACTTGGGTCAAATCAGAAGTCCTTCTTAACCAAAAGTTGGCGCCTTTGTCATAAAATGATGCTTTTCCATTAAAAGGGCCAATGCCCAAAACAAAATCCTTTTTCTGGTCCAGAATGGAAAGAAAAATCAAGTGCTTTATGTCTCTTCTCAAGATGTCGCCAGGAATTTGCTCGGTCATTCCTCCGACTGAATTAAATTTGGGCACAGCAAAATAAACCACTGCATCAATACCTACCTCAGCAAAAAAAACTTGAAGCTGATCTGCCAGTTTGTTCCTTTCACCCTCCAGAACGCCCTTTGGTACATCCAAAAGCACAATCGACTTGGTGCTTAGAATATCTTGGGGCGGATTAAATGCTTCGTTCATCTGAAGCCTAGTCCATAGGGCATCTGCGCTTTGTTGACTTCTAAGTGGAAGTTGAGCAAGGTTTAAAATGAAAATGAAATAAAATAATAGCGGTCTCAAAACTTACTTTTCAATTCACTAAGTTTAACAAGAAAAGTATTGAATTATTGGAAATTCAATCAACAAAGTTTCGAAGCTAACCAATTAAATATGAAAAAGCATATTCTCTATTTTGCCTTAATTTTTGGGATGATCCTTAGCCCGAATTTCGCGCATGCCCAAAACGAACTCGATTCAGAATTCATCCTCGAAGACCTGAGAAAATTATCGCATGACGCTGCTGAGGGAAGAAAAACGGGAACCAAAGGAGCCGAGGCCGCCAGGCGATTTATCATTCGCCAAATGGAAGATGTAAAAGCAAAAAGCCTTAAAAAGGGCTATCGGCATGCCTTCAAGTTCGTGAACAACGCTGGCGATTCAATACAAGGCGAAAATGTGATCGCTTATATTCGAGGAGATCAGGAAGGCGCAATCGTGATCACAGCACATTATGATCATTTGGGCATTATTAATGGTGAAGTGTTCAATGGAGCTGACGACAATGCATCGGGGGTAGCCGCCATGCTGGGCATGATGGAGTATTTCAGAAGTCATAAACCAAGGCATACCATTGTTTTCGCAGCGCTGGACGGAGAAGAAATGGGGCTTCAAGGGGCAAAGGCCTTCTTGAAGGATGAATCTATCCCAGTAGACCAAGTTATCTTGAATATCAACATGGATATGATAAGCATGAATGATAAAAACGAATTACATGTTGCGGGCACCTATCATTATCCAAAACTAAAACCGATTATCGAAAAGATCGATGTGGCACCTCTGAAGCTAATTTTTGGCCATGATTCACCCGATTTGGGCAAAAACGATTGGACCTTCGCATCAGATCATGGCCCATTTCACCAAAATAAAATTCCTTTTCTCTACTTCGGGGTTGAAGACCACGCCAACTACCACAAGTCAACGGATGATTTTGAAAACGTAAATAAGTCGTTCTACATTCAAGCAGCTCATGCAATTCTCTATTGTATTTTAGAATTAGACAGAAGCCTTAATTAAGCCTATGATTCAAGAACTGATCTCTCAAATATGGAAGCAAGAACTTAGGTCGCCTGTATGGGCCAAAAACCTAATTGCCAATATTTTTCTTGGACTTGCCGCTTTAATGATGCTCTCTTATGTGCTCATTTTGGGGCTTGCTTCTGACAAATTAGTGAGCGAGTTTCTTCCCGAAAGAGACCCGATTGAGTTCATCAATGGCCTTATCTTTTACTATTTTCTATTTGAGTTTTTCATTCGGTTTTTCCTTCAGAATGTGCCTATTCTGGAGATTCAACCCTATTTGCATCTTCCCATCAAAAAGAGTAAGATCATTCATTTTATGCTCCGCAAGAGCCAACTGAGTGTATTCAATCTATTGGCTATTCTTCTTTTCCTACCTTTTTCTATTTTAAGAATTGCGTCTGATCATGGTGCTTTAAGTGCTTTGGGCTGGATAGGAACGGTATTCGCCCTTTCTATGAGCAATCACTTTTTGACCATGTATGTCAAAAAGAAATTGAATGATGTGCCTAATCTTTTTATTGGTCTACTTGGATTTTTTGCTGCGGTAATCGGCTTAGAATATTTCGAAATTCTTTCATTCTCAAGCCTTTCTAGCGCGGCTTTTGGCTTTGTGATCTCACAATCCTGGGTGGTATTCCCAGTTGTTGTATTGGCTTTGGGCTTTTACCGCCTCAACTTTAGCTTCCTTTTCAACAATACTTATCCTGAAGAACTTGCCACTAAAAAAGCACAAGGGAAAATCACCGGAGACTTTGCTTTCCTAAAACGATTCGGAAGGATTGGCGAACTCATAGGTTTAGAGTTAAAGTTAATTTTAAGGCATAAGCGCCCAAGAAATACGCTTATCATGAGCGCGGTTTTATTGTTATACGGCCTCATCTTTTATACCAATGATGCCTATCAAGAGATGCAATTCATCTTCGTGTTTGCGGGTGTGTTTATCACGGGTATTTTCTTTATTAATTATGGTCAGTTTTTACTGAGCTGGGAAAGTGGCTACTTCGATTTTATATTGACACGAAAGGTCCAGTTTAGAGAATACATTGAGGCAAAATACTGGCTTTTCTTTGCTGCCTCCACCATCGCCTTTGTGGTTTCATTGGCCTATGGCTATTTTGGTTGGAAAATCCTACTGATCAACCTTGTCGCCTATCTTTTCAACATTGGTTTTAATGTTTTTGCGGTAATGAGAATCGCCATGTACAGCCCTAAGAAAATTGATCTTAATAAAGGCGCAGCATTCAACTATGAAGGAGTTGGCGCGGCACAATTCCTGATCATGATCCCCATCATGATTTTACCTTATGTGCTCTATGCCCCTTTGTTGCTTTTGGGTTATGAAGATTTGGGCTTGGCACTTACAGGTTTAGTCGGATTAGTAGGCTTCGCATTTAGAAACAAACTGCTGAATGGACTTACCAAAGCTTTCGTTGCAAACAGATATAAAACTGCCGCTAGTTTTAGGGCACAATAGATAAAAAAATGATTGACGTTAAAGAACTTTCGAAGAGCTATAAAGGAGTTGAAGTGGTCAACATTCCTGAAATGCATGTTGCCAAAGGACAAAGCTTTGGTTTAGTAGGCAATAATGGCGCAGGTAAAACCACTTTTTTTCGGATGATACTAGACCTTATCCGTCCTACTTCGGGTGAGGTTTTATCTAAAGGTATTGCTGTGAATGCTACCGAAGATTGGAAATACTATACAGGCTCATTCCTCGATGAATCCTTTTTAATCGACTATTTGACCCCTGATGAGTACTTTGAATTTGTGGCTTCGTTGCACAATTATTCGGCTGGCGATTTGCAAGAATTCTTAAACCAGTTCGATGACCTTTTTAATGATGAAATCCGAGGGAAGAAAAAGTACATCAGAGATTTGTCAAAGGGAAATCAAAAGAAAGTAGGCATTGTGGCTGCTTTAATGGGCAATCCTGAAATCATATTATTGGATGAGCCTTTTGCCAACCTTGATCCTACGACCCAAATCCGATTGAAAGTAATTCTTAAAAAACTGAAGGAGGAAAAGGATGTAACTTTGATGATTTCGAGCCACGATTTGAATCACGTTACCGAGGTCTGCGAAAGGATTGTATTGCTCGAAAAAGGTAAGGTTCAAAAAGACATCGAAACCAATGAATCTACTTTGAAGGATTTGGAAGACTACTTTACTGCTTAATTGTTTTTGAAAAGATCCCAAAATTTAGTTGAGAAACTGTGATAATGTTAAATTCAAAAAGCAAGCTGATGGAATGATCACATGTTTTGATTTAATATGACTGCTAACTATTTTAACAATCCTTTAAAGTCGAATGCAACAATTGGTTTGTCTTCAACTCGATTTGAAATTCCGTAGATTTTCCCACCAATTTCGTCCACTGCAAAATTCATAAGATGTTCGTTTAAAACAAATTGAACAACTGGATTTCCCTGCCAATCAAAAACATCAATTTTGACCTGATTTAGAGTATCCTCTTGCTCCATGGGTTTATCGTAGTTTAAAACATAGATGTAATTATCTGTACTTTGTATGTCGAAATAGTAGTACATCGTACCTGGCGGTAAAAATATGTTCGGATTCGAAAAGTTGGGTTCTGGCTTTCCTTTTGTATCAAAAACAGTAGAGTTTAAGAGTTTTCCAGAATCATTAAAAAAATCCAGCCTTCGAAAAAATCGGGTTATGTTAACAAAACGAGTTAAATCAGAACTGCCAGAGATTGCACCGTAGTATAGCATTCCCTTTTTTATCGGTTCAGTGGGCACTTGAGAAACCTCTGGGAAATTCTCTTGCCATAGTAAAGTCTTGTCTATTTGATTGTAGACAAACCATCTGCCATTCCCAGAATTGCTCGTGCCGACAAGAGTTTTGTTAGAGGTTTGATATATGGAAAGGGGAATATAGATGTCTGGAGGCAATACAGTCAAAGTCTCGTATTCATAAGCAATATCCTTAAGCGATTTTTCTAAGTCCAATTTCACCAATCTGTTTCTGGCCATATCATGCAACCAATAATAAATCCTTCCGCCTTTTTTCTCAAACTGTCCATGATAAAAAGGGGTCTTAAACTCTCCTGGCCCCTGCCCCTTATTTCCATAACTTCCAACCAAACTTAAATCTCTAAGAGAAAAGAAATTGATTTGGGGACTTTTGTATTTGTCAATTAGTACAAGGTAGTTATCTAGAATACCTATAGAAGCAGGGACATATTCTGAAAAATCCGGGATGTCAATTCTTTCTAGGCTAATTGACTTGTCAAAAGTTTTTAATTTATTTTCTTGTTGTGCCTGACATAGAGCATAAGTCAAGCATTCAAGGACTGTCATGAACAACAATACCGAGATAGTTTTAATTTGAAAGGCTTTTGATTTCATCCGATTAAATTAAAAAAATGTCTTTATACAATCTTAAAAAATTGATAAAAATAATAGGGTTACTCATTTAAGTCGCAAGAATTATGTCTCTTCTAGTGATTGGGCTTGTACTTACACATCTTTCGATAAGCCTATCGAGTATTGA
>PCUU01000002.1:0-47906 GCA_002786855.1 Cytophagales bacterium CG12_big_fil_rev_8_21_14_0_65_40_12
AGCTAACAGCTAACAGCTAACAGCTAACAGCTAACAGCTAACAGCTAACAGCTAACAGCTAACAGCTAACAGCTAACAGCTAACAGCTAACAGCTATCATTTATTTCACAAACATCGGTGGGTGTTGTTCGTCAAAGTCTGTTGCTTCTTGGTAAGCCCTTGCCACGGCAAGAATGGTCGCTTCGTCAAATAAGTTTCCTAAAAAGGAAATACTAGTCGGGCTGCCGTCTTCTGTATAGCCATTCTTTAGCACTACACATGGATGACCTGTTAAGTTGGTTGAAAGTAACTGACTGCCACCAAAACTAGGTGTTACAATCACATCGTAATCCTTCATTAAGTCATTCACTTTTTGCATCAAGACGGTTCTTGCGCGGTTGCCATTAATGTAATCCACTGCGGAAGTAAATCTCGCCTGGCGGAAAAGGTTTGGCCAAGCACCTGCATTTTGTCTTACCAAAAGACTGTCACGGTCAGATCTGGTTAAGGCATCGAATGATGCTGCAGCCTCGGCAGATAATATGGCCTGCATTCCACCAAAAGGAAGGTCAGAAACCCATTCTACAGGAATTAGATTAGCACCAAGCTTTTTCAATTCTTCTAAAACCTGTTGCTCATTGGCTTTTTGTTTTTCATTTCTGGTTTGGTCAAAATAGCTTTTTAAATACCCAACTCTTAGTTTCGAAAGATCAACCTTGCCTTTGTAATTAAATGCAGCATCATGTACCGACTGGTCAATGTTGTCTGTTCCTCTGATCACGTCAAACACTAAAGCACAATCGAAGGCATTTCTAGCAATCGGACCAATTTTATCCATGCTCCAGCTCAAAGCCATTGCACCAGCTTTGCTCACACGTCCAAAGGTTGGTCTTAATCCGGTCACTCCATTGCGGGTAGAAGGAGATACAATTGAACCGAGTGTTTCGGTACCTAAGGCAAATGGCACCAAACCAGCAGAAGCCGAGGAAGCCGATCCAGCAGAAGATCCGCTTGAGCCTTGTTCCATGTTCCAAGGGTTTTTGGTGGTTCCGCCATACCAAACATCACCCATGGCCAATGCACCCAAGGTAAGTTTCGCGACTAAAACAGCTCCTGCTTCATCCAATTTTCGGATAACAGTGGCCAACTCTTCGCCACGATCTTGGTCTTTATAAGGGCCAGCCCCCCAAGTGGTTTTATAATCAGGTACTGAAAGCAAATCCTTCGCTCCATAAGGAATTCCGTGCAATGGCCCTAAATAAGTGCCTTTGGCCAATAAGTCATCTGCTTTTTTGGCTTGAGCTAGTGCACGTTCTTTGGTGATGGTGATGACTGATTGAAGTGTGTCTCCATAGGTTTCTAAGCGATTGATAAAGAAGTTCGTCAGCTCAATGGAGGTTATTTTTTTTTCTTTGATCAAAACTGAAAGTTGCGCCACGGTATAAAATGCAAGGTCATTTCTGTTCTTTGGCATATCTACCTTTTGAGGAAATCCCCATTCGATTTTATCTTGTTTTGTTGAAGGTTGAGCGCCAATAATAGGGTTGAACCACATGGCGGGAGGCACTTCGTTGCCTAGTTCAAAAGCATGCAGCTCTTTGATGCCCGACATTCCTCGATTGAGACCGGGGAGCAATTGATCTATTTCTCCATCCGTAAGATTAAGGTCTAGCAATTTTTGAGCAGCCTTGACATCCTCTTTCGCAATACTCAAATCTTGCGCAACTTTGAAGCCCATCGCAAAGCCAGAAGAGACCAATAGGATTGCGAGAAGTGTCATGATAGGCTTCTTCAGTTTAAATGGATTCAGTTTTTTCATAGTGGTAGTTAATTTGTTTTGACTTCTTTTGTAAATAAGAACCTGTTCAACAAAATAGAAGCGCTTAAGTTATGAAAAGCATGGTGACTCAACAAACACAATTCCCTAACTGGATGCGCGGTTTTTTATTAATCGTAACGGCCTATCATATCTTTTGGGGCTTTTTTATTGCCATTTATCCAGAAAGCTTTTTTCATTGGGTAACTGAATCACAAAGTGCAGTTCCGGAGATAATCATTTGGCAAGGACGAGCTGTGTTGGTCATGGGGCTGGTTTATGTGTTTACGGCACTTCATCCTGGTAAGCTTTGGTTTTTACTCTTCTTTGGTGCATTCACAAAAATTGCTGGTGGGCTTTGGTTCTTCTTTACCATTTTAGAAGGAGAATTAGGTAAAAGGGCGATTTTCCATTTATTGATGAATGATGCAGTATGGGTTCCTTTCTTAATCGTTTTTGGATTGAAGGGGCTCGCTTACAAAAAATCAAAAGAGAAGGTCAGTTCTAAAAATTAAGATTGGATAGCATATGAATGCGTATTTCACTCGTCTTTACGAATACAATGCTTGGGCAAATGACTTGTTTTCCCAAGTTCTCTTAACCAATAAGTTGAGCAGCCACAAAGCTCTCGATCTCTTTTCACATATCGGAAATGCGCAAATTATCTGGTTCCATCGCGTGACTCAATTGGAGGGAAAAGTGCCGAAAGTGTTCGAAACCTTTGAGCTGATCGAGGCCATTGATTTGGTACGGATCAGCGGTGAACTGTGGCTTGATTTGGTCAAGTCTAAGGCTGATTTTGAAGAGGAAATTGAATATCAGAACTCAAAAGGAGATTCCTTTCAATCGAACATATCAGATATTATTATTCATGTCGCCAATCACGGCACTCATCATCGCGGACAAATAGCCACTTTATTAAGACAAGAAAATATTGCCCCACCTGCCAGTGACTTTATCTTCTTCTCAAGGGCTTGATCAAAATAAAATCCACTTCTTCCTTTTATAGATCGGTGTGCGCTCCGTATTGGTCATGGCCGTTCCTCTGGAAGTTCCAAAGCAATATGGCTTTTTAGAATTGGCTTTCAATTGGTTAAGATTAACGCTAAAGAAGAAACCCGCGCTTCCATTTTCCTTGGTCAGTAAACTATTGAAACTCTGAGTTCCTAAGGTAATTGCTCCATAGCGTGCCGCCAAGCCCCAATGAAAATCACCCAACTGATTAAAGTATAGCGGCATATAGATGGCCTTTTTACCTTGTTCCCATCTTGGGTTCAAAGTAAGCGAATGCAAATAATTGAGCCTGAAATCTGTTTTTGAAAAGCTGGTCAGGTCTATCCGTGCTGCGGCTCCAGCATAAAAGTCGTTGCCAAAATTATAGTCATAGCCAAGGTTTAAGCTGGTGGGCAAAGACACGGTGTAAGTAATGTTGAGATCATCTACTTGAGCAAAGGTGGCAAGGCTATCCTTAAACATGCGAACACTTGTCAGTCCTTCAAATAGCAAATCAATGTTATTGATATTGGCTGTGGGTACTTGCACTAAAGCAGTTGCCGATGCGCTGCCTGTTTCAAAAGTCATTTTGCCAAGATCGGTGATGCTGGCGCTTATCTTGAACTCATAGTCAATATCGGGTTTTCGCATTGTACCATTTTCATCTTTAGGGTCGGCCCGAAAAGCAATCCTTTCGAAGACAAAGCCAAAGTCGAGAGCGATGTGGCTTCCAGTACTTGCTGGTAACTTATTTAAGGCCTTGTCACCGTCAAATTGCTCAAATTCATTCAGGTTAGAAGAATAACCAAAGGACAAGTCGGCATTATTGATGGTTGTAGTGCCTGCGCTGGTTTCATAATCAAAATCGTTAACCCTTAAAAAAGCACTCGCCCTGGGGCTTATTTGCTTCAAACTGGCACCGAACTTTGACCGATTGTATCCGTCATCCTTAAGCACTTTGGCATAAGTAAGGGCAAGCTCTCTCCATAATGAAGTAGCAAAATCCCCTTGCTGATTGGTTACCACTGTATTATCGAAGCGCGGATTGCTAAATCTCCCAAATTGGATGATAAAATCTGGGCTAAGGTCAATGGCGCTGGCATGGGCCCTCATTCGATAAGTAAACCCCAGAGATTCGTCTCCCGCTAAACTTATCATGCCCGACAATCCGCCCAGAGCGATATTGGAATGAAGAAATTTCTGCTCCCTTTCCAAAAACCTAAAGAGGCCTCCTCCTGTCTCGGTCTTGGTATTGTAGGCAATGTTATTGGTTAAAAAGAAATTCCCATTGATTAGGCTAAAGTCATATTTGTAAGGAGAGCCCGCCAAGTTTGCAGGCTGTAATTGAGCACCAATAATCCCTGAAAAATCGGAGTGTACGAACCCATTAAAACTCTGGGCTACAGTAATTTGAGAAAAGCAAACCAGTAAAACGACTTGTAGAACGCGCAAAATTACTTGTCAATTGCTGTGAAATAATAAAAGTACGTCAATTCTCTTAAATTATTTGGAGCGAAGCCCGATTTTGCAAAGCACAATAAAGACAATAGTAAAGTTGGTTAAAGTCTGTTATACGGAATTAAATTTTGAATCATGATGCTTATGCAGCATGAAATTCGAAGTACCTACATCTATTCCACATGTTCAAATACAAATATTTGTATTTGAACAACTGTATCTATTGCACCAAATGCGTTTTTCTGTATATTTGTATCACTTTCTCAAACACCTCGGGCGTTTCTCGCTTCGTCCCAATCCAGATTACTTTTTCCAAACATCTCCTTAATTAACGAAATACGTCTTCAATGCTTTAGCGTATTGTGCTCATTACTATACCCTGTTCAGGGTGTAATAGGTGTTTGACCTAGTTTCTAGCGTAAATACCGAAAAATTGAAATTAGTAAATCGCTCATGTAGCGATGAGAGCTTAAACCGACCTTCAATGCGAAGATCATTAGTTCTCGACTCGATTTCCAATCATTCCCCTGATGATCTGAAACAGGAAAAGAATGAAAAGGAACACGCTAATTTCGGCACTTACAACCTACCTAATCATCATCACAATGATGGTAAGTGTTCCTTCATTTGCCAATAACTTAGATCAAATCCTTACCAAGGAAGCCGCCACTCAAGATCTTAATCTATATTTCCAGCTTATTGATGAGCAACATGGTAATCCATACGCTTACATTTCTAGAGTTGAATTTAAAGCTTTGGTGGACGCACAAGTAAAAGCTTTACCTGAGCATATTTCGCAACAAGACTTTTCCATCCTTCTGTCTGAACTTAACCAAAAACTCAGATGTGGACACACTGCAGTTTCAATGGATACTCAAACTTTAAAGACAGCAACGGAGAGAAGCGAGTTTTTCCCATATGCCATCTCAATTATCGACAATGAGATTTTTGTAGACTTTGAAGAAGGCAACATTCCCCTTGGAAGTAAAATAATTTCAATCAACGGAATCACTTCTGCCCAAATGGTCACTGATTTGACTGCCCTGACCATTACCGATGGATTTATTGAGACGAAAAAATTAAGAGAAATAGAGCAGAAATTTGGCTATTACTATTTCTTGAAATACGGCCCGATAGGCCAATTTAAAGTAAGTTATGATTTTGATGGCCTGGTGAAAGAAGCCCTTGTAGAAGGTGTTCCAGGAAATCAAATGATGGCTAATAATTACATGCGTCCTGTGTATAAATCGCACGAGCGATACTTTCATTTTACACATTTGGACGCTGTTGACTCCCTTCAAACCTTAGTTTTGACATTGAACACTTTTCAGGCAAACCCTGAATGGTTCTTTGACAAAATAGCGGCTCAGTACGATAAGGCTTCGAAACGTTTTCGTTTCAACAGCCTCGTATTGGACCTGCGAAATAATGAAGGTGGTGATCGTAGACTTTTAAATATTCTTTATAAAATCATCGCAGGTACCGACTTGGTTGACCCTTCAAATACTTATACTAGAAGTTTGACTATCACACACGAAAAACAACTTTTAGGAATTAATGGAGCAGCCAACAACGCTGAGGTAATAAACAATGCCGAGAATTATCTAGAAAAGTATTTCGTGTCGAATCAGGACGGCAAATTTGTGAGCCCTGAGCACAATTGGCATGCAGATTTCGACTTAGGTTTCGAATTGGACGACATCCGTTTTGAAGGTAAAGTATATGTGCTTACTTCAGGTAAAACCTTTTCTGCCGCTGCTGACTTTGCGAGAATTTTGAGCCAAATGGACAATGTGATTTTGGTTGGGGAAGAAACTGGAGGAGCTCACGAGGCCAGAACCGCCAACATGCTGTTGAATTATGGTTTGCCAAATTCAGGTTTGGTGATTCAAGTTCCTGTGATTTTCGAATCATTCATTAATCATGACAAGGACAACGGATTCGGCAGAGGAACCTTCCCTGATTTCTTTGTTAAGAAAACTTACACAGATCTTATCAACAAGAAGGATGCTGTTTTCGAATTCACTTTAGATCTGATTGCTCAAAGCAATTCTTTAGGATCGAATTAATCAAAAATCTATTTCCGTAGCTTTTCGGATTACTTACCTTTAGAGAATGAGTAAGCCTGAAAAATCCCTGTTCTTGTTAGACGCGTTTGCGTTGATATATCGCGCCCATTTTGCCTTCAGTAAAAACCCGAGAATAAGCTCAAAGGGGTTAAATACTGGCGCAGCCTTTGGATTTACCAATAGCATGTTGGAAATCATTGAAAAACGCCAACCAACCCATATTGCAGTAGCTTTCGATACGCATGCACCCACTTTTCGCCATGTGCAATTCCCAGAATACAAGGCCAATCGAGATGAGCAACCTGAAGATATTAGAATCGCAGTTCCTATTGTAAAGGACATTGTCCGTGCTTTCAATATTCCAGTGCTAGAACTGGACGGTTATGAGGCAGATGACGTAATTGGAACAATTGCCAAAAGGGCTTCAGCAGAAGGCTTTGAGGTATTTATGATGACCCCCGACAAAGACTATGGCCAATTGGTAGAAGAGCATGTTTACCTGTATAAGCCAGCTTTTATGGGAAATGGCGTAGATGTTATGGGTATTCCCGAAATCCTTGAAAAATGGGATATAGAAAGGATTGATCAGGTGATTGAAATGCTAGGTTTACAAGGCGATGCGGTTGATAATATTCCTGGAATCCCCGGAGTAGGGCCAAAAACAGCTTCAAAACTTTTAAAAGATTACGGAACAATTGAGGGTATTATTGCACATTCTCATGAATTGAAAGGCAAACTGAAAGAGCGAGTTGAAGAGTTTGGGGCTCAAGGCCTTTTGTCTAAAGAATTGGCAACCATTTGTACAACCGTTCCAGTAGAATTTGATGAAGAGGCCATGAAATATACTGGCCCAAATAAGGAAAAGCTAACTGAGATTTTTGAGCAGCTCGAATTCAGAACTACGCTAAAAAGAATTTTGGGAGAATCCTCAGCTCCATCTGCACCAACCACGTCAAAACCTAAGGCACAGGCTACATCTCAAATGGGACTCTTTGGGGATGATAGCCCAACGCTTCAACAAACAGAAGAAAAAAATCAGATCTCTGAAAAGCAGAATATCCTTACGACAGATCACGATTACCATTTGGTTGACAGTCCCGCATTGAGAAAGCGACTGATCAAATATTTGATGATTCAAAAAGAGCTGTGTTTCGATACTGAAACCGATAATATCGAGCCCATTGAGGCCAATATGGTGGGACTTTCATTTTCGTACAAAAAAGGAGAAGCCTACTACATTCCCACCCCAACGGATAGAGAGGAGACTCAGGCCATTTTAGAAGAATTCAGGCCTGTTTTCGAAAATGAAAACATTCTAAAAATTGCTCAAAATGCCAAATATGACATTCAAGTTTTAAAGAATTATGGCATCGAAGTATTGAGGCCAATTTTTGATACCATGATCGCTCATTATTTGATCGATCCTGATACACGGCATAACATGGATGTATTGGCAGAGAATTACCTCAACTATACACCAGTTTCGATCACCGAATTGATCGGAAAGGCGGGTGTAAATCAGGGAAATATGAAGGATGTCGCCATTCATAAAGTGGTGGAATACGCGGGAGAAGATGCCGATATTACACTTCAATTGAAGCAGAAGTTTGCACCGATGCTTGAGGAAGGGAACGTTACCAAGCTCTTTAATGAAGTTGAAATTCCTCTCGTGACAGTACTGGCCGATATTGAATACAATGGTGTGAAAATCGATGTGGAGGCCTTGGCCGTAATGTCAAAGGAATTGGCCGAAGAAAGCCTTGTTGCCCAAACCGAAATTTTTGAATTGGCAGGTGTGGAATTCAATATTGCTTCCCCAAAACAGCTTGGCGAAATACTTTTTGATAAGCTGAAACTGATCGATAAACCAAAGACTACCAAAACAGGGCAATACGCCACTGGCGAGGATATTTTGTCTACTTTGGCCAATGAGCATGCCATCGCCAGAAGAATCTTAGAATTCAGAGAATATCAAAAACTAAAATCAACTTACGTAGATGCGCTGCCTCGAATGATCAGTCCGATTGACGGATTGGTACATACCGATTATCGTCAGGCGGTTGCGGCTACCGGTCGGTTAAGCTCCAATAATCCAAACCTTCAAAACATCCCAATCAGAACAGAAAAGGGACGAGAAATTAGAAAAGCATTTATCCCTCGTTCCGAAGATCATATCCTTTTGGCAGCGGATTATTCTCAAATAGAACTTCGAATTGTGGCCGCTTTTGCCAAAGATGAAAGTATGATGGAAGCCTTTAAAAATGGTCGGGATATTCACGCTACAACAGCTTCGAAAGTATTTGGTGTTCCACTTGAAGAAGTAGACCGCGACATGCGAAGAAAAGCCAAGGAAGTCAATTTTGGATTGATTTACGGTATTTCAGCCTTTGGTCTGGCGCAAAATATTGGCATTTCGCGCACCGAAGCACAGCAAATCATCACCGCTTATTTCAATGAGTTTCCTGGCGTTAAAACCTTTATGGATGCTCAAGTGAACAAGGCCAGAGAGTTTACTTATGTAGAAACTATTTTGGGCAGAAGAAGGTACTTGAGAGACATTCATTCTAAGAATATGGTAGGTCGTGGCCATGCCGAAAGGAATGCAATTAATGCCCCTATTCAAGGAAGCGCTGCGGATATGATTAAGGTCGCCATGATCAACATTCATAAATGGATGAAGGCGGAAAAACTACAATCCAAAATGATTATGCAGGTGCATGATGAACTTGTGTTTGATGTTTATAAGCCTGAATTAGAATTGATGAAGGAACGGATTCCCGTACTAATGAAGTCCGCTATTGAGCTTGAAGTACCTATGGAAGTTGAAGTTGGCGTGGGTGATAATTGGTTGAAAGCGCATTAGAAAGAACCAACACTCCAAAAGTTTAGCCTTGTGAATGGAATTCATAATTACATTTTCTGGATATTGAACACCAACTTTTGGAGAGTTAATAATTAAAATATTGTATGGAAACACTGCCAATTAGCCTAGCTCAGATTCGAGAAGCTCATGCTCGAATCAAGCCTTTTATACACCATACGCCTGTGCTTACTTCGGAAAGCATTAATACTATTGCGGGCTGCGAAGTCTTTTTTAAGTGTGAAAATTTCCAAAAAGTGGGTGCATTTAAAGCAAGGGGAGGCCTAAATGCTGTGCTTTCTATTCCTGAAGAACAAAGAAAAAAAGGTGTAGTAACCCATAGTTCAGGCAATCATGCTCAGGCAATGGCTTTGGCTGCCAGAGATTCTGGTTGCAATGCTTATATCGTAATGCCAAATACAGCTCCGGAGGTGAAGAAAAAGGCGGTGGCTGGTTATGGCGCTCAAATTACTTTCTGCGAACCTACACAAGAAGCCAGAGAATCGAATGCGGCTCGAATCATGGAAGAAACTGGAGCTACTTTCGTTTCGCCATACAATGATTATAAGGTGATTGAAGGACAAGCGACTGCCACCATAGAATTCTTGGAAGAGCAAACTGATTTAGACTTTTTGATGGTACCAGTTGGTGGAGGAGGCCTGTTGGCTGGAACTGCCTTGGCCGCCCATTATTTAAAACCAGAGCTTCAAGTATATGCGGGCGAGCCCGAAGGTGCTCAAGATGCTTTTCTTTCCATGCAAAAAGGAGAAGTAGTACGAATTGATAAACCCAATACCATCGCGGACGGTCTTTTGACCACCGTGGGGGACAAGAACTTCCCGATCATTCAGCAATTGGTCAAAGGAGTTTTGGTGGTCAACGATCAGGAAATTATCGAAGCCATGCGCTTGATTTGGGAAAGGATGAAGATCATCATTGAACCCTCTTGCGCTGTACCTTTTGCTGCTTTGTTAAAGAATAGAGAAAAGTTCGCAGGCAAGAAAGTAGGCATAATCCTAAGCGGAGGAAATGTGGATTTAGCGAAATTGCCTTTTTAGGTTTGGGTATTGGGTTAATACAGCTAATCCGATATCAGCAAGGAGACCAGTAGTGGATTTTCAATAAACGACCCTCTTCAAAGGAGAAAATATATCCGCTATCTTGATCTTTTGGATAGAGCTTTATCTCTTCAGCATAAAGATTGTCATCAAAGTAAGTTTTCGCTTTTTCACCAAATAGTTCGATAAACCGATCTTTACTGGTTGCATTACTCAACTTATGACCATCGATTTCCAAGAAAATTTCTCCCTTCGAATCAAAGGTTATCTCTTGTAAAATGTACTTTTCTTTTTCATTGCCGATAAAAATGAAGCCTTTATAGATGAGTTGTTCATAGGGCGCACCAGGTTGACTTTCTGAATATGCCCCGCACTCATATTGTGGGTCGATGATTTTAGGGATGCCGAAAATTTTAACAATTTCGTCTTTAGTTGATTGATAAGAGAGCCCATTGAATTTGATCAATTCAAGTTCAAATAGTAGCTCTTGACCAAAGGATGGTGAGGTGGAAAAAGCAAGAAAAAGACCAATTAGGAAAACTTTCATGAATCATTCTTTAAGCTACTGAGTTGGCACCAAACACTATTTAAACATCAACTTCGCAACAGCTCCTTTGGACCCAGAGGCATAAGCCGACTTTTTATCCTTGCTTAAGCTTACCGAATAATATTTGCCCTCCATCATTTCGTAAGCACTCATGCCATCTCTGAAGTAGCTACAGCTTTCTCGGCCTACTGTCAGCACAAGTCCATTCTGCATAATGGCCACGCCCGAACGATAGCCATGGGGTGATAAAGATGCCATTATAGGAAACCAACTTTGGCCTTTATTCATAGTGTAGGCACTGTTAATTCTTGTCAGTGAGTCGCCTCTAAAATCACCACCTACGATGAGACCTTCTTTCTCATTTTTGAAAGCAATAGAGAAAATGCCTTCGCTAGATGCTCCAGATTGAATGGGAGTAATGGTTTTGTTCCAGGTTTCTCCCATGTCGTAGGAATAGAAGAAACTTGCTTCTTGACCACCAAGCCCAATATATACATCAGATTTTCCATTAGTGATGAGGCAGGTGCCACTTGCCGCAAATCCACCTTGCCCTTCTTTGGCAATTGGTCTTTGCTCAAAAGGAAGTTCCTGCCATGTTTCGCCCCCATCTTTGGTTTTTAAGATTAACAGTCTTCCATCAACCGCATCGCCAAAGGCTATTCCGTTCTGGTTATCCCAAAAATCCATAGCATCGTAGAAGGTGCCTTCCTTCATAGTAAAGAATTTTTGTTCCCAAGATTTACCACCATCAATGGTTTTGTAGATGACTGCGGGCAAGCCAGCACTTAAAACTATGGCAGTATTTTCATCGAATCCTTGCACATCACGAAAGTCGATGGTGTCAGCTTCGGCAATACTCACATTTTCCCAAGTAGTGCCCCCATCTATGGTTCGGAGTACAGCTCCTTTGCTGCCGCTTGCCCAAGCCACGTTTTCAGAAACGGCATTGAGGCCTCTCAAACTCGATTCAACCGTAGAATTTTGGGCTTCCCAAAAAGGAATGCCAGCAGATGTTTTCTCCTTTGACTTGTCATTACCACAAGCCAATAAAAGCAGGATTGGGAGTAAAAGGCTTAGTTTTTTCATTGTGCTTTCAATGCAGCCAAGTCAGGCTTTTCGGCAGATTTATAAACTGATGCAGGTAGCTCATCGAACACCATCACATCGGAGATTTGTCTTTCACCTCGGTCGCCAGAGAGAAGTATATTGCCCATTTTTTGATAGTTCTGGAATGGAACATTAAAGCCTTGCACGGTATCAGCGGCATTTCTATAATATGCCCATTGGCTCACCAATCTGCTTTCCTTATCTACCCAAACCCAATAGCGGTTATTTGGTGTAACCCCAACGGCTTCGAAAGTTAGTTCGAGTTTATCCGCCATTTTTTCTTCTTTGGTCATTTCTTCGCCCATATATTTTAGAGTAACGCCTGAGTCCTTCAATTTGTAGGGCATTACCAGCCAATAAGCATCGTTGATCCAAGCACTTTTTCCTCGGCCAACTAGATTGGCCAATGAATCAGCATCGGTAATTTCTCTTCCATCAATAAACACCTTCCCGGTATTGTCATTAATGTTTACCAAAAAAGTAGTGTTGCGCATATCAATCCGAACATCGCCAGTCCATTTATCCCAAACCAGTTCGCGCGCACCGAAGAAATTCCATGCGATATGACGAGTTTCGTCCCAAGCTTTTCTTCCTCCCATAGCCGCCATCACTTCATCTGCAATGATCATGGCCTCGGCATCAGATCCCTCTAAATTAAATCCCTCGGCTGGCGGATTGCCATATTCTTCTGCGGTTTGTTCTTGATTTTTCGGCCCACAGGCCAATACAGTTAGGGCAATTAGCAGAAAAGTGAGTAGCGAGTTCTTGGTTTTCATAAGTCTTGATTTTACTACTAAGATAATGGGCTTTTGGCAGGATTCCATTCCAATTCCTGCACTTGCTTTGCTTTCGTTTGTGAAAGGCAAAAGAAGGTCATTCAGAGTATAAACTACATTTAGGAACTTTTATTTGCTTTATTCGTATTTAAAAAACTACATTTAGGAAGTTAATCTAAAAACGCTCTGTCTTACTGAGCCTATTTGCAATATGAAGAAGTTTCAACTTGGAGAATTTGAAGAGATAGTACTCCTAACTGTGGGTGTGCTATTCGGAGAAGCCTATGGCGTTTCTATTAAAGAGGATATAGAGAAGAGACTGAATCGGAAAGTTTCAGTGGGTGCTTTGCAATCGGCCTTGAGAAGAATGGAGAAGAAGGGTTTTTTGGTCTCTGAATTTGGCGAGGCGACAAGCGAGCGAGGTGGTAAAAGAAAGCGCTATTTTAAAATCACCGCGCTGGGTAAAAAAGCGCTCGAATATAACATCCAAACCCGAATGGATTTGTGGAAGCAAATTCCAGATGTGGCTTTTGAATTTAAAATATGCTAAAGCGGCTTGGCGAAAAATTATTAAGACTCTACTGCCATCCAGATTTTCAAGAAGATATTCTTGGCGATTTGGAGGAGTATTTCAGGGTGAATAGCTCGGAAAAGGGAGAGGCATATGCGGAAAGAAAATTTCTCGTGGATGCTGTGATGCTGTTTAGATTTTCACTGCTTCGCGAAAACTGGTTAAGTCAAAAACTAATACAAACAACAATGGTCAAAAACAACTTTAAGATGGCGTATCGCAGTATGATGCGTCAAAAATTCTACTCATTCCTGAACCTCACTGGTTTAGCAATTGGTATGGCAGCCTGCATCTTCATCGCTATTTTCGTGAAAGAAGAGCTAAGCTTCGATAAACACTTCGAAGATTCTGATAAGATTTTCCGTATTGCTGGTAATTTGAAATTTGGGGATAATGTTTTTAATCTAGGCTTCGTTCCCGACCCAATGGCAAAGACTGTCAAGGAGGAGTTCCCTGAGGTTGAAAATGCTGCCAGAACAAGAGGTGATGCGACAATACTAGTCTCTTATAACAATAATTATTTCCGCCAGTCTAATATTACTTGGGCTGATCAGGAGTTCTTTTCAATCTTCTCAATCCCACTTCTAAGAGGAGACAGAAATCACTTATTAGACGAACCCAATACGGTTGTAATCACCGAGTCGACTGCTAAGAAGATTTTTGGAAGCGAGGATCCATTGAATAAGGTCATCCGTTTCAATGATGAGTTGGATATTAAAGTGACAGGGGTGATCCAGGATATTCCTGACAACACTCACTTCAAGTACAACATGTTTGTCACCATGCTGAACAGAGCAGATGCAAGGCAAAACATGTGGTTGAGTAATAATTTCACCACCTATGTCAAGCTGAATGCTAAGGAATCAAAGGCTACCGTGGACGGGCGATTCCCTGATTTTCTCATGAAGCATTTTGCGGAACAGGTGAACCAAATGATGGGGATCAAGTTGGAGGATGCCGTGGCCAGTGGTGCTCTGGCAGCAACTTATTTTTTACAGCCCATTGAAGATATTTACTTGTATTCAAACCTAGATTTCGAATTACGTTCAGGTGGTTCAATAGAGAATGTCTATATATTCAGTATCATCGGTTTCTTTATTCTTTTGATCGCCTGTATCAACTTTATGAACATGGCCACGGCCAGAGCTTCTGTTAGGGCGAAAGAAGTTGGGATCAGAAAAGTATTGGGCTCCCTGAAGTCGCAATTGATCAATCAATTTTTGATGGAATCGATTCTAAGCAGTTTCATTGCGGCCATTGTAGCAGTGATCATGGTCACTTTACTGCTGCCCTCATTCAATACGCTTACGGACAAGCAAATAGTGAATCCCATCTTTAGCATGACAGGGCTTTGGCCTTATTTATTGATCTCAACTATTATCATTGGGGCCTTGGCGGGCATTTATCCAGCTTTTGTACTATCATCATTTTCTCCTTCCAAAGTATTAAAAGGTGAGGTTACCCAAGGCAAAAAAGCGGGTTGGATGAGGAATATCTTGGTGGTCATTCAGTTTTCGACCTCAATTTTCCTAATAATTGGTTCGGCCTTTATTTACAGCCAACTCGATTATCTTCAACATAAAGAATTGGGTTTTAATAAAGATCAAATACTTGTGGTCAACGAGACTCAGCTTTTGGGCAATCAACTTCAAGCCTTTAAGACGGAATTAGAAAGAAATCCATTGGTCGAAAGTGTTTCGGTCAGCGGGTTTATTCCTGCTACCAATACTTATAATGATTCTCCCTTTTTGGCAGAAAATGCAACATCAGCAGACGAAGGGGTTTCTTTACAAATTTGGTATGTGGACCAGGATTATGCGAAAACCTATGATTTAAAACTGGCGGATGGGCGTTTCTTTTCCAAGGAATTTGCTTCAGACTCTACCAGCATGGTGTTAAATGAAACTGCCATTAGAAGATTTGGCTATACCGAGAATCCAATCGGAAGACGGGTAAAATCACTCAGCGGTAATAACTCTTATACTATAGTGGGCGTGATAAAGGATTTTCACTTTAGGTCTATGACTGAAGAAATTCAGCCACAGGTTTTTTTCTTGGGGAACAGCCCAGACAATTTAAGTGTCAAGTTTAAAGCAGATATGACCAATGAAGTTTTAGCAACCACCAAGGCTAGCTGGGACAGCTTTAGTGGAGGCAAACCTTTTGAATATGATTTTCTAGATCAAATTTTTGCGGACTCCTTTAAAAATCAAATAAGAGTAAAAACCATTTTCTCTGTCTTTGCGGTTTTAGCAATTAGTATTGCTTGCCTAGGCCTGTTCGGCTTGGCTGCTTATGTAACAGAGCAGCGCAAAAAGGAAATAGGGATCAGAAAGGTATTGGGAGCTTCTATGGCTACTTTATTGACCTTGCTTTTCAGAAGTTTTACTTTTCTGATTCTAATATCTGCCGTTTTAGCGATTCCATTGGCATGGTGGTACATGGATGGATGGTTATCAGATTTCCCTTTCAGGGTTGACATGAACCCTTTGATTTTTATAGGATCAGCATTAGGGACTTTATTCATAGCGCTTTTAACGGTTGGCTATCAGTCTATGACTGCGGCAAGGCGAAACCCAATTGAAAACCTAAGAAACGAGTAAACTTCAACCTTTGTATATATTTCAAAAATGCCAGAAGATCTCTGGCATTTTTACTTTTGGGAGAATTAACATGTATAGAAAAATCGATTTTCTATACATGTTTTTTGAACCTGTATAGATTTGATGCATTTGGTATACACGTTATTGACGACCCCAAAACATGATATTTTTGGAATAGAATCCGTAAAAAACATAATCATTTTGGATTTCTACTTTTGGGAAGCAGCAACTTGCCATTTGGCATTGAGTTTATGCTGTCCAATCATTCGCAACTCATCCCTCCAATCTTACGGTTCGGTAAATCTTTTTTTAATTGGCTTAATGATCATTGCACATTTGAATTATAAATGAGCCCACAGCTCAATAACTCAAAAGCAACATGAAACAACAACTCATCTTTCTACTCTCCTTTTTGGTGAGCGCTTCGTTTGGTTTGCAAGCGCAAACTACGATTTCGGGCAAAGTGCTCGACACTAAAGGAGAAGCCATTCCTTCGGCCAATATCTATATCAAGAACTCATTTGATGGAGCGAATAGTCAACTGGACGGCAGCTTCACCTTCGAAACTTCCGAAAGTGGTCTTCAGGTTTTGGTGGTAAGTTTTATTGGTTACAAAACTTTCGAAAAGCAAGTTGAAATCAATAGTAAAACCCTTTTGGTCGAAGTGGTTTTGGTTGAAGAAATCAACAAAATTGACGGAGTTACCATAACCGCTGGAGCCTTTGAAGCCAGCGATATCAAAAAAGTAACGGTGCTCAAGCCGTTGGACATTGTGACTACCGCAAGTGCTGCCGGTGATATCATGGGAGCAATCAATACTTTGCCAGGCACAGCTACGGTGGGTGAGTCGGGAAGGCTTTTCGTAAGGGGAGGGGAAGGATATGAAACCAAAGTGTTTATCGATGGGCTGGAAGTGAGAAATGCTTTTGGCGCCACGGCTCCCAATGTGCCTACCCGCGGTCGTTTTAGCCCTTTTTTGTTTAAGGGAACGGTTTTTAGTACTGGAGGATATTCAGCAGAATACGGTCAGGCGCTTTCCTCAGCCTTGATTTTAAACTCAAACGATATTCCGGAAAAAACGCAAGGCGATATTTCTGTAATGTCGGTCGGTGGAGATTTGGCTTACACCAAAAAATGGGAGAACACTTCCGTTTCGGGCAAGCTACAATACACAGATTTAAGACCTTATCAAGGCCTAATCAACCAATATTTTGATTGGGAATCTGCGCCTAACAGTGCTGGAGCCGAGTTTGTGATCAGACAAAAAGTGAATAAGAATGGCTTGCTTAAAGTATATACAAACTTGAGCAGGTCTGCCTTCACAATCAGACAACCCGATATCAATCGCCCAGGAATAAAGGATACAATTTCTGTGGACAACGATTACGTTTACTTCAATACTAATTACAAGGATGTTTTAAACGAAAAGTGGTCAGTTCGTGCTGGTTTTTCAGCTACTCTTAACAAAGAGCAAATAGGTTTTAATAATGATCAATTCAGTGCGATTGAGAATGGAGCTCATACGAAGTTGGCCTTCAATTGGGATGCTGCTGAAAAGGTAAGCGTGAATTTCGGGACAGAGTTTTTCGCTAAGAAATTCACACGAGAATTGTTCGTGTCCGATGCACAGCCTGAGACTTATGATTTTAATGAAAACCTCTCTTCGACTTTTGCCGAAGCTGACTATTTCGCTTCGAATGCCTTTGTGGTGAGAGCAGGCTTAAGAATGGAACAATCATCTCTTTTGAACAAAGCTTGGGTAAGTCCGCGCTTGGCAATGTCATACAAACTGAGCGAAAAGGGTCAGTTTTCTTTGGCTTATGGCGAGTTCTTACAATCAGCCCAAAATGAATATGCCTTGGTAAATAGAAGTCTACAGCCAGAAAAGGCAACGCACTACATCATGAATTACCAATACTTTAATGACGGTAGAGTTTTTAGAGTTGAGACATATTTAAAGGACTATGACAATCTGGTAAAATTCGCTAACCCAAATGATTTCAATCCGATGAACTATAACAATCTGGGTTTTGGTAGCGCAAATGGGGTTGATGTGTTCTGGAGAGATAGCAAGACTTTCAAAAATACCGATTATTGGATTTCGTACTCTTATGTCGATTCGGAACGAGATTATCAAAACTTTTCAATGTTGGCAACGCCTTCCTTCGTATCGAATCATAACTTTTCATACGTGGTAAAGCACTTTGTAACTCCGCTCAGAACACAGTTTGGGGCTACCTATAATTTTGCGTCCAATCGTCCTTTTCATAATCCGAATAGAGACGGTTTTCAGAACGACAAAACCCCCGAGTTTCATGATTTGAGTTTAAATGCGGCCATTCTCTTTAAGCAGAATATCATCATTTACGTTTCATCATCGAATATTTTTGGACGTGATAATATCTTCGGCTATCAGTTCGCAGATCAACCCAATGGTCAAGGTATTTATGAAGGACAAGCCATTCGCCAAGGGGCAAAACGATTTATATTCCTAGGCATTTTTATAACACTCAGTAAAGATGGACAAGAGAATCAGTTGGAAAATCTATAATAAAAAACGCCCTCTAAATGACTTTTTTAGAGGGCGTTTTGCTTTTTCCGTGAGTTGGAATTAGTTGCCGTTCGCTCTTTGCATTGGATTAGACCCAGCAGCTTGGCCTCTAGCACCACCGCCAAAACCTTTGAACAATTCAAAGCGAGATGGCTTGTTGACTCTTGGCCAGTAGTTGTTTTCCTCATTCGTGTCGGCAGTTTCCCTTTTAGGGTCGATACGGATTTGAACCACTTCTTTGTCTTTCATAAAGGCTTTGGTCACTTTCTGCTCATTTTTTCTCCAGATATAAGCTGGAATTTTTTCGATTTCCGTGCTGCCATCCGCAAAAGTCCACTCAATAATAATTGGCATTACTAAACCACCAACATTGGTAAAGTCGATTTCATAGAAGTTTTTATTGTCGCCCAAAAGTGCTCTTTCCTCGGCAGTCAAAGAAGCATCGAATCTTTGATAGGCTTTTTTGGCATCTTCCGTTACTTCAAACTCATCGTAAGAGTAATAGAAATCCTGCAAGCCTTTATCCTCAACAGCATAGTATTTCATTTGCTCAGCCTTATTCTTTTCCTTTTGAACATCAATATTGGCTTCAGCATCTTCTCGTTTCAATCTTGGGTTTTCAATCTCAGGATTTTTAGTGTCTAACTTGAACCACTTTACATTGTCAACCGCAATATCAGTATTGTCTATTGTAAAGAACCACCCTTTTATAAACCAGTCGATGTCTACCGCAGAAGCATCTTCTAAAGTTCTGAAAAGATCGTCTGGCGTTGGATGCTTGAAAGCCCATCTTTTAGCATATTCTTGGAAAGCAAAGTCGAATAACTCGCGACCCATAATGGTTTCTCTAAGGATGTTCAAACCTGTGGCTGCTTTTGCGTAGGCATTATTTCCAAAACCGATAATGTTTTCAGAATTGGTCATGATTGGCTCTAATTGATCTTTTGGCAAAGCCATATAAGGCGCAATTTTATGAGCAGGGCCTCTTCTGTGAGGATAGTTAGGGTCGAACTCTTGTTCTGTTAAGTACTGCACAAAGGTGTTCAAACCTTCATCCATCCATGTCCACTGACGTTCATCAGAGTTTACAATCATTGGGAAGAAATTATGGCCTACTTCGTGAATAATTACACCAATCGCTCCCCATTTAGTAGACTCAGGATAAGTACCATCTGGCAATGTTCTGCCGTAGTTAAAGCAGATCATTGGGTATTCCATACCGTTCGATGCTTCAACCGAAATTGCCACTGGGTAGGGATAAGGAATCGTGAATTTAGAATAAGTTTTTAGTGTATGAGCAACGGCTTTGGTAGAGTAGCGGGCATAAATTCCATATGCTTCTTTGGCATAATAAGACATCGCCATTGGGTGATCAGCTCTTCCTTCAATGTCTACTGCCATGGCATCCCAAACGAATTTTCTTGAAGAAGTCCATGCGAAATCACGAACGTTTTCAGCTTTGAAATTCCATGTTTTCTTGCCTGTTGGTTTTCCTTTTTCAGCGGCTTTTGCCTCCTCTAAAGTCACAATCTCTACAGGGTCTACCATGGACTTTTTAGCTTCTTCCCATCTCTTTTTTTGGTCCGGGCTTAGAATGGTTGATGCGTTTTGCAATACCCCTGTTGAGCCTACTACATGGTCATTTGGCACGGTCATTTTCACATCGAAATTGCCGAAAGTAAGGGCGAATTCACCTCTGCCTGTAAACTGCTTGTTATTCCAGCCTTGAAAATCAGAATAAACGGCCATTCTTGGGTACCAACCTGTAATGGTATAAATATAGTTACCATCTTCTGGGAAATACTCGTGTCCGCCTCTTGCGCCAGATTCGGCCCTTGGTGTTGTATTGTACCACCACTTAATGCTGAATGTTATTTTCTCGCCCGCTTTTAAAGGGGTAGGCAAGTCGATGCGCATCATTGTTTCATTAATGGTATACACCATATTGGCGCCTTTTGCATCTTTCACTTCCATAATATGGAAGCCCCAATCGTTCGTATGAGTATTCAATGCCATGATTTGACCATAGCTCATTCGGCTACGGATTTGACTTTCGTCCCACTTGTAGGCCGAATTATCGGGCTGTCTTACATTTTCATCCAGAGATAACCACAAGTAATCCAGGGCATCTGGCGACTGGTTGTAATAAGTAATTTTTTCAGACCCCGTCAGTTTTTGATTGGTGTCATCCAATTCAGCTTCGATCTGGTAATCAGCCCTTTGCTGCCAGTATTTGTGTCCTGGAGCACCAGAAGCAGTGCGATAAACACTCGGATCGCGCAACATACGTTCAAGCTGCTCGAACCGGCTTCCGTGGTTGCTGTTGATCGTTTGGGCCATGGTTTGGCCAAAGATCATTACTAAAGCCGCCACTACGAAAAGTATAAGTTTCATAAGTTATAGTTTAATGTGTTTTGCGGTTGCCCGCTGTTGTTTACCAAAATTTTGTAGTCATCATCATCGTGATGGCAATTCCTGCTATTGCAGAAGAAATCACCAATTTCCAGTCGCGCCTAGCTACATTGAAGAGCCCCGTAAACACAAAAGAAATGATCATAAAAATGACTACGATTATTATTTGACCCAATTCTAAACCCAAGTTGAAGGCCAGTAATTGTGTCACTATACTTTCACTTTTGCCTAATAAGCTTTTAAGATAATTGGAAAAGCCAAGACCGTGTACCAAGCCAAAAAATAAGGCAAAAAAGTAATTTAAATTCAACGCCTTCTGGTTGAGCCCACCTTCTTTTTTAAACAGGTTGCTCAATGCCGTGATGAAAATGGTGACAGGAATTAAAAATTCGATGATTTCTGAACGAAAATTGACCAATTCGAAAGTACTTAAGGCCAAGGTAATCGAATGGCCAATCGTGAAGGCGGTTACCAAAATCAATACCTTTTTCCAGTCCTGGGCTAAGTATATTGCACAAAGCGCTACCACAAATAAAATATGATCAAAGCCGTTGAGGTCAATAATATGTTCGTAACCCAGTTGAAAATAGAGTTTGAATTGATCCATTCTGATTTTAACTAATTCCTTGAGGGATTTTCATTTAGATTTGCAATAATAAAACTTAATTTTTGAAGCACATACAAAAGAGCCCAACATGCCAATAAAGCTTTTATATACGGTTATTTTTAATCTTTTCTGGGCGGTTCATCCTTTTCATGTGAGCGTCTGCGATATGGAATATGATGCCCCCACCAAGGCCTTACAGATCAGCCAAAGAGTTTTTATGGATGACTTGGCGATTGGCCTTCAGAATTTCCACCAATTAGACTATGTCGATACCTTTAAGCCTAAGGACGAAAAAGTGTTGGACAGCCTAATCGCTGAATACATCAAGGCAAAGCTTTTTATTGAATTGAATGGAATGCCCGCAGTACTCAAATACATTGGCAGCGAAATTGAAGGCGATGCCCGATGGTGTTATATAGAAATCGAACAGGTAGAGAAAATAAACGAGGCGGAAATCTCGAACCTTGTTCTTTTTGAATCTTTTCCAGACCAAGAAAATATCGTTCACATGAAAGTGGATGGTCAATTGAAAAGTTATAAGCTCAACAAAAGTGAAAGTTCACACAATTTTAAGTTTGACTAATGAAGAAATACGCCTGTTGGATACTTTTTGTGGTGCTATCGAGTTGTGAATTTGGCAAGAAAGAGTCAGTCACCCAGATAGATGAGGGTATTGAAAGGGCCACTTTTGTCAATTATCAGCTCTTGAGCACCAAAGAAAAAAAGGGGCCTTGCAACGGAGCCAGCAGCGATGAGAAATGTTTTAGTATCGATATTCAGTATCCTGTCATAAGCGCAGGTGCCTCAAAGGCCGTAATGGACTCCATCAATAGACAAATCCAGCAAGACATTTTGAAATATGCATTCATAAGTGAGCCCAAAGATGATTTTGAACTGCTGATTAATGAGATGTCTCAAGAGTATGAGACCATTCTAAAGGAAAATCCAGACTACAATTCTGGATGGTTGCTCGAAATCAGTTCTGATATAATTTTCCAAGATTCCTTATACATCAGCACGGCCAGCACTATTTTTTCCTTCACAGGTGGGGCGCACCCCAATTCCTATCAAGTTTACCGAAGTTATGATCTGGCAACGGGCAAAGCCCTAAGCTTAGGCGACTTTTTGGTGGAAGGGTTTGAAACCAAGCTTAATCAATTGGCCGAAATCGAGTTTAGAATGGATAAACAAATCGCACCCGATAAAGCTTTGAACGATGAAGGTTATTTTTTTGAAGATGGCCGATTTCAGTTGAACAACAATTTTGCTGTGTTGGAACAAAGCTTACTTTTCTATTATAACCCCTATGAAATTGGGCCTTATTCTATTGGCCCAACAGAGCTCGAATTGAAGCTCACGGATTATGTTGATTTGATTAAACCAGGATCGGTACTCGATGGGCTTAAAAATTAGTCTTATCCTAAGCTTCCTGTTGTCATATGGTCTTTTGCAAGGCCAAGAACTTTCGGTGTCCTTTACCATCCGTAATGCTGGGTTTAATGTGGAGGGGAAGTTTACAGAAGCCTCGATTGATTACAATTTTGACGTCAAAAATCTCAACAGCGCCTATTTCAATGCTGATATTAAAGTAGGTTCCATAGATACCGGAATAGGAAGTAGAGATAAGCATTTGCTTAAAGACAAATACTTCGATGTTGACCAATTTCCGTCAATGACTTTCCGATCAACCCAAGTGGTCAAGGAAGCAAACCAATATTTTATTTTGGGAAAACTCACCATCAAAGGAGCCAGTAGGGATTTGAAAATTCCACTCACAGCGTTTGAAGATTCGTTTGAAGTAGAGTTCGAACTCAATCGTAGAGATTATGGTGTTGGAGGCAATAGCCTTATCCTTTCAGATGATGTCAATATCAAACTGAAATTGGCAAAGTAGCTAATAGCAAAGTCATCCTGAATTTATTTCATGATCCGACAGTTTTGGGTACTTCATTTAAGATTGTTACGATAATTCAAACTCCTTAAAAGCTTTCCACACCTTTCCATCATGCTTGAGCAACCAGAAAGTATCCACTTCGAAAGTTGCTTTGAAATCTTTGGTTTCAAATTCTTGCCAAGCCTTAACAAAAGCCTCCTTCTTTAAATCCCGAAAGGCCACCGTGATATGCGGATTGTAACCGCGGTTATGTGTGGGGTTAAACAGCTGCATATTCCGTTTTGTGTAATTTGCCAGATTGGACTGAAAATCGATCAATTCCTCGCAAGGTTCATTTTTAATTAAGATAGTTTTGGGTGGAAAAGCACCGAAGCCATTCAACTTAATTTGAAATGGATTGCATTTAGTTGTTTGTGCAAGTAATTCGATCAACTTGTGTTCTTTTGCTTCTTTCCATTCAAAAGGCATATGCAAGGTAAGGTGAGCGGGCGAGCGTAATGCACCTTTACTCCCGTATTCATTCAGAAAATGCTGTTTGATGTCGCTTATCTGAGATGCGATGGGTTCAGGAGAAATAATGGCGAGGAAGTAGCGGTTCATGGAAGGAATTTAATGAGATCTCTGCTTCCGTGTAGCACACGAACAATTCTAATGGAGTCTTCCAGTAATCTGTAAAAGATGACATGTGAGTTTTTTGGTAAACTTCTCAGTCCGACTTTTATTTCATCTCTCTTTTTTCCGAGATCAGGATTTTTAACAATTTGGGTAAAAACAAGATCAAGCTCCATCAAATATTTCACGGCTTGGTACATACCAAATCGATATACCCCATAATCATAGATTTCACCAATGTCTTGTTCTACAGCAATGGAAAGGTGATAATCTTTTGCCATTATGCCTTTTTCTGTTTGGCACTAATAATCGATTGAATATTTTTTGAGCTTGCAGGTCCTTCCCATCCTTTTTCAATTTCGGTACGCAATTCCTGAATGACCTTATCCCGATAGATTTGATGTAGCCGAAGGGCGTCACGTACTAACTCGCTGGCATTCTGATAGTCTCCAGTTTCAATTTGGTTGGCGATATACGCCTCTTGCTTGGAGGTTAGGCTTACGTTCATACAAACAGTTTAAAATTGAAAGTAGATATTTTGTCTATATATAGCAAATATGGCTGTGATTCTAATGATCAAAAAGAGCAAATTCGGCATGAATTGCCTTTTAAACCTACTTTTGGCATAAGCTTTGGTGAATGGGCAGCTTGATAATTTGTTCTTTTATGCTGCCTAATTTAAAGTCTCTAGTATTTATTGGTCTAATATTTACGATGTTTTGTTGCAATAGCAATCAGGATGATGGCCCAAGTTTAAAGTTTACTCAAGCACAATTGGTAACGCTTCATGGTGGTGCTGAGAAGTCCTGGAGAATTGTGGGTCTTTACGAAAACTACACCGCCAATGCCTTGAGTGATTTTAATGAATGCTTCACTGATGATATTTACACTTTCAAATCAGATACCGATCAAGTTGAAGTTGAATTGGGCAGTGCCTATTGTTATTGGCCCTCTCCTGATGAGGCAGAAGCCAATGTGGAATATAGTTATGATGAAGTCGAAGGTAGAATTTTTCTGACTCAACAGCGAGGAGAAAGATTTGGAAATGCATTTACCTCACAATTTTTCTTTTTAGAATTAGAAGAAATGACTGCAAATCGGCTTGTTTTTACCGACAAAAGGGATGGGAAATACCTAAAGACAACGATTTTGGAGTTGATGGAGTAGAGACAGCGGCTGTCCTTGTTTATTAAATATCCCAGCAATTAATTGAGCTATAGTATTGCATAGGATGTATGTTCTTGTCACAAGCTAACCAATCAGCAAATTCGCCTTTGTGTACAAATCAAATTAGCGTAAATTCCTCGCTTATAATTTGATCTATATGAAAAAAACACTCCTCGGCCTTTGCTTGTTGGTTTTCAGCTTTTTGCAAATTCAGGCACAAAATCTTAAAAGCCCAGATGATTTTTTAGGCTACCCACTCGGAACTCGTTTTACACCCAATTATAAAGTTGTTGATTATTACGAGTACATCGCTGGCCAACTGAGCAATGTAAAATTGCAGCAATACGGCCAAACCAATGAACTTCGTCCATTGGTGGTTGCTTACCTTTCTTCTCAAGAAAACATCGACAATTGGGAGCAAATTCGAACCGATAATTTAAAGCGTACGGGATTGATGGAAGGTCAACCAAGTGGAAAAAAAATTGGTATCGTTTGGTTAAGCTACAACGTGCACGGGAATGAGGCGAACTCTACCGAAACGGCCATGAAAACACTTTATGAATTGACTAGACCTGACAATGCAAAATCAAAGGAATGGTTGAAAAATACGGTGGTCATCATGGATCCATGCATCAACCCTGACGGTCGTGATCGTTATTCTAACTGGATCAATCAAGTGGCAGGTACTACCCCAAATCCAAATCCTGATGCTGCTGAGCACAACGAACCTTGGCCGGGAGGCAGGGCCAACCACTACCTCTTCGATTTGAATCGTGACTGGGCTTGGCAATCACAAGTGGAATCGCAACAACGCATGAAGCTTTACAATACGATTATGCCACATATCCATGTAGATTTCCACGAGCAAGGCAGCAACAGTCCTTACTATTTCGCGCCAGCGGCTGAGCCAATTCACGAGCAGGTAACGCAATGGCAAAGAGATTTTCAAGAAATCATCGGAAAGAACCACGCCAAGTATTTCGACCAAAACGGATGGTTATTCTTCACTAAGGAAAGCTTTGATATTCTGTACCCTAGCTACGGTGATTCTTACCCAATGTACAATGGTGCCATTGGAATGACTTACGAGCAAGGAAGTAGCGATTTGGCCATTTTAACAGACGAAGGGGATACCTTGAAATTAACCGATGCCATTGCACATCACTTCACTACAGGGATGTCGACAGTGGAAACTGCTTCGAAGTACAGCGAGAAAATGGTCGATGAATTTGCTAATTTCTTCCAAAAGGCGGTTTCTAACCCAAAAGCGAAATACAAAGCTTTAATTGTGAGAGGAACTAACCACCCAGATAAATTGAAGAAGTTGACTGCTTTTTTAGATACTCATGGAATTGATTACGGTGTAAGTTCTTCCAAGAAACCTTTAGCGGCTTTCAATTTCCAAACTGGAAAAACCGAAAATGTAACGCTTCAAAACGGTGACATCGTGGTCAGTACTTATCAACCAAAATCAGTTTTGATTCAATCATTGTTCGAGCCTAACACCTTCGCCAGCACTACTGATACTTATGATATCACGGCTTGGGCCATTCCTTATATGATGGATTTGGATGCTTTTGCCACAGAAGTAAAAATGGATGTAACTGCTTCGTCCTATACCCCTGTAAAAGGACAAATGAATGTAGAAGGTACTCCTGCCGCTTATTTACTGAAATGGGAGTCGTTGGAAGACGCGAAGTTCTTGGGTGAATTGCTGAAGCAAAATATCAAGCTGAGATTTTCTGAATCTCCTTTTACGGTGGCAGGGCAGTCTTACAATGCTGGTACTTTGATTATTACCCGAAAGGGGAACATGCACATGGGTGCTAAATTCGATGAGATTGTGAAGAAAACGGCACAAACTTATAACCGAAGCCTGTTCTCAACCCCAACTACTTTTGTGGATTCAGGTAAGGACTTTGGATCGAATGGAGTGCCTTTCTTGAAAGCTCCAAAAATTCTTGTTTTAAGAGGTGATGGCGTTTCTTCATTGGGCTTTGGAGAGTTCTGGTACTTTATGGAGCAGGAGCTTCACTACCCTGTTACCATGGTAGACACTGATGATTTCGGACGTATTGATCTTGATAAATACAACACGATTGTAATGCCAAGTGGAAGTTACGCACGTGCGATTTCTGGGGCTAGAATGGACGATGTGAAAGCTTGGGTACGTGGTGGTGGAAAAATTATCGCCATTGAACGCGCTATGAGTACCTTCTCCGGCAAGGATGGCTTCAACTTAAATACCTATGCCGATGATGCTGAAAAGAAAGAAGCAGGCAAAAAAACGGATGAAGAAAAGGAAAAAGAAGCCCTTACTCCTTATGCTGAACGCGATGCTTTGTATGAAGATTATCGCTTGCCTGGCGCCATCTTTAAATTGAAAGTTGACAATACTCATCCAATGGGTTTTGGATATCCGAAGCATTATTTCACTTTGAAGAATAACAGCAGCCGATATGCTTATTTACCAAGCGGATCGAATGTAGGAATTATTGAAGGGGTCGATGCTCATGTCACTGGAGTGGCTGGCGCGAAGGTCAAGGAATCGCTGGCAAAGTCGATGGTATTTGGGGTTGAAAACATGGGCAGAGGCGCTATCATCTATATGGCCGATAACCCACTTTTCAGGGCTTTTTGGCAGAATGGTAAATTGCTGGTCGCCAACTCAATTTTCTTTGTTGGGCAATAATTAAACCTTATAGGTTTTAAGTAATTGTATCTATGAACTCCTGTTGAATTGCAAGTTTAAGTAGACAAACCTATAAGGTTTTTTCTTTGTAAGGCAGTATTAAACCTTATAGGTTTTTAAGTAATTGTATCTATGAACTCCTGTTGAATTGCAGGTTTAAATGGACAAACCTATAAGGTTTGGGATGGACGAATCAAAAGTCACTTGGTAAAGCCGAGTGACTTTTTTTATGATTTCTCCAGTATTTACTTAATTTGAATGTTATTACTTACATAACCCCAAAAACCATGGCTACAGTAGACGAAATGACCCAAACCATGATCAATAACTTGCCCGAAAAAACGGGTAAATCATTTGAAGAATGGTTAATGCACCTTAAGACCGCAGGCTTAGAAAAGCACGGTGAGATTGTAAAATACCTGAAATCGGAACATAATGTCACCCATGGTTTTGCTAATCTTATCACCCACTATTTTTTAAATCCTTCTATTGAAGAAAAAAAGGAAGATAACGATTTAGACGCTGGTTTACTTTTGGGAAAAGAGCCAATTTCTGAAGTGTTCTTTAAAGCAAAATCAATTTTTGAAGGCCTTAAGGGTGAAGTGGAATTTGCCTATAAAAAGGCCTATATCAGTCTAAGAACACCGAAAAAGCAATTCGCGATTCTTCAACCCAGTACCAAAGACCGTGTGGACATCGGCTTGAATTTAAAAGGCGTTGAGCCAGAGGGAATCGTACAAGCTGCCGGCAGTTGGAATGCCATGGTCACTCATCGCATCAAGTTAGCTACAATTGAAGAGCTTGATGGCTTAGAGACTTGGATCCAAAGGGCCTATGACGAAAACTGCTAAATGAACAAGTTCCAGCCTGTCGACTTTCAAGATTTAGATGACCTTTTTGAGTTCCTGCCTCATGACGAATTGGTCATTGTTAAAGCCCTGAGAAATCTTGTGCTTGACTTTATCCCTGAGATAAAGGAGAAGCTCTCCTACAATGTTCCGTTCTTTAAAGTAAGGAAAAACATCTGCTTTATTTGGCCGGGTTCGGTGCCTTGGGGCGGTACTTTCGAAGGCGTTCAATTTGGTTTTACCAGCGGCCATTTGTTAACGGATGAGGATGGCTACCTAGATGCTGGAAAAAGGAAATATGTTAGGACTAAAGTTTTCAAATCTCTCCCAGAAATCGACTTCGAAAAATTAAGACTGCTACTTTTTGAGGCATTGGAGGTGGACAGCCAAAAAACCTTGCAGGTTTAAGCAATTACACTTGTTTCAATTCTTATTCCCTCGGCATTAATTAGAAAAACCTGTAAGGTTTCTCTCCAAAGGCATAAAAAAAGAGGCCTAAGCCTCTTTTCTCGTTCATGTTTTATTCAGTTTAAACTGAAAAACTCTCTCCGCAACCACAAGTGCGCGATGCATTTGGGTTTACAAATTGAAAGCCTTTTCCATTCAAACCATCTGAAAAATCAAGGGTAGTACCTAAAAGGTAAAGTAGGCTCTTTCTGTCCACTAAGATTTTAATGCCTTTGTCTTCGAAGACCTCATCTTTTTCCTTCACTTCTGAATCAAAATCGAGGTCATACATCAAGCCAGAGCATCCACCACCTTGAACCGACACGCGAATATTATGATTTTCAGTTCTTCCTTCTTTAGAGCGAAGCTGAAAAATCTTGTCTTTTGCTGATTCTGTTACTGTTATCATTATGCTACAGGATTAAGTACTATACTAAAAACGGTAATGGTGTTGATATCGCGACCGTAATAAAGCTTATCGAGCGCATCGTACATATTTCCAGCACGGAAATAGGACGTATGCAATTCGTTTTCGCCTTTTGCGATCCACTGAATGGTGTAAGAACCATACTTGTCTTTGTACGACTGAACGTAGTCAAGCATTTTTCTTAAGGCATCCAATTTATCGATACCAATTTCGGAATGGAATAAAAACGACTGATTGTGCCTAGGGTTAATGGTAATCAAGTCGAGTTTAATTTTGCCATCGCGTTGTTGAAACTCAAAGCTCAATTCACTCCCCTTAATGCTCAAATAACTTTCGATTTTCCGTTGAAGCCTAATGCTTTCCACATGAATGTCGGTGCTTGTTCCGCTCATAATCACTCAATTCTTTTTTATCCACCCAAAATCCAATAATTTCGGATTGGCTAAGGAAACAGGCGAAGGCCTACTAAAGTTTCCCTTTCCGCCCACAAAGATAGTCAATGATTCAATTAATCTATGCGTAAGATAGAACACATCGGCATTGCCGTCAAGAGTTTAGAGAATGCTAATGACCTGTTTGCCAAACTTTTTGGGCAATCACATTATAAAATCGAGGATGTTTTGACTGAAGGGGTGAAAACTTCTTTCTTTCAGGTTGGCCCCAATAAGATTGAATTATTGGAAGCGACTAATCCCGAGAGCCCAATCGCCAAATTCATTGAAAAGAAGGGGGAAGGGATTCACCACATTGCTTTTGATGTAGAAGATATTGAAGCCGAAATTCAACGATTGAAGACAGAAGGGTTCACGGTGTTGAATGAAATACCCAAAAAAGGAGCCGATAATAAAATGGTCTGTTTCCTTCATCCAAAATCAACCAATGGCGTTTTAGTTGAGCTTTGTCAGGAAATAAAATAGTGAATTGGTCATTGGGCAACTCCCAAACCTGATAGCTTTGTCGAATTACATCTTCAGTGGATGAATTGCATGGTTGAACCAATTGCTCAAAGCTGTCATGTTTTATTGCGAAAGCCGTAACCCTATGCCTAGTCTACGTTTGCTTTGTCTATCGTCTATCGTCTATCGTCTATCGTCTAAAATAGTATCTTTGCGACCTCAACAGTTTATCAGACATGTCAGAAAAAAGAACAGAGCTTTCAGCACTTGGTGAATTTGGTTTAATAGGTCGTTTGGCTGAGGGCATTAAAACCCAAAACGAAACTACGATCAAAGGCATTGGCGATGATGCCGCTGTGATCGATGCTGGTAATCATTTTGGTTTATTGGCTGCTGATATGCTTATGGAAGGCATTCACTTCGATTTGTCATATATGCCATTGCAGCATTTAGGTTATAAGGCCATTTCTGTCAACGTGTCTGACATTGCAGCGATGAATGGTAAACCTGAGCAAGTCACGGTTTCTTTGGGCTTAAGCAACCGCTTTTCGGTTGAAGCCATCGAAGCACTTTATGAAGGAATGAAAGCCGCAGCCAAAGCCTTTAGTGTGGATATTGTTGGGGGCGATACCACCGCTTCGCAAAGTGGATTGGTGATTTCGATTTCAATTTACGGTACTGTGGAAAAGGACAAGGTTTGCTACCGTAAAGGTGCTGGAATCAATGATATCCTCTGTGCTACAGGCGATTTAGGTGCTGCATTTATGGGCTTACAGGTATTAGAAAGAGAAAAGCAAACCTTTTTGGCCAATCCAAATGCCCAGCCACAGCTAGACGATTATCAATACATTGTTCAGCGTCAATTAAAGCCGATTGCTCGGATGGACATTATTCATGAATTGGCAGAGTTTGGCGTAGTACCGACATCCATGATCGATATTTCGGATGGATTGGCTTCGGAATGCCTGCATTTAGGAGCTAATTCAGGTGTTGGTATTCAGATCTATGAAGACAAGCTGCCCTTTGATAGACAGACTTACGAGACAGCGGTAGAATTTAATATCGATCCTATAACAGCCACTTTAAATGGGGGAGAAGACTACGAATTGCTCTTCACCATCAAACAAGAGGATTACGTTAAGCTAGAAAAACACGAAGACATCCATTTTATTGGTCATACTCAGGCACTTGAGAAGGGGAATTTCCTAGTAACTAAAAGCGGAAATCAGGTAGCATTAACTGCCCAAGGCTGGAATCACTTAAACATAAAGTAAAAAAATAATCAAGGCGAAGCTAAAGAACACTCCAACAATGGCAGAGTTGAATTTAGCCATTGCAGAACTCTTCCGCCTAAGCCCTAAAAACCCAGAAATCAGGACAAGAAAAGCAGCGATATAAATGAGATATTGGTAATCCACGGACTGCTTAAAACTAGGGTTAATTTGCCTTTTTAGCCTGATGAAACCATAAATCAAGCTGCGCTTCACTTCAATCATTTCACCTTTTTGAATCCCGTTTCCTTCATAATAAGTTTTGAAAGAAAAGTCTTCAAGCGTTACGATCGAATGCCTTATTTCCTTTCCGTATCTGCCATAAGCTGTCCAGTGCGCTACTTTTTGAACCTGTAATTCCCCCAGGTTTTGATAAAATGCGGCATCAACAAAAAAACTAAGCGCAAAAAGGAATAAAACGAAACCGATTCTGGTGGTGGATTTTCGATAGTGCTCATAATCCGTGTCGACTTTTACACCAGCTTCCGACTCATATTGCTCTCGCCACTCTCTTTGGGCAGTTTGTTGATGGGTTTCATCATCATTGTCCTCAAAACGGATGATGATTTTTTCACTGTCGAAATCTGATCTATTGTCGCTATTTCCTAAAATCTCATAAGCTTCGGATAGTTCTTGAAACGCGGCTAAGGCTTCTTCCGAAGGATTTACATCAGGATGAACGAGCAAGGCTTTTTGGCGATAAGCCTTCTTGATCTCCTCCTGACTGGCGGTTTTTTCGACCCCTAATATTTGATAATAGTCTTTAGGCATTCAATCGCAATCCAATTCTAAATTATTAGCATATTTAGGACATATTTCAGTCAAATGCAGCCCATCCACTTTTTTAACGGCCAGTTTTTACCAAAAGAAGAGATAAAATTTTCGGTAGACGATGTTGGCTTGCTTCGCGGCTATAGTGTTTTCGAGTATTTCAAGGCTTATAAGGGAATTCCTGTCTTTATGAAAGAGCACTTGAACCGTTTTGAAAACTCCGCTGCCCTATTGGGTTTGAAAATTCCTTTTACCCGTCTGAAAATTGAAGAAGCAATTCTGAGAATGTTGAAACAGAACAACTATCCTATTTCTGGCATTAAGATTTTACTCACAGGGGGTAATTCTCCCAATGGTTTTTCGGCTGGTAAACCCAATATGGCTATTCTCAATCTTGAGACAGAGGATTCTGAGAAAGAGTTTTATAGCCAAGGAGTTAGCGTAATGTCGCATAATTTTAACCGTGAATTTCCGCTGGCCAAAACGACTAATTATGCCACTGCCGTAAAATTGGAATCGGATTGGAAGCAAAAGGGACATTTGGATGTGCTTTATCACGATGGACGATGGGTAAGCGAAGTAGCCAGATCGAACGTTTTCGTAGTGCTTGGCGATAAGTTGATTACAAATCAAGAGGGAGTTTTGCCAGGAATTACTCGTAGTAAGGTGCTTGAATTGGCTCCTGAGGTAGGTTTCGATCTAGAAATCAGGCCTTTTAGTTTGGAGGAGGCACTAGCTGCCGATGAGCTTTTTATGACCAGTACAAACAAGAGGGTAATGCCGATTGTAAAAGTGGATGATCAATTAATCGCGAATGGAATGGTTGGGGCAAAGACGAGGCAATTGATGGAAGCTTTTGATCAATTGATTAGGAATGAGCTGAACTCTTAAACTGCCGCCATTTCTAAACCAATTACATCGAGTAGAAGGTCGATGATTTGGGCCGGCAATTGCTTTTCTAGTTCCTTATATCGGTAATTGATTACATGGCCATCTTCTAGCTGAAAAGCGATTCTTCCGGTTTGAATGCCTTTTTCGAAAGTCAGAATTTCTAGAACGGTGTTGTTGATTCCATCGCTGTAGGTATTATTGATCCGCCAAGTGAAAGCTTCCCTCATTTCTGCCAGCTTGTTGAGCAGCCCTTTGACCATACTTTTTGTTTCTTCTGCCAATTCTCCCATAACCGAATATAAACCAAGTAGACTATATAGTGACGACCTGACCGCCATGTGAAGCGGGACTTTGTCTGCACTGTCCAAACGAAATTAAGAAAACTAAAGTTTACAACGGAAACTTGCTTTGGTAAGAGCGGGTTTAACGCTGATTATGTGATGGATGGTCTTTTGCGTGGTCCCGTTCAATGCTTTGGTTTGACTTGCACGAAATAGGAAGTCGGTGAGGTGGCCAAAAAAAGGATGCCACCCCTTTCGAGGTGGCATCATCTTCAACCAAAACATTAAAATCCAAATCAGATCTATCTACACTTTTAACTAAAGCATTACCTAACACTTCAAGTTACCAACACGATTTTAATATTATATTTTAACCCCTAAGGGACATTTATGTTTTATAATTTTCTAACGTGGTCTTGGTCAGTGGTATTTCAAAATCACTGCGTTTTTATTTAAAAAACCAACAAATACAGAACCGCAAGCCCTAGGTTATCGTTCCATCAACAACCATAATTTACTTATGACACCCTTCGAAAATCTACACTTAGATATCCCAGCAACAGACAAAAAGAGAATCATTATTATTGGAGGCGGATTTGCCGGAATCCAGATCGCCAAAGGCTTAAAAGGAAATGATTATCAAGTGGTTATGCTGGATAGAAATAATTATCACACCTTCCAACCCTTGCTATATCAAGTGGCTACTGCTGGCCTTGAGCCTGATTCAATTGCTGGGGCGCTAAGGCAGCTTTTCAATGATTACCCCGGCTTTTACTTTCGAATGGCCAAAGTCACTCAAATTCATCCTCAAGAGCAGAAAATCAGCACCCTGATTGGCGATTTAAAGTATGATACTTTGATCATTGCGAACGGTTCTAAAACGAACTATTTCGGCAATCAAGACATGTTCAACCTCACTTTTCCCTTGAAGCAAATACCGCAGGCGCTGAACCTGAGAAGTCATATGTTGCAGAATTTCGAACAAACCGTTCTCACAAGAGAGGAAGACGAAAAGGACAGGCTTACCAATTTTGTAGTCGTGGGGGGTGGCCCAACAGGGGTGGAAGTTTCTGGTGCATTAGGAGAATTAAAAAAGCATGTATTGCCAAAAGATTACCCTGACATTGATTTTAGCATTATGGATTTGCACTTGGTAGATGCTGGGCCGCGTCTTTTGGCCGGAATGTCCGAGAAAGCAGGTGCCAAAGCCCTTGAATACCTCAAAGGTTTCGATGTCAATGTAAAACTCAACACAGTTGTAAAAAGCTATGACGGCCGAGATGTAGTACTTTCGGATGGCACGGTAATCCCTGCAAAAACGGTGATTTGGGCGGCTGGAGTAAAGGGAAATATCATTGATGGGCTTCCAGAAGGCGCGATTGAGCGAGGGAGGATTTTGGTAGACGATTTTAACCAGGTAAAGGGGCTGAAAAACGTTTATGCCATTGGTGATATCGCCTTGATGAAAACAGAGAATTATCCCAATGGACAACCCATGGTAGCTCCCGTGGCTATTCAGCAAGGGCAACAACTGGCCAAAAATCTGATTCGCGCTTCAAAAGGTCAGGAACAGAAAATCTTCAAATACAGGGACAAGGGCTCAATGGCTACGGTGGGTAGAAATCGTGCCGTGGTTGATATGCCCAAGTTCACCATTGGAGGTTTTTTTGCTTGGCTCATTTGGATGTTCGTTCACTTGCTTTCTATTGTAGGCTTTAGAAACAAACTCGTTGTTTTTAGCAATTGGGTTTGGAATTACTTTACTTATGACAGAGGCACACGCTTAATCATCAGAACTTTCGTTCGAAATAAGAGCTATAAGCAAGGCGAAACCCTTTAGACAGACAGGAATGGGAAATAGGCATTTCTAATTTTCTGCCTTTCATAAAAAGCGCTCATGCCAAGTGCCTAATTATTGCTAATTTTTGGCCGTGAGGAAGAGGAGACTTTATTGGACATTCCAAATCATTGGTTGGGCATTGCCCGCCTTGATCAATTTGACTTTGGTTTTTGTGTTCAACAACGACTCAGAAAAGATTAAAAGCCAGTTTTTTGAAGCCATTCCCCAAAGTGTTTTCCCCTTCTTTATCTCTCATTTTGTTTTAAGGCAAACCATAATAAAAGCAAAATGGCTAACAACAGACCTTGTTAAGATTTTCCCCAAACTTTTGGGATTGATTCTGCTCATCAGTTTTTCTGCAAGTATGTTTTATCAGCTTTTTAGAGATAATCCATTCGATAAGGCAGTGATACTTTTGGACTTTCTGACCGCTGCCATCCTTTTTGTGATTTGGACGGCCATTTACTTTCTCTACCATTACTTAGAAAGCAATAACCGTTCTTTGAAATACGAGGCGGCCATGAATGAAATGTACCTTAACCAGCTTAAGTCGCAGCTCAATCCCCATTTTATCTTTAATGCACTAAATAGCGTTAGGGCATTAGTGGATGAGGACCCTTCGAAGGCCAAAATTGCCATTACCCAACTTTCGAATATTCTGCGCAACTCGTTGATCATGGACAAAAAGAAGGTGATCAGCTTTATTGACGAACTGAATACCGTAAAGGCCTATTTGGCCCTAGAATCCATCCGTTTCGAAGAGCGCTTAAAGGTTACTTATGATATTGACCCTAATTCAAATGAGTTTCAGATTCCACCCATGATGCTCCAAACTTTAGTTGAAAATGCGATTAAACATGGGGTCTCCAACTTAGTCAAAGGGGGGCACATAGAAATTAGCACTGTGATTAAAGATTCCGTTCTTAGTTTGAAAATCCGTAATAGTGGACAATATTACAACGGAATCAAAAAACCAGGGAAAAAGGGAGGCTATGGCCTTTCAAACACCAAAGAACGACTGCAATTGATCTACGGATCGCAGGCTTCTTTCAATATTTACAATGAAAATGATAAGTTTGTAATTACCGAGGTGAAAATTCCACAATGGATTTAGTCCTCTTACCCATTCAATATGAAAGCACTAATAATCGATGATGAAAGATTAGCTCGTAAAGAGCTCACCAACTTACTTCAAGAATATCCGGAAATCGATATCGTTGGAGAAGCTGTGAATGCAGAAGATGCACTTGAAAAAATTGAAGCCCTAAAACCAGACCTTCTCTTTTTGGACATACAAATGCCCGGAAAAACTGGTTTTGAATTACTTCAATCATTGGACAATGTACCTGAAGTGATTTTTACGACCGCATATGATGAATACGCACTAAAGGCATTCGACTTCAATGCACTGGATTATTTATTGAAGCCTATCGAGCCAGACCGTTTAAAAGAGTCGATCAACAAACTCCTGAAACGTTCGCAGCCCGATGAGGCCATTTCGACCGATGAGCGAAAATTGGGGCCGAGCGATCGCGTTTTCGTTAAGGATGGCGACAAATGTTGGTTCGTTAAGCTGGAAAACATCCGCTTGTTCGAGTCGGATGGCAACTATATCAAAATCTATTTCGACAATTTTAAACCCATGATTCACAAGTCGTTGAATGCATTGGATGAGCGATTGGATGACAGGGCTTTCTTTAGGGCCAGCCGCAAACACATCATTAATTTAACTTGGGTAGAAAGCATTGAATCTTGGTTCAATGGAGGTTTAATGGTAGTGCTCAGAGGTGGCGACAAAGTAGAAGTAAGCAGAAGACAGGCTGCGCGATTTAAGGAAATGATGAGTCTATAATTGTTTTTAACAGCTGAAAACTATTGCCAAAATCAGTATCTTTAAACTAATGATGAAAATAGTTTTCGGCTTTCTGCTTCTTATTCTTAGTTATTCGGGAATCAATGCTCAAGTTTCGGCTGATAGCATCCCATTACGACCAACTGGCTTTCCTGTCATTGCCAAAGACACTCTGTTCTATCTCAATATTGGCATTGGTCCCTATTCAGCAGAGCAAAGAGCGAATCAAATCAACAATAAAATTGCTGACTTTCTAACGAACGAATCTCTGCTTGTAGATTCTCTTCATATTGTAAAATCGGCAAGGATCAATGATATCAAGTGCGGTGATTATTTGTTGATGAGCATAGGCATGGACGATGCCAATGCACTGGGGCTCAGCTTGGACAGGACTTCCGATTATTATTTTCAGCTGCTTAAAACTGGGCTCGATAAAACTGCTCCTTTTAGTTTTCGGCTGTTAATCATCAACATCGTAATTGCCATACTTATTTTGGCCGCCTTCCTGTTTGGCCTAAAATACTATAATCGGTTTTTTAGGGCGGTATATACTAAAATAGAAGCGCAAAAGGGCAATCGAATCAAGGGCATTAACCTAAAAAATTACGAACTCCTAAAACCAGAAGTAGAGACCTCTATCTTCATTTATATTGCCAAAGGCTTAAGAGTCGCAGTTTTGGTATTGATTGTATACCTTCTTTTGCCAACCGTCTTTAGCCTTTTTCCTTGGACCCAAGGTATTGCTAACACCCTTTTTCATTACATCGTTACTCCGCTCAAGGCCATTGGGCAAGGCTTAGTCGACTATCTGCCCAATTTACTGACCATAATCGTCACAGTGGTGATCACCAATTATTTCTTAAAGCTGATTAAATTCTTTAAGATGGAGATTGAAAAAGGAAACTTGGTGATCCCTGGATTTCATGCAGATTGGTCGAAGCCTACTTACAATATCTTAAAGGCAATAATTTTGGCTTTGGTGCTTATTGGAATATTCCCTCTATTGCCATTTGGAAATTCAGAAAGCTTTAAAGGCATATCGGCCTTCTTTGGTATTCTTATTGCGTTTGGGGGGGCATCGGCCATTTCTAATGTAATTGCAGGGATTTTGGTCACCTATATGCGTTCTTTCAAAATTGGCGATAGGGTTAGGATTGGCGATGTAGTGGGCGATGTACAAGAAAAATCGCTGCTGAACACTCGGATCAAAACGATCAAGAATGAAATCATCACCATTCCGAATTCAAATTTGCTCACCAGCAACACCATGAACTACACCACTGCCAACGATGAGGACGGCCTGATCCTTCATACCACCGTTACCATTGGGTATGACGTGCCTTGGAGAGAGGTGCATAAATTGTTGATAGATGCCGGATTAAAAACCGAATACATCAAAAAGTTGCCAAAACCTTATGTGCTTCAAACCAGCCTAGACGATTTTTATGTAAGCTACCAACTGAATGTGAGGACGAGGGACATAGATAAAATGGCACGAATTTATTCAGAATTGCACCAAAATATCCAAGACGGTTTTAACGAAGCAGGAGTAGAAATCATGTCGCCACACTACGGAGCACACCGCGATGGTAACCAATCCACCATTCCAGCCAATCATTTACCCACCGATTACATCGCGCCCTGGTTTAGGGTAAAAAAGGATTGATTTCCGTATTCGAACCAAACCTCCAAGGTTTCCAAAACCTTGGAGGTTTTTTCGCGATTCGATTAATAATCAAAAAGCACACTATTTTTATTTCAATAATTCATATATTGAAAGCATTCAGCTACTGAATACCAATCTAAGAGACTCATCTGAACATAAAAAAAGCCCCGAAGATAGTCGAGGCAAGGCTAAATGTTTTCACAACGGAATAATCCTTATTGTGAATTGCTTTCAAACATCATAAAGGTAGTACTTACTTTCAAAGATAAAAATTTATGAAAAAGATATTAGGACTGGATTTGGGAACGACCTCTATAGGATGGGCTTTTGTTAATGAAGCAGAAAATACTGAAGAGACCTCTTCGATTCAGCAGATTGGAGTTAGAGTAAACCCTTTATCTACTGAAGAACAAACTGACTTTGAAAAAGGAAAAAGCCTGACTCTAAACGCTGATAGGACGGCCAAAAGAAGTGCTAGAAGAAATTTGGAGCGATTCAAACTGCGCAGAAGGAATCTTATTGCCCTTTTAATTGAGGCTGGTATTATCTCTGAAACTACAGAGCTGAGTGAAAATGGCAAAGGTACTACTTTCGAAACTTTGGCTCTCCGGGCGAAGGCCGCTAATGAACGAATCGAAAAAAATGAATTGGCTAGAATATTCTTATCAATAAATAAAAAAAGAGGCTATAAAAGCAGTAGGAAGGCAAAAAATGAGGATGAGGGGCAAGCCATTGATGGTATGGCTATCGCCAAACGCCTTTATGAAGAAGACTTAACTCCCGGGCAGCTATGTCTGAAATTTTTAAAGGAGGGGAAAAAAATCTTGCCTGATTTTTATCGGTCCGATCTACAAGCAGAGTTTGTCAAAGTATGGGAGTTTCAAAAAAGGTTTTATCCAGAAATACTTACTGAGAAAATCAAATTAGAAGTAGAAGGTAAAGGGCAGCGGGCTACTTCAGCTATTCTAAAAAAGGAATTTGATATTTATACTGCCGAAAACAAAGGTACACGTGAAGAAAAAAGAATTCAAGCTTATGAATGGCGAAGTAAAGCGATTTCTGAGAAGTTGGATATTTCAGAAGTGGCGTTCGTTTTGGCAGAAATCAATAACAATTTGAATGCCTCTAGTGGTTATTTGGGTGCCATTAGCGATCGAAGCAAGGAACTCTATTTTAATAAAGAAACTGTAGGTCAATACCTCTACAAACAAATAAGGCAAAATCCACATACTAGAACAAAAGGACAAGTCTTTTATCGTCAAGATTACTTGGATGAATTTGAAAGTATTTGGGAAACTCAAAGGAATTTTCATCCTGAGCTAACCGAAAAACTAAAATCTGAAATTCGAGATGTGGTTATTTTTTACCAACGCAGGCTTAAATCGCAAAAAGGACTTATTAGTTTTTGTGAATTTGAAAGCAAGCAAAAACTTGTTTTGGTTGATGGAACTAAGAAGTTAAAAACAATTGGAGCAAGGGTAGCACCAAAAGCTTCTCCGTTATTTCAAGAATTCAAAATTTGGCAAAACCTTTCAAACGTAATCATCAAAAATAAAAAGACGAAGGAGCTTTTCGAATTTGGCTTAGAAACAAAGGAGCTACTTTTTGAAGAGTTAAATCTTAAAGGAAACCTAAAGAAAGCCGAGGTATTAAAGTTAGTCACCGACAATCCTCAAGAATGGGAATTAAATTATTCCGAACTGGAAGGAAATAGAACTAATCAAGTGTTTTATGAAGCCTACCAAAAAATCATCCAATCAGAAGGAAGTGAAGATTTTGATTTCAAAAAGTTAACAGCACGGGAGGTTAAGGAAGTTGTAAAATCATTTTTAGAATCAATTGGCGTAAACTCAAAGATTTTAGAGTTTGATCCAATGATTGAAGGGGCTGATTTTGAAAAACAGTTGTCGTTTCAATTATGGCATCTGTTGTACTCTTACGAAGGGGATAACTCAACTTCTGGAAATGAAAGACTGCTGCAAAAGCTAGAATCAAAATTTGGATTCAAAAGAGAGTATGCTCTTGTGTTATCAAATGTGGTCTTTCAGGACGATTACAGTAGTTTGAGCGCCAAGGCAATAAGGAAAATATTTCCATTCATAAAAGAAAGCAAGTTCAGCGAGGCTTGTGAATTGGCGCTTTACAACCATTCCAAATCCTTAACAAAAGAGGCGAATGAGAAGCGTTCGTTGAAGCCTATACTAGACCTGTTACCAAAAAACAGTCTTCGAAATCCTGTTGTAGAGAAGATTTTAAATCAAATGGTCAATCTTATCAATACTATTATCAAAGACCCAACCATGGGTGTACCAGATGAAATTCGAATTGAACTGGCGCGAGAACTAAAGAAAAATGCCAAGGAACGCGAGGAAATGACCCAGCAAATCAATAAGGCTAAAGATAATCATGATAAATACCGAAAAATAATTCAATCAGAATTTGGTGTTTCTAATCCAACGCGAAACGATTTGATCCGCTATAAACTTTACATAGAGCTGGAATCAGTTGGATACAAAACCCTTTATTCAAACACCTATATTTCAAAGGATAAACTGTTCAGTAAGGAGTTTGATATTGAGCACATAATCCCTAAATCTCGTCTTTTCGATGATAGCTTCTCCAACAAAACTTTAGAATCAAGACAGGTAAATATTGAAAAAGGCGAAGATACGGCCTATGATTTTGTTAGTCAGAAATACGATGGCTCGAGATTGAATCAATTCACTGCCACTGTGGAGTTGCTCTTTAAGGACGGCAAAATAAGTAAAGCCAAGTACAAGAAATTGCTCATGCAAGGAAATGAAATAGGCGAGGGTTTTATAGAGCGTGATTTAAGAGAGAGCCAATATATAGCAAAAAAGGCCAAAGAAATGCTTTTTGAGATTTGTAGAAGTGTCTTATCTACAAGTGGTAGCATCACAGACAAGCTCCGTGAAGACTGGGATTTAGTAAACGTAATGAAAGAACTGAATTTAGAAAAATACCGCTCTTTGGGACTAACAGAGTTTGTTGAATTGAAAGACGGTAACAAAAAAGAACAGATCATTGACTGGACTAAACGAAACGACCATCGTCATCATGCGATGGATGCCTTGACTGTGGCATTTACTAAACATAACCATATTCAATATCTCAATAACCTGAATGCTCGCAAGAATGAAAACAGTAAAAACCATGCAGTGATTATGGCCATAGAACAAAAGGAAGTTGAACGGGATGAAAACAACAAAAAACGATTTAAAGCGCCAATGCTGAATTTTCGATCTGAGGCTAAGAAACACCTTGAGAACACTTTAATATCATTCAAAGCAAAAAATAAGGTCGTTACACGAAATAAAAACAAGGTACAAGGGAGCAAGAAAATTCAGTTAACCTTAACCCCAAGAGGTCAATTGCACAAAGAAACTATCTATGGTTTATCAAAAAAGGGATTTGTTAAGGAAGAAAAGGTTAGTGGCAAATTCGATAGAGTAATGATTGATAAAATATCGAATCCAATTCACAAAATGGCCTTAGCTAAGCGATTGGAGGAATTTGGCAATGACGCAAAAAGGGCATTTACTGGTAAAAACGCCCCAGATAAAAACCCAATTTGGATTGACCAAGAAAAGACAAAAAAACTACCTGAGAAAGTAAAGATTCTAAGCTTTGAGAACCAATATACGATTAAGAAGGAAGTTTCTCCTGATTTAAAATTAGAGAAGGTAGTTGACGAGGCTGTTAGAAGAATCTTACAACAAAGGTTGAGCGAATTTGAAAACGACCCCAAAAAGGCCTTTGTAAATTTAGACCTAAATCCAATTTGGCTGAATAAAGAAAAGGGAATTTGCGTCAAAAGTGTAACAATAACAGGTGTGAACAATGCTGAAGCTTTGCATACTAAGAAAAGCCACCTAGGAGAAGAGGTACTGGATGAATACAACAACCCAATTCCAGTGGATTTTGTGAGTACAGGTAATAATCACCATGTTGCCATTTATAGAGATGCTAGTGGCAATCTTCAAGAGGAAGTGGTATCGTTTTATGAGGCAGTTGCTAGGGTAAATCAAGAGATGCAGATTATAAATAAAAATCACAAAGAAGGATGGGAGTTTCTTTTTACCATGAAACAAAATGAAATGTTCGTTTTTCCTTCTTTTGCTTTCAATCCCAAAGAAATTGACCTATTAGACCCAAAGAATTATGTACTTATAAGTCCTAATTTATATAGGGTTCAAAAATTTACAATCAAAGATTATTTTTTCAGACATCATCTTGAGACGAATGTAGATATGAATGGCAGCTTAAAAAACATTGCCTGGAGGAGAGAAGGATTAAATGGCCTTAATGGTATAATTAAAGTCCGTTTAAATCATCTAGGCCAGATTGTTAAAGTAGGAGAGTAATTTAAAACAGATCAAACTTTGGGGATGATCAGGTAATAGATAAGTATGCAGCCCGAAACTTTTTATCATATTTTCAACCATGCCAATGGTGCCGAGAACCTTTTTAGGAGGGATGAAAATTATCGCTATTTTTTGCAGCAATGGGCAAAATATATAACGCCAGTAGCGGGTACTTATGCTTATTGCTTAATGCCAAACCATATTCATTTTTTGATACGAACGCATCCACAAACCTCCAAGGTTTCCGAAAACCTTGGAGGTTTAAAAAATCAACCTTTCGAAAAAACACTCAGCCAGGCCTTTTCCAATTTGTTCAACAGCTATACCAAGGCCTTTAATAGAATGTATGACCGTAGAGGCTCTTTGTTTATGCAAAACTTTAAACGCAAAGAAATAACATCGGACAGCTATCTTACCACCATTGTAAATTACATCCATCGCAATCCGATTCACCATGGGTTTTGTAACCACTTGGAGGAATGGCCGCACTCTTCTTATACCACATTTTTAGGGAATAAACCGACTAAAATAGAAAAGGATTATACCCTAGAATGGTTCAATGGAAAAGAGGGGTTTATAAAATATCACCGCGAACAACAGCTACTGTATGATATATCGCTATTGATTGATTTTTAAGTTTTCATCCACCCACCGAAACCTCCAAGGTTTTTAAAACCTTGGAGGTTTGAGGTTAAAATAATGGCCATGATAAAACGTACCCTTCTCTTTGGCAACCCAGCCTACTTAAGCACAAAGAACGAACAGTTGGTGATCAAATACCCTGACGAGGGACAGGACAGCAAAACAGTAGCCATAGAAGATATAGGCGTATTGCTTTTAGAAGACCCTCAAATTACCATTACATCGGGTTTATTGGACAAACTCACTGCCAATCAAACGGCCATTATCACTTGTGATCGCAGTCATATGCCCACTGGCTTGCTGATGCCGCTGAGTGGGCATAGCGAACAGCAAGAAAGGTTTAGGGCACAGCTAGGCGCAAGTGAACCTTTGAAGAAAAACCTCTGGCAACAGACCATTCAAGCAAAAATCAAGAATCAGGCGCTCCACCTTAAATCCCGAGGCACTGCCATGGACAATATGCTGCATTGGGCCAAAAATGTAACCTCTGGCGATGGCCAAAATCATGAAGCAAGGGCTGCAGCTTACTATTGGCAACATTTGTTCGATATCCCCACCTTTAATCGACATGCTGCTGGCGAGGCTCCCAACAACCTGCTCAATTATGGCTATGCCATTTTAAGGGCCATTTGTGCCCGGGCTTTGGTAAGCAGTGGACTATTGCCACTATTGGGCATTCACCATAAAAACAAATATAACGCCTACTGCTTGGCCGATGATATTATGGAACCTTACCGCCCTTATGTAGACCTGATCGTTTGCCATATTGTAGACAACCAAGATGATTTTGACACACTTACTACCAGCTTAAAAAAAGAGCTGCTTCAAATACCCGTGTTGGACGTAAGCATCGATGATAAAAAAAGTCCCTTGATGGTGGCCATGAGCCGGACCACAAGTTCGCTCTATGATTGTTTTGCTGGGCACAGCCGAAAAATTGTTTATCCTGATTTTTGAAACTTACTTCTTCCAAACCTTGGAGGTTTCTAAAACCTCCAAGGTTTGGATAGTTATTCTATAAAATGAGCATCGAAAACCACTTCTCACGCCTAAACCAATACCGTTGTATGTGGGTACTTGTATTCTTCGACTTGCCCACCGAAACCAAGAAAGAGCGGGCGGTGGCTTCTAAATTCAGAAAATCATTGTTAGACGATGGTTTCAGTATGTTTCAATTTTCTATCTATATGCGCTTTTCGGCCAGCAGAGAAAATGCCGAAGTGCATATACAACGTGTAAAACGAAAATTGCCCGAACACGGCAAGGTGGGCATTATGCATATTACAGATAAGCAATTTGGGATGATGGAGTTGTTCAACGGGGTAAAGCAAGTAGAAACCGAAAAACCCGCTCAACAGCTAGAGTTGTTTTAAAAATGGGGATAATTTTTTTATTCAAAAAACTAAGGTAATTCGCAGTATACCAACCGATTAACTCGGGGTATAACTGCGAATTATCACTTAAGATAAATGTTTGAAAGCAATTCACAACGGCAGCAGCATCTACACTCACCGTATTGTAACTGCGAATTATCACTTAAGATAAATGTTTGAAAGCAATTCACAACAGTGCCCGTGTGTGGTGCCGAATATATCTACTGCGAATTATCACTTAAGATAAATGTTTGAAAGCAATTCACAACTACTGCTGCCAGTGGCAGCAAAGAGCGTGTACTGCGAATTATCACTTAAGATAAATGTTTGAAAGCAATTCACAACATTCCAGCATCCAAGCCAGCGGTCGGGTAAACTGCGAATTATCACTTAAGATAAATGTTTGAAAGCAATTCACAACTTTGAAAGTGTAGTTTATTTTTTCACTTTACTGCGAATTATCACTTAAGATAAATGTTTGAAAGCAATTCACAACAGGATGAGATCGACATCATGAAAAGCAGGTACTGCGAATTATCACTTAAGATAAATGTTTGAAAGCAATTCACAACTATTCCTTCGCTGTGCAACTAACTGCTAACACTGCGAATTATCACTTAAGATAAATGTTTGAAAGCAATTCACAACCCTCTTGCAAATCATTTACCATCTGTTTAAACTGCGAATTATCACTTAAGATAAATGTTTGAAAGCAATTCACAACGCATTGCCTTGAATCCTGATGGCGATTATGACTGCGAATTATCACTTAAGATAAATGTTTGAAAGCAATTCACAACTCACCCACTGAGCGTCATGCTCTGGATGCTACTGCGAATTATCACTTAAGATAAATGTTTGAAAGCAATTCACAACAGTTGATACTATCTTCAATTGCGGATATCTACTGCGAATTATCACTTAAGATAAATGTTTGAAAGCAATTCACAACTAACGATAAGTTGTAAATACAAACAATTTAACTGCGAATTATCACTTAAGATAAATGTTTGAAAGCAATTCACAACGATGTCGATTGGACTAGTAGCAGCAGCTGACTGCGAATTATCACTTAAGATAAATGTTTGAAAGCAATTCACAACGATAAAACCTGATGCAGAAGGCAACACAATACTGCGAATTATCACTTAAGATAAATGTTTGAAAGCAATTCACAACTTTAGCTGTTACAGGTCATTATGTAATTGAACTGCGAATTATCACTTAAGATAAATGTTTGAAAGCAATTCACAACACGCTAAATAATCAATATCATGCCAAAATTACTGCGAATTATCACTTAAGATAAATGTTTGAAAGCAATTCACAACTGTATTGGTGGAAGGATAGAAAGAGCGCTTACTGCGAATTATCACTTAAGATAAATGTTTGAAAGCAATTCACAACAAGGGGGATAGATGGTGCTAGAGTTGACATACTGCGAATTATCACTTAAGATAAATGTTTGAAAGCAATTCACAACGATAGGAAGTCAATAATATATTTCAACGATACTGCGAATTATCACTTAAGATAAATGTTTGAAAGCAATTCACAACGGAAACATTTCGAATGATGGATAGACGACTACTGCGAATTATCACTTAAGATAAATGTTTGAAAGCAATTCACAACATATTATTATGAGGTTTATTTATTGAGTCAACTGCGAATTATCACTTAAGATAAATGTTTGAAAGCAATTCACAACATAGTTCTGCCTGTATTTCTGATTCTCAATACTGCGAATTATCACTTAAGATAAATGTTTGAAAGCAATTCACAACTGCTGTCTAGTTACCCTAGTGAAATCTTAACTGCGAATTATCACTTAAGATAAATGTTTGAAAGCAATTCACAACATGGGGCGTGGCGGATTGGCTCGATGGCAAACTGCGAATTATCACTTAAGATAAATGTTTGAAAGCAATTCACAACACACTTGAAATTCTAAGATTTCATCGTCTAACTGCGAATTATCACTTAAGATAAATGTTTGAAAGCAATTCACAACCCTTCAGAATGCTTTAGCGAGAGAATTAAAACTGCGAATTATCACTTAAGATAAATGTTTGAAAGCAATTCACAACTACTCTCATCATTGAGTTGTAGTTTCTCTTACTGCGAATTATCACTTAAGATAAATGTTTGAAAGCAATTCACAACCCATGAGCTTTAATGCTCACTATGCCAGTAACTGCGAATTATCACTTAAGATAAATGTTTGAAAGCAATTCACAACCATGTTGCATGCCCGGCACCGCTGGGAAGCACTGCGAATTATCACTTAAGATAAATGTTTGAAAGCAATTCACAACATGACGCCATGGTGTCGAAAAAGCCTGCATACTGCGAATTATCACTTAAGATAAATGTTTGAAAGCAATTCACAACATTGAATATGGAATTAACGGTTTCATAATACTGCGAATTATCACTTAAGATAAATGTTTGAAAGCAATTCACAACGGTATCGAAGAAACTCTTGGCAAATTCTTGACTGCGAATTATCACTTAAGATAAATGTTTGAAAGCAATTCACAA
>PCUU01000002.1:47939-48451 GCA_002786855.1 Cytophagales bacterium CG12_big_fil_rev_8_21_14_0_65_40_12
TTCACAACTAATGATTGGGCTGCTTTTGGTTTGAAATAACTGCGAATTATCACTTAAGATAAATGTTTGAAAGCAATTCACAACGAGTCAACCAGCCCACTGTTGCACCAACAAACTGCGAATTATCACTTAAGATAAATGTTTGAAAGCAATTCACAACGGAAGCTGAGTGTAAGTCTACCCAAATAGTACTGCGAATTATCACTTAAGATAAATGTTTGAAAGCAATTCACAACGATAAGCCGTTTTGGGAAGAACAGACATTAACTGCGAATTATCACTTAAGATAAATGTTTGAAAGCAATTCACAACTAAAATAACAGGGGGAACTTCTTCCCAGTTACTGCGAATTATCACTTAAGATAAATGTTTGAAAGCAATTCACAACGAGGTTCTATGCGCTTAGGCTTAGCAATACACTGCGAATTATCACTTAAGATAAATGTTTGAAAGCAATTCACAACTGAATTCGGTTGTGATACCGTAGACACCACACTGCGAATTATCACTTA
>PCUU01000002.1:48467-48609 GCA_002786855.1 Cytophagales bacterium CG12_big_fil_rev_8_21_14_0_65_40_12
GCAATTCACAACTGTTGTTGCTATGATCTAGCACACCTAAACTGCGAATTATCACTTAAGATAAATGTTTGAAAGCAATTCACAACTATAGCACGTGTTATGCTCTCGTTGCGGTTACTGCGAATTATCACTTAAGATAAAT
>PCUU01000017.1:0-168 GCA_002786855.1 Cytophagales bacterium CG12_big_fil_rev_8_21_14_0_65_40_12
CTTATTTTAGAAAGTATTAGCCATATAAGTCTTCTGGTTTGCGAGTGTCAAAAGACTGGTCATCACTCGGTGCAACCGAGCGATTGCCTCCAATTTACCCTTTGCGATCCTCAGTGTGCTTTGCGGTTTCTATCCCATCACCCATTTCTCAAAACCCTTTACTTTTTT
>PCUU01000017.1:177-47628 GCA_002786855.1 Cytophagales bacterium CG12_big_fil_rev_8_21_14_0_65_40_12
GCAATCACGAATAAAATACTTTTCTATATTTACTGCAATTACGAATGATATACACATGAAGAAAACCAAATTAGGAGAGTTTGAAGAGCTCGTACTCATGACGGTAGTTGTGCTTCAGGCAGACGCTTATGGGGTAGAAATTAAACGAGAATTGGAAAGCCGCCTCAAAGAAAAACTAAGCGTAGGTTCCATTCAATCCGCTTTAAAGCGAATGGAAGAAAAAGGGTTTCTGACTTCAGAATTTGGAGAGGCGACCCTCAAAAGGGGTGGAAAGCGCAAGCGCATTTATAGTGCAACCACTTATGCGAAAAAAGTCTTGGAAGAATTAAAGGATGTCCGTTCTCAACTTTGGGCTGCCATGCCTAATATCATCACGAACTAATGTCAAATATGCGCCAAAACGATATTGAACCACCTCGCTGGTCACTTCGCTTGCTTAAATGCTTTGTGAAAAGGGACTTTTTGGAAGAAATCGAAGGCGATATGGAAGAGGTATTCGCAGAAAATTTGGAACAGTTCTCGGTCAATAAATCTAGAAGGCTTTACAATCTCGAAGTTTTAAAACTGCTGCGTCCTGCTTTGGTTAAAGGGCTTGGCGGAAATCATCAACTCAATTATATCGGTATGCTACAACACAATTTACTCATTACACTCAGAGGTTTTAAGCGACATAAGGCTACTTTTCTTATCAATCTCATCGGGCTTTCAACAGGTTTGGCCGCTTCATTGCTCATTTTTCTTTGGGTAAATGATGAACGTTCGGTGGACACTTTCAACGAGAAAAACGACCGACTTTATTGGGTTTTTACCAATTTCACTTTGCCTGAAAGCATCCTCACTTGGGATTATACTTCAGGCAAATTGGCACAAAGCATGAAAGAGGAATTTCCAGAAGTGGAGGATGCCGTCAGGGTCGGTAATCACTTTTTCAGGCCTCAGGGAATTATTAGCCACAGTGAAAAAGCTTTTGAAGTAAATGGCCTTTTCGCCAGTCCTAACTTCTTCCAAGTCATGACTTACCCCTTGATTGCTGGACAAGCTTACAATATCATTCAAGACAAAAATTCGGTTGCCATTTCAGAGTCATTGGCCATCACTGTTTTTGGTGTTGCAGCGCAAGCAGTTGGCAACAGCATTGAATGGGAGAACTCGTTCTTCAATCAATCTTTTGTGGTTTCAGGCGTGTTTAAAGATCCTCCAAAAAATGCCACGGAGCAATTCAACATTGTTGCCAATTACCAAATACTGCTTGATGTTGATGAATGGGCCGATGATTGGAAAGGAGGCTATGCACGCACTTATTTACTCTTGAAAGAAGGAGTGGATGCAGACAATTTCAACCAAAAAATTGTTGGTTTGATGGATGGAAAAACAGACAACAATAAGCAGAAGCTCTTTATTCAGCCGTATGCCAAAAATTACCTTTATGGCACATATGACAATGGAATTCAAGTAGGTGGAAGAATAGAAAACATTCGGCTTTTCACTGTCATTGCCATTTTTATTCTGCTGATTGCTTGCATCAATTTCATGAACCTCTCCACAGCGCAAGCTTCTAAAAAAATGAAAGAAGTGGGCGTGAAAAAAGCGATTGGCGCCAACCGCAGCGATCTTGTTTTTCAGTTTTTAGGAGAGTCCATTTTGTTGTCTTTGCTCTCACTTTTGGTGGCCATTGGCTTGGTGATTTTATTGCTTCCGCAATTCAATGAAATCACTTCGAAACAGCTTGAATTTAATTTAGGCGATTTCATTTTGCCGCTGTTGGCCATTGTACTAGGCACGGGCATATTGGCGGGCAGTTATCCGGCTTTCTACCTTTCAGGCTTTAAACCCGTGGCGGTACTCAAAGGTAAAATGATCAATATTAGTGGGGAAGAATGGGTCAGAAAAGGTTTGGTGGTGGTGCAGTTCACTTTGTCGGTCATCTTCATCATTGGAATAATCACCATCAATCAGCAGATGGAATACAGCTACAATAAACCGTTGGGCTACGACCGTGAGAACATCTTGATGTTTACTCGAAAGGGAACCGAAAATTTTGACCCTGCTCCGTTTTTAACCGAGCTTAAGAGCATTCCCGGTGTAACGAGTGTAGGCAATATGGAGGGTGAATTTCTTTGGGGAAATGACAACAGTAGCGGCTACTCTTGGCAAGAAGGAGATGTGGACGATAATCATCTGTTCAAATCGCCTAAATTCGGTTACCATATTGTGGAAACGCTCGGGCTACAACTGGTGGCTGGTCGCTCGTTTTCTAAAGCATTGAACGATGATGAAAGCAAAATCATGCTCAACGAGGCCGCGGTGAAATTCATGGGATTGAAAGATCCGATTGGTTATAAATTGGAAGCATCACCCAATGATTTCAAGGAAGTTATTGGCGTGTTAAGCGACTTTCAATATGGTTCTTTGCATCAGAAAATAGAGCCTATGCTTTTCCGTTTCAGAAATCGAGGAGATGATTTCATTGTGAAGTTGCAGGCAGGAACAGAAGTGCAAACCTTGGAAAAAATAGCAGCGGTTTATGCCAAATTCAATCCAAAATACGACTTTGAGCCTTCATTTTTAGAAGATAATTATCGTGCCCTTTATAGTTCGGAAGATAAGGTGGCCCAACTCTCCAACTACATGGCGGGCATCGCTATTTTGATTTCATGTCTTGGTCTTTTTGGCTTAGCTACTTTTACCGCAGAACGAAGAAGTAAGGAAATTGGAATCAGAAAAATACTAGGGGCAAGTCAGTTGGTAGTGGTGAAATTGCTTTCTGCCACATTTACCAAAACCGTGTTGATCTCCATCTTTTTGGCCATTCCCATTGGGTATTATTTTGCTAACCAATGGCTGCACAATTTTGCCTATTCCATTGAATTAGAATGGTGGTTCTTTGCTTTGGCGGGTGGCTCGGCCTTGCTGATTTCTTGGCTGACTGTTGGTTTTCAAACGATTAAATCCGCGCGAATTAATCCTGTGGACTGTTTGAAGAATGAGTGAGGATATAATGCACATTAGGACGCTGTCCGTTTTAATTCAGAAAACCCCAATTAGTGCTCTGGTAATTTTGAGGGATGCTGAGACAAGCTCAGCATTACGGTTTGAACGGGCGTGATTAAAGTAGGAGTCATCCAAGCATAACGGTTCGAATGGGCTTTGCCTAATACCTTCACTGCGAAGGCATGAAGCAGTCTTTAAACTACTGATCCAACCACTTTCTGAAATCCTGCACTTTGTCACGGCTTACAATCGCATCTGTTTCATCGGTTTGGACAAGAACTAAACGCAGTCGACTGTTGGTATAAGAGATGATGTCTTTAACCGCTGCCAACGAAACCAGGTATTTACGATTGATGCGGAAGAATTTTTTGGGATCGACCAGCTGCTCTACTTGTTCCATGGTATAGTCGATAATGTATCGGTTGGTCTGAAAAGTTTGAAGGAAGGTGGCCTTTTCTTGACTAAAAAAGTAAGCTGCATCCGCCACGGCTACCGTTTTAATATGCTCCCCAATCTTCACTACAAATCGTTCTTTATGCTGTTTGGTCAGCATTTGCATGGTTTGTTGCAGTACGCCCAAGTCTAAGGTTTCGGCTGGGGCATTGCTTTGAAACCGCTCGTTGAACTTAGCCAAAGCATTTTTCAGCTCACTAGGATCGATCGGCTTGAGCAGGTAATCAATGCTATTCACTTTGAAGGCTTTGATCGCATATTCGTCAAAGGCCGTGGTGAAAACGATGGGCGAATTGACTTTTACTTGTTCGAGAATTTCGAAACTGAGGCCATCGGCCAATTGTATATCGAAGAAAAGGAGATCGGGACGTTCATTTTCTTGGAACCAAGCCACGGCCCTTTTCACAGAATCCAGTCGTGCTAAAATCTCAATTTCAGGATCAATTTCCAGCAATAGGTTGGTGAGCCTTTTGGCTGCTATGCTTTCATCTTCAACAATCAATACCTTCATTGCTCAACATCTAAAAGTGGGAGTTTTATAGTAAATTCCTTTGGTCCATCGATGATCTCCACGGGTTTTTGGCTTAGAAATTCGTAGCGGGCCTTTATATTGGCCAATCCCATCCCAGCACTTTCTTCTAAAGGAATATTCTTTTTTTGGAGGTTGTTTTTCACGATCAGCATTTCATGTTCATCGACCAAAATTTCTATATGCAGCGGTTCATCTTCTGCGATGATATTGTGCTTGATGGCATTTTCTATCAAAGTTTGAACCGCCACGGGAGGCACCATTTTTTTTTCGAATCCTGCTACATCAATCGAGATTTGAAGTTTATCATCGAAGCGTATTTTTTGAAGAAAAACATAAGCTTCTACAAAATCCATTTCTGTTTTTAGCGTCACCAGTTCTTGCGATCGCGTATCCAAAATATAGCGATACACCCTGGAGAGTTCTCGAATGAATTTGGCTGCTAAATCTTGGTCTTCATACACCAAATTGGTGAGTGCATTCAGGCTATTGAACAAGAAATGCGGGTTGACTTGATTTTTGAGCGACTCATATTTAGTGGCCATTTGTTCTTTTTTCAGCTTTTCGGTATCGAGGGCGGCTTTTTTCCAGTTACTTAAAAAAGCCTTTGAATTCAAAAAAAATGAAATGAAAAAGGTAATCAATATCGATATCCCTAAAGTGACTTCTATATTTTCTAAACTGACATTGAAAAACCAATTGAGGGCCAAAAAGAGGAGGTAAACAGCAATTGGCGTATAAATTACCACCGCTACCACCCCATATAAGAATCGTTTGCTCGGATTTTCGAGCCAGGGGAGTTTATAAGTTAGAAAATCAGAAAGATGGGCATTGCCTTGCCATAGTAAAACCCATAAAGTACCAGACGCGATGTAGGCGACAATCGCTACATTTAAGCGATCAAAACAATCTCCGCAGCTGAAATAAACAGTTGCACCACCGAGGATAAAAATCAAAAAGGTGGTCTTGATTTCCTTTTTCCAGTTGACGGTTTCTAAATATCCCATAAAACTAAAGTACTGAATTTTGCGCTTTTTCAAGCTTTGCATATTTACCAATTCCGAATTGCTGTCGGTACCTTCTGGCCCAATAGGCCATCAGTGGCGAACCAATGGCAGCGGGCAAAAGCCAAAGCACCCAGCCGTAGCTTCCTGCCATTTCGAACAGCCTGCCGTTTTGCACCAAGAATGCCGTTACGCTCGCAATGAAGGAACCGCCCATTAGATTCATATGAGCAAACCACCACCACATTTTATCCTGCTGATCGGCCTTTCTAAAACCCTGGATGTTTAACCAAGCCGTGTTGGCCGTAAAGAAACCAAAAACAAGACAAAGAATGCCAAAACCAGCATTTGATGGATTGATGACGAACACGCGAATCCCAAAAAACAAAAAGGTGAGGCCACAGAGCAGGGTGATGATTGCGGCAATCCAATCTATTTTGAGGGGTTTCATGGTCTTCTTTATTTTCAATACCCTTACCCCAGAAAAGGTCATGTAAAAACTGAAAACCGCAATCATGGTAAGGAAGAAATTGAACCTTACAAAGGCCACGATAAGCAAAGCACTGATGAAAATCCATGTCATCGACCAAAAAAAGATATTGCCAACCAAACGATGAAGTTTGCCCCCTTTTTTGCCCACAAAAGAAGCAAGAAGGCCAGTGAGCAGGGTTAAACCACCCGCAAACACATGAGAGAGAATAAGTGCCTTTTCCATTGAAATTATGGTTTGAAGTTAAAAAGAGAAGGACCTATTGCCAGGCCCTTCCATCCATCTTTTGATTATTTAGAACATCTCGAAGCGACCTGCTGGGCCAATTGTAAGCCCCAAGTTGGATCAAAGCTTTTGCCTTTTTCTTCTGCCTCAAAAACCGGGATGCTTTTGGCATTCAATGCGCAGGCATTTTCAGTAGGTGCGTTGAAGAATTCGGCCATGCCATACTGCATTTGCGACAAAAGCACCATTGCCCTTGGGTTATTTGGATTGAGCCTTAATGCCTCACCAAAGCTTTGCATGGCCTGACCAGGTAGGGGAGATTGCCCACGAGTATCAGGGTCTACCGCCAATTGGGCCATGTATAGAAAACCTTCAAGGGCCACCACTTCGCTATTGTTTGGGGCAAGTTCCTTGGCTTTTTCGATAAAGGTTTTGGCCTTGGCAGTGTATTGATCTCTTGAGCTGATGCCTTCTACCTGAAAAGAAAGGTTCAAATAGTTAAGGCCTGCATAGTAATGAGGATGCCACTCACTGCCTGCATTGGCAGCAATGCGCTCGAATTGGCTGGCAGAGGCTTGTAGATTTTCTGCATTAGGTGCAGCGCTCATAGACTGCAAAGCGTTCATCATGGCTTTCATATAAGCCTCTTGGTTTTGAGCGTGAAGGGCGAACCCTAAAACTAATAGTGCGATTAAAATTGTGATCTTTTTCATGTCGTAATTATTTAAGGTTTTGAGTTGCTGTTGTAATGTTGATTCAAATCTGCAACGGATTTTGAGACCATAAAAAAGAGACTTACCGAACCGTAGCATCTTAGGGATGAACCGTAAAAAGAATGGGCCAGAGTATTTTTACCGCAAAGGGCGCAGAGTTTCGCAGAGGAGCTAATGGTTAAAACTGAATTAACTAACCAGTCGCTTATCGGACAGTGAGACTGCTTCGTGCCTCGCAGTGACGGCACTGAGCAAAGCCTGTTCGAACAGTCATGCTGCTCCGATGTTTCGGAGTGTTTCAGCATCCCTAAAAGAACTGTCGTAACCTCAAAAGCACTACACCCTTAACTCAAATTGTATTCATTCAAAATAAAAATGGCCAATAGTGATTTATTCATCCACTTTGACTAAACTTATATTCTTTAACATTGTGACTGATAGCTGCCAATTTTGGGTCGCTAATGGTCACTTTAGTGAATTATTGGAGATGTATCGGTCATAAATGTGAGTGATACATAACGTTGGTGGCGATTTTTTAAAAAAAGAGATGACCCTAATAATAAGTTGGATAGGAACGGACTCACGGAAAATTTCGAGTTTCTATATCGCGAGTGACAGCCGGTTCACTTGGGCAAATCCTTTGAAATACGACTATGGGAGAAAGGTGTTCGCATTTACGAATTCACCGAACATACTTGGTTACTGTGGAGATGTAGTTTATCCGACCTTGATTCTGAATCAGATATTGGATATGGACAGAGACGGAATCTTGTTCCCAAAAGACTCAACAAACATTGAGAGGTCTAGAATTATCTACAAAGAGCTAACAAAAAAGTTTGACACCTACCCTTCAAAAGGTGTGATGGATGACTCGCTTGAAATAATTCATGTTTCGCGACAAGGTGAGACTGACTTTCTTTGTAATGTTTACAAATGGACAAAGAGTAAAGGATGGGAAATAATACCTAAAGAAATTCTAGGTAGTTCTGATAAGGTAATAATTCTAGGAACAGGCGAAAGTGAATTTTATAATAGATATTTGGATTACTACCGAGGACTAAATGGAAAGACGAGCAGAGCCTTATTCCAATGTTTGACTCATAGTTTGCTAAAGATGAAAGATTTAAAATGTGGTGGCTCTCCACAGTTAGTCGGACTATATAATCGATTTAACGGGAAGAATTTTGGAGTGATTTATGAAAACAAAAGATATTATCTTGGTAAAGAAATTGAGCCTGACGAAATAGTAAACAATATAGAATGGCGGAATGAGCTATTCGAGAGGTGTGACGGATTAACAACAAAAATATTAGATGGTGCCCAGCGACAACCTGATGAGTTGAGACCATAAAGAAGCGATTCCCTTTACCTCCACTGATGTTAAAAAATATAACTGGGGGTGACTAGTGTCTAAGGACTCGGTGAAGTTTAGTAATCGAGTACCTTATTGGGGTAAAAGTAAGGGGGACTTGCACCCCCGACCTTCTGTAAGTTTTACAGACGCTCTACTAGTTGAGCTATTAGGACAATATTAAAGGTAGGTGTAAAAAAAACAGCCACCAACAAAGTGTATAAAACATGGCTGGGGTTCAGTGTAAATTTGTAGTTTAGTTTTCAAATTACATTTGGTCACGTGGGACAGGACAATGCTTCGTAAACCCAGCCACGTTTCATACGCAAACGTTGGTAGTAATTTAAAAAATGGAAAAGCAACAAACCTGCTATATGTGCTCCAAAGCAGCCACATCTAAAGAGCATGTGCCACCTGCTTGCCTTTTTCCAGAACAGAAAGACACAAAAGGGTTAGATTTTCGAAAAAATCTCATCACTGTCCCTTCCTGCGATTTACACAATTCAAAAAAATCGAATGATGATGAATTCCTAATGTTATCTCTTTCTGGTCTGATCAAGAATAATCCAGTTGGAACATTTCATCAAATTACAAAAGGGAATAGAGCTGTCAGAAGAAAAAATAAAGATTTTATTGAGAAAGAAATCTTACGCAATTTTAAGACTACAAAAATCCCAGATAGTAGTGGAAAGTATAGACTTGTATCTATTGGAAACCCTAATATTCAAAGACTTACAAATTGTCTAGAGCATATCGCATATGGTCTGTTTTATCATGAATTTCAGAAGCAGTTTGATGGCGAGGTTAGAATGATACTTGAGTTTATTGAGTATCAAGATGACAATACTCAAACTCTTAAAAAATTCTTAAAAAGAAGATTTGAGGTAGAAAAGGAACTCAATTCAGGCGTTAAAGGTGATAATCCAGAAGTATTCCAGTATGAATTTCATAAACCAGATAAGGACGGACTTATAGCTTTGAGAACTATTTTTTATGGAGCCGCAGAAGTCTACTTTTCGTTTAAGGGCAAGAACTCCAAACAACCTTTTGATCTGAGTTTCATGTTGATTGAAGGAGGAATACCGACAATAATTGGTCTTGGTGAAGAGAAATATGAATTTAATAAATCTATCACCACCAAAACCTAAAGTGCAGCACCTTATAAAGATTCTGTTTTCAAAAAGACCATTTTATCTAAGCCTTACCGCAAAGCTTCGTGGCGCAAGCAACTGCTATATAAGTGCTGGCCATTAGGCCAATCCTGATCTTATATTACGCGGTGCATCTCTCATATGCTCAAGTCTCTCGGACTTTGCTATATTTCGTTACAGTAAAACAAAACACGAAAGCGGCAGCCGCACATTAGCTAAACCGTTAAAGATTATCACCGCATGACTCCACGAGAAATCCCAATCGACACAAGACATCTTTTCAAACCGCTGCAAGAAAAGCTGCTAGAGCTGTTGCAGTCTTTGAATCAAGAGGATTGGAACAAACAGACCGTTGCTAAGCAATGGAAAGTGAAGGATGTTGCTAGTCACATTTTAGATGGTCAATTAAGGACTTTATCCATTCAGCGAGATGGGTATTTTGGCGAACAAGCCCCAGAGATAAAAGAATATCTTGACTTAATTCGCTGGTTAAATCAACTTAATCACGATTGGGTAAGTGCTTCAAAAAGGTTAAGCCCACAAGTGATTGTTCTGCTACTTGAATCCATTGGTGATTTGGTTTCGGAGTATTACCAATCGCTTGATCCATGGAACGAAGCAATATTTCCTGTGGCATGGGCAGGCGAATCGACTAGCTTTAATTGGATGCATGTAGCAAGGGAATACACGGAGTATTGGCATCATCAACAACAAATTAGAGAAGCCGTTGGTAAAGAAGGAATCATGACTAAAGAGTTTTTTAATCCCGTGATAAACACTTTTTTTCAAGCCTTACCGCATACTTTTAGTGATGTGGAGGCCGCAGAAGGAACTGTGGTGGAAACAAAAATAACCTCAGCAGCAGGTGGCACTTGGTTTCTGGCGAAGTCCCAAAATTCATGGGAGCTTCGTTCAACTTGCGAATCAGAACCTTCAGCTTCTGTCACAATACCAATCGAACTTTCTTGGATACTCTTCTCTAAGAGCATCCGCCCTGCTGAAATTCTCAGTCAAATAAAGATTAAAGGCGACAAAAAACTTGCAAACAAAGTACTAGAGCTGGTAGCCGTAATGGCCTGAAAATCTAAGTCGGACATAGGCCATATTGTGAACCTTGACAGAATCAGGTGGTATAATGGTATTAACCTGCTGATGGGCTATAATACCATTGAGATACGGACACCTAAAGAAATTAAGAAATATGATTAAGGAAAAAATCAAAACGCAAAAGGGCTTGGTTACTAAACTGAGGGCAATCAGGGACAAGTTCAACAAAGACATTCAAGATATGACCTTGGAAGAGGAGCAGAGATATCTTGAGAAAATGGCTGCTAAATGGAAGAACTCCCCACAACAGTAGATAAAATGAATGCGCTTTCTTTCTTCTCAAATACTTCATTGGTGAATAGAAAGGTCAAAATCATTTGCAAATGGTGAGCGCATTCATTTTATTAAAGTGTTGTTTTAAACTAAGCCCAATAGAATTTAAATAAAGTGATATGAGAACAAAAGTGAACTTAAAAACAGCCTGCTCAGCATGGATAATGGCGCTAATATTCGTGCTTACAAGCGCTCAACTAGTTGCGCAAGAAAAAAAGGCCGATTTGAAAGACTTTAAAATTATAATAGAGAAGACTGACAAAGGAATTAAAATGAAAAGCGATCAAGGAAGTGCTTGGATTGACTTATCGTTTAATTTGAATAGCTACCAACCTCAAGCGGTTGATGAGTACGGAATGGCTGATTTGAAAAACTTATCGGGAAATAAAGACAAAAATCTAGCAGACTTTTTATTCACAATAATTAAAACAGAACGCGGAATTGAATTGAAAGGAATCGAAGGAACCGCTTGGGGCGAATTGAAATTTTCTCTTGCCAAAAACAAAAAACAAGCAATCAACCAATTTGGCATGACAAGTCTGAACTAAAAACACTCTTGCAAAGCAATGGCTTGTTCTTGTCTACCTCTGTAGACCAAAGTTTCGGAAGTTATGTCCGCCACAAACTTCATAGAAAACTCTGCCTTTGATACTATCAAATGATACTATCATGAGGCCGCTATATGAGATTAACTCAAAAATTTTAGGACTGATCGCCAGTATATCCGAGAAAATTGGTGAAGTAAATGCTTCTTTTCTAGTAGTCTTCGAGCCTGCGAAAACAAAACCAAAAACCCCATACCGCTTGGTTTTCGCAAGGAGTACGGGGCTGGGTAAAATCTGAGTTTGAGTTTAAAGCAGATAGATCAAGGTTGCTGAAAGTTTGGTGTCTGAATCAGCAGAAAAGGAGGCCTGATCAAAATCTGGAGGGCCATTCTCGCCCATCGCTTCATTCGAAAAACAAAAACCTTCTAAGGGCATTCCATATTCATTAAAGTCTATTTCACCGCTGTTATTCTCGTCATGCATTATGGCAAAGGCGTAATTTCCAGCGGGCACATGCTCGAAAACTACTTCGATACTTCCAGATGAACTAAGCGAAATCTCTTTAGTGATAAATGCCTCGCCATCAGGAAATGTCTTCGCTTCATTGTGCAAGGCAATACCGATTGTACCTCTGCTATTCCTGATTCCCTCCACTGTTAGGGTAATGGTTACAGTTTCTGGCTTTTCCATTTTAGGAATTGGAAGAAATGTGATAATTGATAAAAGTGTAATCAATAGTGCTTTCATATTCGTTTTGTTTTTGATTGATGATTCAAATTTGGGGCATTAGCACAAGGCATGAAAAACAATATGACTCAACCGTAGCATTTTAAGTATGAGTTGTGGAAAGCGTAATGGCTGAAAGAATAATTTCAGCCTGGCTGTAACCTCATTTTGAAAGCCGTGGTCATAGCTACAAAATGGAATTTAATTTAAATCAATCATAATGGAAGCTGCAGTAGTATTTTTGGTCCTCTTTGCAGGAATTTTTGGAGTACTTTATTATTACCTTTTATCACGCCACAAAGAGCGCATTTTGCTTATCGAAAAAGGAGCAGACGCCAAGTTGTTCAAAACAGAACCAAAAAGGGGATCTTACTTTTTTGCCATGCTCATAGGCATTTTGCTGATCTGCTTATCGCTCGGTTTTGTTTTTGGTGCACTATTAGAGCGACATTTCATGGATGATGAACTGAGTTACATTGTAATGATTTTGCTAATGCTAGGCTTGGGCTTTGTCGTGTCCTTCTTCCTGCACAAGAAAATGATCGTAGATAAAAAAGATTAATCTGTTTTGGTAGCATAAGGAGGTCCGACTACAATCGGACCTTTTTTATTTTATTGGATTTTTGCCTTGATGGCTTCGCCCAATTGATAAACTGCCATGGCATAAAGGGGGCTATGGTTATAGCGGGTGATGACATAGAAGTTATCCATCCCAAACCAATGCTCTTCGCCATCTTCATTTTCAAGAATGATCATTGTTGCCGCTAAACTCGGCTCCAGTTTATCTGCGGGCTTAAATCCGATTTTGGTATAGTCTATCACTTTGTTTTTCGGCTTCAAAGATTGTTTTCTCAATCCTGTGATTTTTCGGGTCATTGTAGCTTTGGATGCAATGGGTTCGCCTTTTTTCCATTTATGAACCTTGAGGTAATTGGCCACAGAAGCAATTGCATCTTCTGGTGAGTTGATCAAATCTCGTGTTCCATTCTCTTCGAAGCTTTTCGCATAAGCGCGGTAGCTACTTGGCATAAACTGGCTGTAACCCATAGCGCCAGCATAAGAACCTTTAACGCTGTCAATATCTAGTTTTTCTTCTTTGGCCAATACCAAATAAGCCTCAAGCTCCGATTTAAAGAATTTTGAACGGGCAGGATAACCGAACCCCAAAGTGTAAAGGGCATCAAGCACTTTGTAGCTTCCTTTTAGCTTACCGAAGTAAGTTTCTACGCCAATGATTCCTAGAATTATGTGCTCAGGCACACCAGTTTCGGCACTTACTTTGGCCAAACTTGCTTTGTGCTCTTCCCAGAAAGTTACCCCAGCATCAATCCGCGCATCGGTGATAAAAATCTTGCGGTACCTTCCCCAAGTCATTGTGCCTTCTGCTGGCTTCGAGATTTTAGCAATAATGTCTTCTTTATAGCTCGCGCTGTTCAGAATAGCTTCAATTTCAGCTAACGGAACATTCTTTTTGGTTGAATAAGATTGCGCAAATTCTTTTACTGCGGCTTGATCGATTTGAGCTAAAAGTTGAAAATGAATAAAGGCGAAAAGGGTAAAAACTAGAGTTTTTTGCATAACCAAATTTAAGAAAATCTACTGGGGATTGGGCAATAATAAAGCCAAGAGCGATCTTATTTTGAATAAGATCGCCCTTGAATTTTAATCCCTGTTTTTTGAAGCAGACTTTAATTCGATTGAATGGCCGTTGAGCTTGGTGCTGATTCAATTCCGGTAGTTGCCCAGCCAAACAAAGGAAGTCTTAATCCAAAAAGCCAAAAATTATCATCCGTGGCCATGTTTCTACCATAACCAATTTGAAGGTAATCCTTGAAAAATGCGGCTGTCAAGCCGATGCCAATTTCTGGTGTATTGTCGTTGTTAAAGTCTAAGGTCGAAACATTTACGCCCAACCCAGGAGTAAAGTATTTATTGTAAAACATGCTCTTTCTGGAGCCAATTTTGAAGATCGCGCTGTAGGAAGGCGCCAATTGAAAGTCGTTGGAAGTGTTGGCGAAATTGCCGTTTACTTTGTCTGCAAAAATTAGAGAAGCCCTAATAGAGCTGTTCAAACCAATATGGAAAAGGCTATATTTTTGCCAGAACACGGTTTCATCAAAAGCATTAGAAGTTGAATCTCGAACAATCGTAGCCTTAAAATAGATTTCATCACCCACTTCTCTTTGTCCAACGGTTCTAACATCAAGAATTGTACTGGCTGGAACATCATTATAACCAAGGGCAAAAGTGCTTGAAGTGAATTTGGCTGCAGTTTCGGTCAGTTCCGTGATATTGCTTTCGTTGAATACTGCGAGTGAAGCTTTAAGCTCGTTCAAATACTCCGTAGCCAAATTTTTAATTTGAGTTTGAACATTGCTGATATCACTGGTGAGTCCGCTTTTCAATTTTTGGGCAATGCTTGGTGCTGCGGCTATTTCGTCAGTCACCATTTTGTAAAGTTGCTCGGCCTCAATTTTGAGTCGACCTGCATCTTTGATCAATGAATCAGCTTCGATTGCGATATCCAATGCCTTATTCAAAGTGATATTTTGCACATCATTCTTGACAATGGCTAAATCTACCCTAAAATCGTTCAGTGATTGTTTGAGGTCATTTACAGGTTGCCTGAACTTTTGTTGAATACTCGCGGAGGTGCTATCCAATCGCGACTCGAAGCTTTTCAATCCATTGTCGAGAATATCGCTCAATTTGGTTTCGATGGTTTTTAGTTCGTCTATCGTATTTGATGCCCTCTTTTTCATGTAGTCAATCAAAACCTCGGTATTGTTTTGAAGTGAATCAGCCAGTTTTCGGGCTTCATTAAAATTATCCACTTCCGACTGAGGAATGCTTGTCGCAAATCGTGGTACTTGGATGATGCCTTTGCTGCTAATGGAATCAAAGCCTTCGATGTGGAAAGGTTCAGCGCCTTTTTCTGTATTGAGCCATCCACCGAGTTTAAACTTCACAGAGCTTTTACTGACAATCGCTGTGTAACGTGATGTGACTTGTTCATAATACTGGTCTAAAATCTGGAAATAGGGCTTATAACCTTGATCGGTTTTGCCCAAGGCTTCTTCCAAATCCTTGTAAAATTGGGTTTCTGCCAGATTATCCTGGTGCTCAACAAGATAAATGAGTAAAGGCGCCATGCCATCCCTAAAATTATCAAGTGCCTTCAAACGTTCTTCACGACTGCCTGTGGTAGTCATGCTCATCAAAGTTTTTTGTTGAAGCCTCAATGCTTGGTTGATCAATTCAAGCATTTCACTTGGGTATTCTCTTTGATCAAGGGAACCAATAAGGGTGTCTAGCAAAATGGCCTTATCGATATTTATGCTCAGCCTGCCATTAATATCAATGATATAGGGCTTTGAAACCTCTATCAATTCGTTGTTCGAATTATATTCTCTGATTTTAACGACTTGCGAATAACATGTTGAGAGGGAAAGAACGGATATAAATAAGAGTGTATAGAATCTTTGCATGGTTTAGGCTTTGCTGGCATTGATAAATGCCAAGGTTAATGTGATATTATCAGGCGTTTTTGAAGTACTCAGTGCATATTCAACCTTATTGGAAAGACTGATACTGATGCAAATGGTCTGATTAGGGTCAATCGCATTTACATCTAAGGTACCGTTTCCCAAATGGCTTTTTAGGTTGGCCCATAGCGCAATGTTTTTCATCCAAATGACTTGCCTATGAAAGCCTGCGGTAATTGTTTTGGCTAAATTATCGGCCAATGGTGCCGCTAGATTGGCCTTTTCGGTATCACCAAAAATGATGATCGAGATTTTGTCATTGGCTAGTGCGCTGCTAAAAACTGCTATTGCCTCAGCTTCATTATCGGGTAAAATGATGGTGTTGTCTAGTGCCATGGTTCTTGATTTTAATTAAACTAACCTAAACTTCTTTTAAGGAAGCTCTTGAAATTTTGAATGAAGTCGATTTTATTAAATCAAGCGTGATTGGTAAAAGCAACAAAAAATCATTCACCCGAGAATCACAAATAACAAAAATCAACCTCGTTACTAATTAGTTAAGAAGCCAATAAATTACAAAAGTCTCTTGAAAATGTGAACTATAAATGCAATTAAATGGGGAAGATTAAATGCAAGGGTTTAGCAACGAGCCGGATCAGTGGCCATATTGTTCGGCAATAGAGCGTAATCGTTCTTCAATGGCTTCTTTTGAAATCCATTTTCCTTTCACCATTACTCCTGCTGGGTTACTCACATTACTGATATTCAGCAAGGGGTTATTTTCAAGCAGAACCATGCTGGCGTCAAGCCCAACTTTGAGTATTCCGTATTCGGTTTCATCTCCAAAGTACAGCGCAGGATTTACAGTGCCAGCTTTCAGAATTTCATAAGCCGACATTCCCGAACGCGCCATGGCATCCATCTCTCTTTGAATCGAAAAGCCAGGAACATTGAATACTTGAGGAGCATCAGAGCCTAATAAAATGCCCACTCCAGCTTCGTGGAGTTGCCTTAATATCTCTCGTCTAATCTCATTGAATTTAAGGGCTTGCTCGGCATTGTATGTTGGTTGAGCGAGTACATTTTGTTTTGTGCTTACCCAGTTGTTCAAAGTGTTTGGGTGGATGTATTTCATTTCTGGGTCTTTGGCCAAGTCCAAGGGGTCGCTCGGACCCATCCAACGTTCCATCATGGCTTGAGTGGGAACAATCCAAACACCAGCTTCTTTGGTTTTTTGAACGAGTTCAGGAAGGTTTGAAAGCTCAGCCTCCTCGGTGAAATTGATCCCAAAAAAGCCATTCGAATCCGGGTCAAGGTCTAAGGAAGCAGGCACTAAACCTTCCAAATAACCATCTATATGATCAATAGAGCCATATTTTGCTTCAATCGCACGTCTAATCCCAACCCCAGTCGAAACGTGGCCTGCATACGGAATTCCAATTTCGTTGGCTGTTGCAATAATGGCATCAAAATTTTCGCGGGTCAAACCAGGATGCAGTTTAAGAAAGTCGTAACCAGCATCTTTTTGCTCTCTTACGCGATTAGCGCCTTGTGCTGCCGAAGTCACGGTGTTGTTGTTGAAAGACGGCCCCGAGGTATAAATTTTTGGGCCAAGCACTTCCCCTTTTTCAACTTGCTCTCTCAGTGAAATATGATAGGGTTGCCCCAACATTCCGCGGATAAGTGTTATTCCATTTGATAAGTGAAGAAAAAGAGTTTCTTCGGCCAGTTCAGTTCCATTTTGATTGCCAGGAATGTGTGCATGCATTTCGGCCAAGCCAGGAATTAAGAATTTGCCTTGGGTATCTACCACCTCTTTAGTCGCGGAGGTATTGATAGATTTGGCCTCACCAATTTGGGTAATTTTGCCCGCTTTGATCAGCACCGTTTGATCTTTCAGCACTTGATCATTTTCCATGGTGATCACATTCACATTGGTAAATGCAAAATCAGCTTCTTGGGCTTTTGTGCAGGAGGATATTGCCAATAGAGCAACAGCTAATAATTTTAGATATTTGATCATGATCAATTTGGATAGGATAAATATTTAGTAACCAGCAGCTTGTCCGTCTTTTCTGGACTCTGAAGCACCAAAATACACTTTGTTAATGGCATCCCACATAATGGCTTGATAACCGCCATAACTGCCCACATTCCAACTTACTTTATGCCCCATTTTTACCAATTCGCGGATTACCTCATAAGGAATGCCACTTTCGAGTGTAAGCACTCCTCCATCGGTCATTTGTTCTCCCGTGGGTTGCGAAGAGCCCGAATGTAGGATCCTTGGGGCATCACCCGCTTCTTGCAAATTCATGCCAAAATCGATCATATTCACAATGATTTGGGCATGCGCCTGTGGCTGTGTACCGCCACCCATTACGCCAAAGCTTAGCCAAGGCTTTCCATCTTTGGTGACAAAGGCTGGAATTATAGTATGAAAGGGTCTTTTGTGTGGCGCATAAACATTGGCATGGCCTTCTTCCAAAGTGAACAGTTCGCCTCTATCTTGTAGAATAAAACCTAATCCAGTAGGCGTCATTCCTGAGCCCATGCCTCGATAATTGCTTTGGATCAAAGAAACCATGTTGCCATCTCCATCAGCCACTGTCATGTAAATGGTATCGCCATCTTTTAATTTTCCTGCGGGAAAGGATTTTCCAGCGCGTTCAGGATCGATGAGTTTTCTTCGCTCATCGGCATATTCCTTAGAAAGTAGCCAATCAACAGGGGTTTTGTAAAAATCCGGGTCGGCATAGAATTTAGCCCTGTCTTCGAAGGCGATTTTCTTGGCCTCGGTAAAAGTGTGAATGTATTCCTGACTGCCAAAACCCATTGATTTGATGTCGTAAGCTTCCAATAAATTCAATATTTGCAGCGCTGCAATCCCTTGGCCGTTGGGCGGAAGCTCCCAAACATCATAGCCTCTGTAGTTGACAGATACGGGTTCTACCCATTCCGAAGTGTGATCGGCCAGGTCTTTTTCTGAAAGAAAACCGCCTAACTTTTGCATATAGTCAGCAATTGTTTTTGCTACTTCGCCTTTGTAGAAGGCATCTTTTCCGCCTTTTGCAATTTTATCCAAGGTCTTGGCCAGTCCTGGATTTTTGAAAATCTCGCCCTTCTTCGGAGTGTTGCCATTGGGCATGTAGGTTTCTCTAAAACCTGGGAATTTTTGCAGGTTTTTGGCACCTTGTTCCATGTACCAAGCAATCAATTCACTCACTGGAAAGCCGTTGTTCGCATAATCTATGGCTGGTTTTAAGATTTTTTGCATGTCCATAGTGCCGAATTTCTTGTGCATTTCGAACCAACCATCGACAGCCCCTGGCACCGAAACGGGCAGTGGGCCATAAGCGGGAATGCTTGTGTAGCCATTTTTTTTGAAGTAATCCAAAGTGAGATTATAAGGAGATCTACCACTGGCATTCAAGCCATAGAGTTTTTCAGTTTTTGCATCCCAAATTATGGCGAAAAGATCGCCTCCAATACCATTTCCTGTGGGCTCTACTAATCCTAAGACTGCATTGGCAGCTATTGCCGCGTCAATGGCATTTCCGCCCTGTTTTAGAATATCGAGCGCCACTTGTGTTGCCAATGGTTGGCTTGTCGCAGCCATTCCGTGTTGAGCAATTACCTCGGATCGGGTGGCAAAGGACTTGCCTGTGATGCGGTCTTGTGCAGCGCCATCAATGAAAAATAAAGTAAGGCAGAGAGAGATCAAATAGCGCATAAACTTTGGATTTAGTTCGAGACATCGGCACCGCCAAAAATGGCAGTTCCTTTAATATAAAGTCGTTTTGAAGCATTCAATTCGGGATCAACGAATTTTCTTTTATCGCTCATTCCGCCAAAAATACCAGTAACGTTCATTTCTACTTGCCAATCCTGTGGTACTCTAATTTTGGAGCCACCGAAGAGAAAGAAAACATCAATCACTTGTCTTCCATCTGCTAGTTTGGCTTGGGTAAGGTCGATATTTGATCCTCCAAATATAGCAGTGAGCATGCCCCCCTTGAATGACTGGCTGTTGACAACTTTGTCACCTCCACCAAAAATGGCGGTATCATCAATTTTATCGGCATCAAAAAGTCCTTCATTTTGGCTGTTCTGCAATTTTTCTTCCGAGTTTTTGTTTCGCGCAATCAAAGCAATACCAATCAAAACCAAGGCGATGGGCCAAAGATCAAAAAGATTGACGTCCACATGGAACCAGTTATCGAGGTTCAAAAAGATGCCAATGGCGAGGAAAATCAGGCCTTTCCTAAAGTTTTCGCGGTTGGTGAGCAGTACCAATCCGACAATTATAAAAATGTTTTCCCACTGAAAAAGATAATGCCGTACTCTCCAAGATATAATCTCTAGATTGTCCAGAAGGAATATCGCACCGATTGCGATGAAGACCAAACCTATGATGGCGTTTTTGTTGATTGAATTCATATTCAAATAGCTTAAGCTAAAAGTAGGAAAGAAGAAAGCTAATTACAATCGCTATAATTTTAATGGGGGATTTGTGTTTTTGAATTGATCGAAAATAGCTACTTTTGCCGACCTCTAAAAGGCCAATGCGCACGTGGTGAAATTGGTAGACACGCCATCTTGAGGGGGTGGTGCATTAAGTTGTGTGGAAGTTCGAATCTTCTCGTGCGCACGAAGAGCCCCGACATTAGGGGCTTTTTTTATTTTCTCTGGCTTCTGGCGTTCCGCTTAAAATCATTCGTTCTGATCGTTGACAGCATTCAAAATTGACTCAGCTCTTGATTCATTTCTCACCTTTTTTTGTGAATCCCTGATGTACTTTTTTATGTCAATCAAAGTAGGATATGCTAAGTATCCAAAGCATTATTTTGGTTCTGGTTTGTAAAAGGTTTCTATATTGTTTTTTTATATAAAAAAAGTGTTGTCGTTTACGGTTCTAAAAACGCGTTTCGTATCCAAAAAATAATTCTACGCATTTTAAACCCACTTTTTACGAAAAAAGTAAGCGCTTTTCTTATAGGTTTTTAGCCTAGGTTTTTTAACTTTGAAGTTACCTAACACCAAAGTACTGACTTATTGTGATTCCCTGCTCTCCCAGGCTTGAGAGGTTACTCTCCATATCTGTGATTGGCACGCTATTTTTGATGTTGTGCATTTTTGCTCAAGCTCAAAACAATGTCGTTGCCAATGGTTTCACTTTGTCCTTTATCCAAGAGTCCACAGTAGGGTCGGTTGAACAAGTCGCAACGAATGTTTTGAGGGTTAAAAATGGAAACGCAAGGCGGATGGTTTTCACCTTGGACGTTTCTTCTCCCGCAGGTTGGAAAACGCTGGCCGACCGCTCAAAAGTATACAATGTAGCTGCCGGTGATTCACTTTTTATACCTGTACGCATTGTACCCCAAAAAAATGCAGAGGGCAATGTTAATTATTTCATCAACGCCTCGGCAGTTTCTACCCAAAATATTCCGCTGGCGAGCACGCCATGGAGCCTAGAAATTACTAAACTGTCGCAATGGAGGGCCAATGTGTTGGATAAGGTAGCTTATTTTCCTACCGAAGGCGATACCACAAGATTTAAGGTCAATCTCACCAATACAGGTAACTCTTATGAGGACGTAAATATCCTGTTCACCACCCCGACAAAAATTAAGATATTGGATGTTCTCGGAAACCCTCTGGCCGAAAACGCCATGACCATGCGGCTGGAGGTGGGCGTGGATACCACCTTGACCTTCTTTGCAAAACTCGGTAAAGAGTCAACCAAGAATGATTTCTTTTCTGCAAAATCCGTCATTGCCGAGGAGGTAGAAGAAGGCGTTTATAAGGTTCAGGTGCAAGTAAGAGATAATTCGGGTAGTGGTTCTACTGCAGGCGGGCGGGTTGATCTGTTTCAACTGGGCAATGAAAAAAAGGTAGAAAACGAAAATGGCAATTCTACCATTCCCTTAACGGTTGATTTCAACTCGTATAATGTGCTTTCTCAGTTCACGAATTTTAGTTTGGATTTATACGGTGAGACCAATCTGGCTGCTAATAAAAATCTGAGGTATTACTATCAGACCATCATATCGAGTAGCGTTTTTACTGGAACGCAATTCCTAAGTTCTTACCGCTTCTTGCAATACACCACCCCCGACTATCAAGTAGCGGTAGGCAATATTGGCGATAACATGGAGGTGTTGTTGAACGGCACTGGAATTAAGGGGAGTTATAATTACAAAAATTTTAGGGTAGGCGCCATTTATGTCACTAGGCAGCAAAATGGAAATTTGCAGAATAACAATACAGACATCGGATTGAGAGTGGCCTATAATGGCGCAAAGAAGCTGAGCCTAGAAACCGAGATGGTTCGTAGAAATGACGAATTCAATGATATTGGTGGTAACTTGGTGACTGCCAACGGCACCTATAGATTTCAAAGTAGTCACATTTTAAGAGTAAGCGCTGGTTACAGCACAGAGCAGCACACCCAAAGTACAAATCCTTTTACCACAAGCGGTTATGGTTTTGGCTTAAAATACAGCGTCACCTATTTTGGCATCAGCATGGCCTCGCAAATCAGATGGAATAGTGCCAACTATTTATCGCAATACCGAGGAACTACCGCCATTAATTTAAATTTAAGATACCCTTTTAAGGTGGGTCAATACTTTGGGCTCAAGGCAGATATCAATGAAAGGCAAGCCGAAATTTACAGCAAAGGACGCTTATTCCCCGATAACAAGTTCAAAAGAAATATTTATGAGTTTCAATATGGATGGACTTCAGACGCAGGCACTTTTGTGCTCTATCCTCGCATCCATGACGATGAAGTGTTGGGATTAAGAACTTTTACCATGGGTGGTGGGGTGCTCTTTTCTACCAATAGAAAATCAGACTTTAGAGTGTATAGCCGTTTTTATACTGGTTTTACAAAAGCCTTGGACTACAATATCAAACCGTATTTGGTAGCGCGATGGGAAAATACGGTTCGCTATAAAAATTTGAACGTAACCGCAAGGTATTATTACGGACCTTTTAATGTACTCGACAATCTAAGGATATTAGAAGATGGTATAAATCCGCAATCAGTCTTCTTTTCGGCTTATGCCAATCTCAACTTTAAAAAGGCTCGACTGTCCGTGCGGCCCACCTTCAATCTAAGTTACGAATCTGTTTTGGCCAGAACCCGAAGCAACTTTAGTCCGCAGCTGACTTATTATTCCAAAAATGATTTCCAATTCACCATTACCGGAGAGTTGTTCAACATAGACCAAGGAGAAAGCCCTTTGCCCAGCCTAAATGCGCTTGGCGATGGAGTGTTTAATACTTTCTCGCAGAGCAATTTCTTGTTGCGTATTGGTGTAAAAAAGGTATTCAATATCAAACGCCCAGGCAGTAAAAGCCACAATTTAGAAGTAGTGGTGTTTAAAGACTTGAACGGCAATAACGTAAGGGATGTAGGAGAGGACTTTGTACAAGATGCCATTATTACGGTGAAAGACATTTCGTTAATGACCAATGCCGAAGGTGTGGTAATTTTTAAAGATCTACCAAGAGCAGAGTATTTGGTGAAGAGTGATGTGCTCTCCAATATCGAGGGATGGTTCAAGGGAGATGGGCAGAAGGTGATTCTGGATGGAGATAGAACTGTTTTTGTTCCACTGAAACGGGGGGTGCAGGTAAAAGGAAACATCATTTTGCAACAAGCCCAATATTCAGCTTTAGGCCAAGGAGGAATGAACCTTTCAGGCATAAGGGTAGCCATGACTGACAAGGACGGAAATGTGTATAGCGGATTAAGTGGGCAGAATGGCGAGTTCAATCTCTATGTGCCATTCGGGCTTTATACCATAAGGGTAAACGAGCAGGCGGTTGATGAGCAGTTTCAGTTTGCGCAAAGCAGCTATACGCTCAACGTCAACAACGTGAATGTCAATTACCAAGTCACTTTCTATTTGATTGAAAAATCAAGAGCACTGAACATAAAGAAATTTGATAATAAATAAACCAATCCAACAATGAACAGTAAATCAAATCTAGAATCTTTTAAAACGCTGATGAGGGCAGTATTTTTTGTGCTGCCGTTGTTGTTTGTTTTTGAAGGTTACGGGCAGAAGATATCAACTTCTCCCACCCGTCTTAATTTTAAAGTCCCACCGGGGGGAAGCCAACGAGGCAAAATTACTGTGGCGAACAACTCAGAAGAGCGCCAAATTTTTCAAGTAGATTTTGGCGATTTTGATGCCAGCCGTGAAGGCAAAAGCGAGTTCCTTGAAAAAGGTCAACAGGCGCGCTCTTGCGCTGAGTGGGTAAGTGCCGATCCCTCTTATTTTGAATTGCAGCCAGGCGAGCAACAAGAAATAATGTTGGTGATGGACGTTCCTCAGGATTCTACCGCACTGATGGCCAGATGGGCCGTGGCCTATATTCGGCTTGCACAAGAAAGAAAAGCCAAACAAGAAGGGGGTGATGGTTTGATCGTTAACCTAAATCAGTCTTACCGTTTTGGGGTGTATATTTTCCAGACTCCGCCAAGTGTTACCTATTCTAAAGGAGAGGTGATCGATTTTACTTACAAGGAAAATTCGCTTGTGCTGCGCTTGAGGAATATTGGAGAGACTTTTTTGAAATGTAACTCCTATGCCGAAGTCACCAATTTGGCCAATGGTGAAACAAAAAGGCTGGAGGCTAAGAACTTTACCGTGCTGCCAGCCAGCAACCGCGATGTTGTTTTTCAGCTTCCTAGCGACTATCCACCAGGAAAATACTCGGTTTTGGGTGTTTTAGATTATGGAAATAGGGACGAGGTAGCAGCGGCAGAAATAGAAATTACCATTCCTGAACGAGGAAATTAGACCGTATGAAAAAAATATTCCAAATAAAAAACTGCGTTTCTGGTCTTTTGACGAAGATTTTAGAAAAAAAGCAAAATTTTTTTCGAAGGCATATTTTAATATATGAAAATAAGTTCATACATTCACATATCGAAACTTTTAACCTAAACATTATACTCATGAAAAAAGTGTCACAATTAAGAGCTGTTGCCGTAGCGGTAATACTCTCGATCACATTCGCCTCACAGGTGAATGCACAAGTTTTACCAGACGACAACGAATTCGTTTACGTTGCAATGGACCTTCAAGGCGTTCTTGACTTAACATTGGCAACGGATCCTAACGTGGAGTTCACGTTCAACACCATTCCTAGCTATGTGAATGGTATTATCAAGCCAAACGTTACTGAGTTACGAGTAGAGTCTACTGTGCCTTGGGACCTTTACGTTCAAGCTGAGACTGTAAACTGGGCTCAACTTCAGGCTTTCTCTAGTGCTGGTACTTCTACTGTTCCTTCTACCTTGTTAGAAGTTAGAGTAATTGATGGTGCTGGTTCTTCTGCATTGAGCAACTTTACAGCGCTTCCAAACACTCGTTTGAACATTGTTGGAACTGTAGGTGCGGGTGATGGTATTGCCGCAGGTACTTATTTAACTACACCTGATAGCCACTTCTTCAGAGTAGATTACAGAATCGTTCCAACCTTGACTGCTCAATATCAGGCTGGTTTCTACGGTTTGAATGTGATTTACACACTCGCTGAAGATTTATAAGAAATTACTTTTTACTAAGACGTAGTAAGAAGTTAGTTCGATTTATGTTGATTGGTAAAAAGAGGTAGCATATTGCTACCTCTTTCATTTTTATATACTTTTATACATGCAAAGAAGCGCGTGCTTCATATTAATACTTTCACTTCTTTCCTCAGTGGCATGGTGTCAGACACTCGACATCAACATAACCAGAGGAACGGATTTGAATTTTACTTTTAACACAATCCAGCAATACAACAACGGAATTATAATGTCGGGCGCCACTGAATTCAGGGTGGAGTCTACCTCACAATGGGACTTGTATGTTGGCACTCAAACATTGACGGCAGGCCAGTGGGATGTCCTCTCCTCTTATTCCAGTGCGGGCACTTCTATTGTTCCAGTTTCAATACTTGAAATTAGGGCCACTAGCCCTGGTGCCACTTCGCAACAAACCTCATTTTTTCAGTTACAGGACAACGCATCTCCCATATTTATCATCGGAACAGCCGCCAACGACCCTTTGACCACTACGGGTATTGGTACAAATCAACCTGGCGATCCTGTAAACGATGCTTTTACCCATCGTTTTAGAATAGATTATAGGCTTACACCTACCATTGCATATACGCCCGGGGTTTACTCGCTCACGGTTGTTTTTACTTTGGCCGAAGACCTCTAGATTCTCTTTCCACTCAGTGTTTTAAGCTTTATATTCGTGGACTAAAATCTATGGATATGAGTATTAATGTTGCCCTTTTAAAACAAATCTGTGAAGTTGCTGGAGCCCCTGGCTTCGAAAAAAGAGTTCGTGATTTGGTCATTGCTGAAGTAAGCCCCCTAGTAGATGAATTATCTATTGACAATATGGGTAATGTGATGACCCTGAAAAGAGGAGTGAACAACCCAGAAGGTAAAAGGGCCATGGTGGCAGCCCATATGGATGAAATTGGCTTTATCGTTACACATATTGACGATAACGGTTTTGTCCGTTTTCATACCCTTGGTGGTTTTGACCCAAAGACTTTAACTGCGCAGCGCGTGATTATTCATGGTAGAGAAGATGTAATTGGGGTAATGGGCAGCAAGCCTATTCATGTAATGTCGGCAGAGGAGCGCCAAAAGCTCGCCCAACTTTCAGATTACTTTATTGACTTAGGCATGCCCAAAGAGGAGGTGGTTAAACTTGTGCGGGTGGGCGACCCAATCACTCGTGAACGTGGGCTTATTGAAATGGGCAATTGCGTGAATTGTAAGTCCATTGACAATAGAGTGTCGGTTTTTATTTTGATCGAGGCTTTGCGAAACCTTAAAAATCAGCCTTATGATGTTTATGGGGTGTTTACTGTACAAGAAGAAGTTGGTATAAGAGGAGCCAACGTTTCGGCACATGCTATTAACCCAGATTTTGGCTTTGGACTCGACACTACCATTGCCTTCGATTTGCCAGGAGCACAACCACACGAAATGGTGACAAAATTGGGTAACGGAACAGCAATAAAAATCATGGATGCCTCTACCATATGTGATTACAGGATGGTGGATTTTATGAAGAAAACAGCTGGTGCAGCTGGAATTAAATGGCAACCCGAAGTTCTGACTGCGGGTGGCACCGATACGGCAGGTGTGCAAAGAATGGGGAAAAATGGGGCGATTTCTGGCGCGATTTCCATCCCAACGCGCCATTTGCATCAAGTGATTGAAATGGCGCATAAGGAAGATATTCAAGCATCGATTGATCTGCTTATCGCCTGTTTAATGAAATTGGATACTTACGATTGGAGCCATTAATATACATATACCTCTAGGCACTCATTAATCTGAGTCTGCACTTTTACCTTAATCCTGAAGGAATTTAATGTTTATAGCTTTAAGGAATTTGGATATACGACCCTGTAGGGGTCGAATGTGTTCTTGGCACTGAATTGCTATAAACATATGACCCTTTCAGGGTTTGTGCGATAATTTATCACCAATAAGCAGACTTAAATAATGTATTACATGGCTATTCACGTCCTAAAAATCTAACTATATTCATCCTTAAAATAACATTGAATATACATTGGAGTATGTTTTTTCAATCGTCATAATCAAAGATCAGGAGCCAGAAAAATCATGTTTAAAAAATTATTTCAAAAGAAATCAAAGGAAGAACAATTTTGGGATTGGTTCTTAGAAAACGAAGCAGAATTATTCTACGGGACAGATTCTGAAATTGACAGAGAACGAATATTTGATGGTTTAACGGAAAGGATAAAGGCTATTGATTCCAACTTGGCTTATGCATTTAGTCCAGTATTAAAAAATGACACAAAAGAATTTATAGTTTCTGCTGATGGTCTCAAAGAGTCCTTTGAACAAGTGGAAAATTTAATTAGTAAAGCTCCTGAACATGATCATTGGATTTTTCTTGCATTTCGTCAACCAAACCAAGGAGATGATTTAAGTATAAAAATGGGAGAACTTGAAATTGGATATAAGGATATCTTTTTTCGATTCTTGGTAGAAGTTGACCAATTGAGTATAGAATTGAATATAAGGAATTACGATGGGTCAGGATTTCAACAAAATGCTGTTTATATACTACTTGATAGCCTTTTGGGTGAATACGACACTGTAATGGAAATCGACTTTATCGATTGGGAGGCATTAGATGAAAGTGAGGTTGATAATTTTTATCCATTTATTGAGCTAAGAGGGCTGATTTCGAATAGGAAGGAGCAAAAAGCTGTTAATAATAAATAGCGAACTATCAGGAATGGTGGCTGAAGAATACCTTTAGCTTCCAAAACTGGTCGCAACATTTTAGCTCTATGCTAACCCCTCGTCAACTTATAGCCCAAATAGGCTGCTAGCATTCCGAAAACTACACTAAGTCCAAGATAGAGAAGGGCTTGAAGCGGTTTGTTTTCTAAAAGCAGCGTATTGCCCTCGTAAGCAAAAGTAGAAAATGTGGTAAATCCGCCACAAAATCCCCCAATTAGAAGCAGGCTGATTTGCGGGCTGATCAACTTCTGCTGATGCACCAAACCCATCAAAAGCCCAATAAGCAAACAGCCTAAAATATTGACAGCAAAAGTGCCATAGGGGAATAGGTTAGGGTATTTATTATGAAAAGAGGTTTGAATCAGGTAGCGGCAAGCACTGCCAACGCCACCTCCCAAAGCAATTAACAGTGCATTTTTAATCATGATTCTTTTACCTGTTTTTTGGGCGCTTTGCGCTTGATATAATTGTAAACCTTGTCGTATTCGTTGTTTTCTTGGTTCGAGATTTTGACATAGCCTTTGTTGATAAACACTAACTTCAATTCCTTGTAGTCGGTTCTATTGGCCTTTACAGTGGTTTCTTGCCAAGCACCCAAATCGTTAATATCGTTCACCGACTTATAAAACCGAAAGGGATAATAAACATGCACTTTGTCGTGGCTAATTTTTAATACCTTATAATTGAAGATCAGTTTATAGAGCAAAATAGAAGAAACCACCAACAGAAACCCAAGCATAATGTATCGCCATGTACCTTGAGGTTCGGCCAAAACCTGGCGCATAAAATAGAGCGCACCAAGGCAGGAAATCAAGGTAAAAACCGTCAAAGAAAAGATGGTTTGGCGTTTGGGTTTGGAAATGATCATGATTACGAATTACCTAAATTTGATCTGAAATCACTAATGTGCGCCTGAATCTCAGGAAAAAATTGTCTGAACTCACTCTCAAAAGCGGCATAATGTTGGGTTAAATCCTGAATGGCCTCATCCATTTTCGAGTCGAATTTGGTCCTTCGCGAAAGCCCTGTTAGTGCTCGATGAATGCCTTTAATTTCGGCATAGGCCATTAACCAATTATTCTCTACCATAAAGGGGAGCATTTTCTGGGCCTTCTCTGGCATGTTCGGTCTGAATTCCATCAGGTTGACGAAATGATATTCGGTAAATATTTTTAAATGTTGATGATGAAACTCGCCAAAGTTATTGGCCAAAAAATGATCATAAAACATATCGACAATCACTCCGGAATAGTGTCTGTATTTTTCGGAAAGTCGCTTTTTGCTTTCACTCACCACCTCGTGACTATCGGTAAATCGGTCTATTTCGCGATGGAGTATAATGCCCTGTGCAATTTCCGGTTCAAAATCCAAGTACTGATTTCCTTTGACGAAATCGCCTAAAAAATTGCCAATGGCCAATTTTGGATTGGCGCCTGATAGGTAGAGATGGGCTAAATAATTAATGACTTTTGATTTAGCGAATAAGGTAGCCAGCCCAGTTTGTAATTACAATTAACTTCGCGAGAAGATATTCCGCACATTCAGGTAATCGATAAAATACACCAGTCTGATGGTGATGCTATCCACATTCGGAGCAGTCCAAGTATTGTTGAAGTTGTCGAAGAAGTTCAAATCGGTGGCCTTGTCATCTGAGCCAATGCTTCTTTTCCAAATCGCACGTATTTCAGAACCAGGCGCAAACTGCCAATTGTATTCCATATCGATATTGAATGTGTTGAAATTTCTATCATGGAGTTTTTCCAGCGTATCAGGGTCAATTCCTGTATAGTCCGAAGAGGTGAGTTCATCGGCTTCGCTTAAATCATAAAATTGCTGATATTCTACGGTGCTCCAGTAATGCCTAACGCGGAAGGTAACTCCCATTCGGTTGGTGAAAATGTAGCGGGCATCAACGGTGTTGGTCAGGGTATTCACATCGCGCTGGCCAATGATAACGGATTGCAAATTGTCATTTTCATCATACAGTTTTGTGGCATAGCCGCGTTCTTGGCTACGCAAAGATTGATCAATATTATGGCTAATTTCTGCCCTTTCGCCAATGCGCACGCGGGTCGAGAAGTTAAGAGAGTTATCAGTTTGGCCCCAATCAGGTCTCGATGCTATGCTGTATCTCGCAGACACTCTGATTGCTTTTCTACTATCTGTGTTAATGTTGAAACGCACATCATGCCTTGAAGGTCTTTCTAAGACATAACCATCTTGCCTGGCTTCGAAGTAATCAAAACTGTTTCCTGGGTTTAAACCAAAGTCAATATTGGCTCCCCAGAAGTTTTTAAAATTGAAATTTAAATTCAATCCTAAATCCATGTTGGTAAAGGTATTTGGATTAAAAAGTCTGTTGTACTGACCCTGAAGCCTAATTCTATAATTGTTAAAAATACCTACAGGATTAAATTGATTCATAGAGAAATCCGCTCTGTGTTCAATTTGGTTGGGTCTTCTTAAAAATCCTAAATCATTAATGTCGTAGGTATCACTTTCAACATTTCTACTGATGCCATATTGGTACTTTCCCCTGCTTTTTCTGATTCCGAGGTTGTATTTAACCCCAGTTGCTACGTTCTTATTATCTCCGTTGTCATCGAAAGAAACCACCCTGCTATATCCCACAAAACCAGAGGTTCTCCAATTTAAGTTTTTGTCATTCAATGAAAAGTTGAATCCAGTTACGTTGGCATCATCTCCATTTTTTGCTCTTAAAACACTAGTATTTGTAAGGGTTACACTAGAATTGTTTTTTAGGTTTTGATCAAGTACCAAAACGTTAAAGTTGGTCATGGGATCGCCTTCCACTTCTCGGGTTGTGCCAGTTTCTGTATTTTCTACCGTTAAGAAGGTGCGATCAGTAATGGCATTGAAAAACCCTATGCCTAAGCCGCTGTTCGTTCGCCCGGTAATTTTACTAGAATTGATAAGTTGAGCTGCTTGAGGGCTAAAAGTCACCTCTTCGTTATCGGCAAGTTGTTCTGTGATGTTCCCGAAAGTGCCGCCAATTCTTCTAGAATAAAAAAGGCCTGCTTTGTTGAATAGCTCAACGCCTTCCGTAAAGAACTGCCTGTTCTCATCGAAGCGGACTTCAAATGGGCTTAAATTCAATACTTGATTATCAGAGCGTACCCCACTAAAGTCGGGAATCAAGGTCATGTCTAGGGTAAAAGCATCATTGATTCCGTATTTAATATCCATTCCTCCGTTCAATTGAGGCTGCGTAAAGCCAGTGGCTGTGGATCGGTTAAATACGGTGGATACGTAAGGGTAGAAGAACAAACGAGTAGGCGCTTTTACGTTCTTGATATTGGTCACCACTCCGGCTTGGTTCAGGTAGCCATCAATTTGCGGATCGATTGGATTCCAAAAAGAGGCTTCGTTCAGTGAAGAGTTCTGGCGAACAAAGTTGATTCCCCAATTTTGTACATCCTTAGAATTAAAACGGAGCACAGCATAAGGGATTTTCATTTCTACAACCCAATAATCATCATATACCTTGGTGGAGGAAAGCCAAACAGCATTCCATGCCTCATCATTTCGCCAGATAGAGGAATTGCCTCCGTTAGAATACCGCGTGTCATATTGCACACCCGCCACGGTAACAAATAAACCCACACCATTTAAACCTGCATTATAAGGATCGAAACTGACCCCGAAATAATCAGAATTGCCAATATTATCGCGGTTGGTCAGCAGGTTGAAAACTTCTTCTTTTTGATCAAATAATTGAGCCGATATGTAGATGGCATTGTCATCGTACAAAAATCTTACTTCAGTTTTGCGGCTAGCGGGAGCACCAGGATTTGGGCTGTTTTGAACAAAATCAGTTTGAACAGGTGCCTGGCACCAGATATCTTCGTCTATAACGCCATCGATAGTTATTTTCTCCTCGGTGCGCACTGCCTCAAAGGATTTCCTCGATTGCTGCGCATTGGTAGCGTAGCCCAGGAGCAATAGTGGTATTAAAAAAGTTAACTGATTGAATTTCAAACCCTAGAATATTTTCTGTATCAACATGCAAATGTCGATAATGTTAAAAGGCTTGTGAATTTAAATATGTCTAGCGCGGTAATTTTAGTCTGAATGGTTGGACCATTACTTATTTTAAAGCGCCTTGAACGGTATATTATTTGGTAATTAAATTTTTTGGTAAAATTATATTTTGAATTATTTGATCCTGAGTGGTGATTTGTGGATTAAAACCTGGTTACGCTTCGTCATAAATATTTTTACAAATGCTTCGGGCATCCATGTGATACCAAATCTTAATGTATTTTTACGTCCATGGATGTTTACGGAAAAGCATTAAAGGATTTTCAGGCAGGAATAGAGGGTGAAGTCCTTTATTTGAATACTTCTTATGGTGAAACTGAACAGATGCCCGTTTGGTATTTTTTCAGAAGTTATGATGAAATGCCAGAAATGGAGCAAATGGCATTGTCTATTGCAGATGGCGACATTTTAGACGTTGGGGCAGGAGCGGGTTGTCATGCCATGGTGCTTCAGCAAATGAACAAGAATGTAACGGCCATCGATACTTCAGCCATTGCAGTGGAAATTATGCGCAATGATGGACTACAACGGGCAGTGCAGGCCGATTTTTTTACTTATCAGGAAGGTAAATATGATACTATTATTTTATTGATGAATGGCATCGGTTTGGTAGGCTCTTTAGATGGTTTCAGGAATTTTTTGAATCATGCCAAGCGACTTCTCAAACCAGAGGGTCAACTGCTCTTTGATACCTCAGACATCAAATACCTGTATGAAGGACAAGCTTTACCAACTGATAAATACTACGGCCAAGTCAGCTTTCAATACGAATACCAAGGCATTGAAGGTGATTGGTTCGATTGGATTTATATTGATGAGAACACGTTGGAAGACATTGCCGAAGAATGTGGTTGGTTTGTGTACTATTTACACAAAGATGAAAATGACCAATACTTAGTTCGAATGATTCCGAAGACTGAGGATTAAAGGGTGTTTTTCCTTGTCACATATGCATTCATTACATACCACCAAATCATTAACTTACCCAATAAACCTTAATCGACTATGAAGAGAATCACCTCAATCTGCCTGCTGCTTTTGATGGCTTTAGGCTTAAATGCACAAAAAACAATTATTCATGCTGGAAAGCTGATCGATGGAAAATCAAACGAAGTGGCAACTTCTGTCTCCATTATTATCGAAGGCAATACAATTATTGCAGTAGAAAAGGGCTATAGCAAAGGAGCAAAAGGCGATGCAATTATCGACCTAAAAAATAAAACTGTGATGCCCGGCTTTATGGACATGCACGTGCATATCGAATCGCAAAGCAATCCGAACACACAATTGAATGAATACATTATGAATGAGGCCGATGTTGCTTATGATGCTCAAATGTATGCCCAAAAAACATTGATGGCGGGTTTTACAACCGTTCGCGATTTAGGTGGGACTGGAGTAAATGTAGCGCTCAAAAAAGCCATCAACGCAGGTAAAGTAGTAGGGCCAAGAATTTATACCGCTGAGAAAACCATCGCTACAACGGGCGGCCATGGCGACCCAACCAATGGCGCGCGTTATGATTTAATGGGCGACCCGGGACCAGATCAAGGCGTGATCAACAGTGAAGAAGAAGCAAGAAAGGCTGTGCGTCAGCGCTATAAAAATGGAGCGGATGTAATTAAAATTACAGCGACAGGCGGAGTACTTTCTGTCGCCAAAGACGGACAGGGACCCCAGTTCAAAATGGATGAATTGAAAGGCATTGTGGAAACTGCCAAAGAATATGGAATGGTAACAGCCGCTCACGCCCATGGCGATGAAGGAATGCGCAGGGCTGTAGAAGCAGGAATCAACACCATTGAACACGGTACTTTTATGAGTGAGGCCACCATGGATTTAATGATTCAGAAAGGCACTTATTACGTGCCTACTATTTCGGCAGGAGAATATGTGGTGGGCAGGGCCAAAATCCCGGGTTTTTTCCCGGCCGTGGTAGCAAAAAAGGCCTTAGAAGTTGGTCCTCAAATCAGCGATACTTTTGCCAAAGCTTATAAAAGAGGTGTTAAAATCGTTTTTGGTACAGATGCGGGGGTTTATCCACACGGAGACAATGCTGGAGAGTTTGTATTTATGGTAAAAGCTGGAATGAAACCAATGGAAGCCATTCAATCCGCCACCATGGCGGCAGCAGAGTTATTGAGGGTTCAAGACCTTTTCGGTTCTATCGAAGCTGGTAAAATGGCGGATATTGTAGCTGTGGATGGGGATCCTCTTCAAGATATTTCTGTGTTAAAGGAGGTCAAATTCGTAATGAAAGACGGCAAGGTTTTTAAGCAATAAAATTTTTTCATAACTGTTTGAAAGGATGTGGGCTTTATAAGTCGCATCCTTTTTTTATTCTGTTAAGTGCTACACTAAGCCAGTTCTAATGCTTAAATTCGATCATGCAGCACATTTTGCAATCCTACCTCAGGCGGTTGACGAACCTTTCAGCGAATAATCGTTCGTTAGTATTGCTCAGGCTGTTGACCGATCAATTCATCGACCTGCATGATTTTGATTTTCTTGATCTAAAGCCATCTTTCAGGGTTTTAGAAGACGTGATTGCTCAAAAATCAAGTATCAAATTAATTCCTAATTCAGACAGCAGAGATGCCAATTCGAATAAAATCGCCACTCGTATGGCCAAATTGAGAAGGCGAGAGCAGTTTATTTTTGAAGAAACAGGTGGTAAAGACTTGTATGTGGGCTGGCCATTTGTTCACGGTAAATTAAACGATGGCACCATTGTAAGAGCGCCACTTATCTTCTTTCCTATGAGCTTGGAATTGGAGCAAAACGAATGGCTGCTAAAGCCACGAAAGGAAGTCAATACCAGTCTCAATAAAAGTTTTTTATTGGCCTTCGCCCATTATAATAAAATCAAAATTGATGAAGAGCTCTTGGACAGGTCTTTTGATGATTTTGATGCTGACAGCACCGTTTTCAGGACTCAACTCTATGAATTGCTAGAACAAAGTAATATTGCAATCCGCTTTGGAAGAGAAATTTTTGCCGATAAACTCACTCCTTTTTCAGAATTCACCAAAGACAGCTTCGAAAAGGCCAACGACAACGGTAAATTGAGCTTAATTTCCGAGGCCGTTTTGGGCATTTTTCCGCAAGCAGATTCTTATCTAATTCCAGATTATGAATTTCTGATAGAGCATTTGAAATCAGATAATTTCGAAGACTTTTTCGCTCAAAAAAACCTTTCGGAACAAAATGATTTTGGTGCTGATTTTGACGCCTATCGCTACTTTTTGGATAAAGTAAAAGAAGAAGAAACCTATACGCCTTTTCGAAAAGATGCTTTTCAAGAAAATGCCATCAAGGCAGTAAAAAAGGGTAATTCGATGGTGGTTCAAGGCCCACCAGGCACTGGTAAATCGCAATTAATCTGCAACCTGATTTCGGATTATATGGCCAGGGGAAAGAAGGTGCTTTTGGTAAGTCAGAAGCGGGCGGCACTGGATGTTGTTTACCAAAGGTTAAAAGAGCAGGGCATCAACGAATTTGTGGCTTTGGTCCATGATTTCAAAAATGACAGAAAAGAGGTCTATGATAAAATCGCCAATCAGATTGAACGGCTTAACGAGTACAAAAGGAACAATACCAACCTGGATGCCATTCAGCTAGACCGAAGCTTTAAACAAGCCAGCAGGACGATTGACGATCTTTCTGAGGTTTTAGAAGATTATAAAAAGGCATTGTTCGATGACCAAGAATGTGGCCTTTCGGTAAAAGAGCTTTACCTCACTTCTTACCCAGAACAAGAAACTGTCACCTTGGTGCAAGAATACCACTATTTTGATTTTAGGGAGCAAGCTTTTGAAAAGGACCTCAAACAGTATTTCGATTATGCGCTACGCTTGAATAAAGAGGGCTATCCATGGGCGGAAAGGGTGGATTTTGCAGACTTCAAAATCAATGATTTGAAGAAAATGCAAGGGCATTTAGATGAAATCCCCATCGAAGCGCAGCAGTATGTTGATCAAGTATCAGAGGTCATTGGTGAAGCAGTTGATTTTGATGCCTGCCGAACGATGGGCGAAAATTTAGATCGACTGAGGCAGTTCAACGAGCTTTTGCAAAATGAAGAAATCTATGCTTTGCTCAAGCCCATGATTGGCGAGCAAAACAAGGAAAGCGATTTGCTTTGGTTGGCCAATAGTCGAATTCTCATCAACGCTTGTTTCGATATGCCTGGAATTGAAACTTCTCTCACTATTCAAGAAATTCCTGAAGTACAGATTTTGCTCAAACAAAGAGCAAATGCTCGAAAATCATTTATTAAATCCATCAAGTGGAGTTTTTCCAAAGAGAAACTAAGGCTGGCACGAATCCTTGTGGCCAATGGCTTGACCGACACCAAAGAGCAGTTTCAGATTTTAGATCAGCGGATAGATCATCGCTTGAACCTTCAACATCAATTGACGAAACTTAAAAATGCCGATTGGATAGCCACTGTGCCAAATACACTCTCAAAAAAGGAGATTAATCTTTGGTTGGATAAGCTGGAGATTGCGCTAAAGGCAAAGTTGATTTTTGCTTCTTTCGCCAATTTCAAAGAGTATTTCCCTGTTAAAAAATTCACTTCAGCTCAGTTGAAGAAGCGCATTAAGACCATTATTTCAGTTTTGAAGGACTTGCCTAAGAAGCGCGAACAATGGAATAAATATATTCTTCCAATTCAGATTGATCATGTTTTGCGCGATCCAGCTTCTGCAAAGGAAATGAAGAAGACTTTGCTTCTCGATTTTGATTCGATATGCGAATTGGATCAACTCGTGTCTGGTTTTTCTGAAGCCCAGATTTCAGGTATAAAGAAGTTAGAGGATTTGGGTATTAGAACCGCTTCAGAGTACTTTCAGATTTTTGAGAACAGCTTGCGCTTGGCATGGATTGATCATATTGAAAGCAAGTACCCAGTACTTCGGACGGTTTCAACCTTGAAGTTCGAGCAAATGCTCACTGATCTTCAGCAGGCCGAACATGAAAAGTTGGAGGCAAGCACGCAAATTCTTTTGCAGCGCGCCAGAGAAAAGACCTACGAACCTGCCGAATACAATCGCCTCAATAATATGGTGACTTACCGCGATTTACAGCATCAGGTGAATAAGAAACGCAGGATTTGGCCAATGCGAAAACTGGTTTCTAATTTTCACGAAGAGCTTTTCAATCTTGTGCCTTGTTGGATGGCTTCGCCAGAATCGGTTTCGGCTATTTTCCCAATGGAAACATTTTTTGATTTGGTGATTTTTGATGAGGCTAGTCAGTGCTTTGCGGAAAAAGGCTTACCTGCCATTTACAGAGGAAAGCAATTGGTGATTGCTGGAGACAGTCAACAGCTTAGGCCCAATGATTTATATCGCGTCAAGTGGGACGATGAGCAAGAAGAGTTAGCCCTAGAAGTAGAGTCGCTGCTGGAGTTGGCCAATAATTACTTAATGCAAGTGCATTTGCAGGGCCATTATAGAAGTCAGTCATTGGCACTTATTGATTTTTCAAATCAACATTTCTATAAAGGGAAGCTTCAGATGCTGCCACATTTCAAACATATCAATGACCAAAATCCTGCCATTGATTTCATTAAGGTAGAAGGAGTTTGGGAGCATCAAAGCAATGAGATTGAGGCGGAGGCTGTAATCGCACTGTTGAAAGATTTGGAAAAAGAAGCTTCTCAAAAAACGGTTGGGATTGTTACTTTCAATGCAAGTCAGCAAAGCCTTATTCAAGATAAAATCGAAGAGGCTGGAATAGAGTTGAAAGGTCTTTTCGTAAAGAACATAGAAAACGTTCAAGGTGATGAACGCGACATCATCATCTTTTCTACTGCTTATGGACCAGATAAAAAGGGAAAACTCAACCTCCATTTTGGAAGCCTGAATGCGGCTGGAGGCGAAAATAGATTGAACGTGGCCATTACCCGGGCCAAAGAAAAGGTGATTATTATCACTTCACTACTGCCAGAAAACCTAAAGGTAGATCAGCTCAAAAATGAAGGTCCAAAATTGCTGAAAGCTTATTTGTCTTTTGCCAGAACTGTGGCAGATGGAGACTTTAAGCCAGCCGTTTACCCATCGAAAACCTTTAGTCAGCATTGGTATTTAAAGGAAAGGCTGAAACTTTGGGAAAAGGAATTCGACTTAAAATTTACAGATGAATTGCCTTTTGCCGATTTATCAATTAAGCGGAAATCTGATTTTAAAGCTGTGCTGCTCACGGATGATAATGTGTTTTACGAAAGCATTACCATTAAGGATAGTTTTGTATACAAGCCCTTTTTGCTCGAATCCAAAGCTTGGAATTACAGATTTGTGCACAGCCGCAATTACTGGCTTACCCCGCAGCGCATGAAAGAGAATATCGGAAGGCTAGTGGCGAAAAGTGAGGTTTGAAAAGGCTATTCTATCTATCAACATTCTCCAACCTTACCCCAACAGAAGGCACATTTTCTAGGTTAGCCTCACGCATATACTGGGCGATTTTGATTTGATATTTGCCAATACTCGGGAAAGAGTAATTAGGTAAAATCTCAACTTCATGCTGAAAAATGCTATTGCCTTTTCCAAAAGGCTTACCTGTTTTGGCATCGAACAACTGAACGTTCACCAATTCTGATTTAAGCTCATTGCCTTTTTCATCCATTAAATAATAGGTGAGATAAAGATTTTGTGATCTGAACTCAATTGAGTTTCTCACATTGATCAAAACCCTTTTTGGCGCATTGTCGCTAATTTCAAAATTGAAAGCTGGAATGGTATCCATATTCCAAATGCCTTCTTCAAAATCATAAACTTCCTCATACACCCGATTTCGATCGCAAGAATTGATCAGGGCAAAAGCCAAAAGCAAGCAACAAATCTTTAAGAACGATTTCATTATTCAGGCTTTCGGTTTTTGTTACGATTCCTGTTTTTATTGCGGTTTCGGTTCTTGTTTGGAGAGCCAGCCACATTTCCTTGACCTTGCACCTGATTCGTTTTCTGATCTTTTTTCTTAAACTTTTTGTCCATTTTGGCCAAGTCTTGATTGATGCCAACTTCTTTCAAGTTTCTGACTTCAATTTCATCGGTGGTTAAGGTGTCAGGGAAAATGCCTTTTTCATTCATGGCCTGAATTTCAGCGGCACGATTGGCATCAATCGGATGCCAAGTGTTCTCAGTATCGTAGCCAAACCACATGATCTTTCTGAAGATGTCAGTCTTTTGCAATCTGGCTTCACCCACTTTGGTTTTGAGTTTCGTTACTTCTGGAATCCCCTCAAGGGCATCCATATAAGTCTCTAACTCATAATTAAGACAACATTTGAGCCTTCCGCATTGGCCAGAAAGCTTGCTCGGGTTGAGGCTAAGGTTCTGATAACGAGCTGCAGAAGTACTCACGCTTTTGAATTCGGTAAGCCAGGTAGAGCAACAAAGCTCTCTTCCACAAGAGCCAATACCCCCTAGTCGGCCTGCTTCTTGGCGCAAACTGATCTGACGCATATCAACGCGGATTTTGAATTCACCTGCCAGCACTTTGATCAGTTCTCGAAAGTCTACGCGATCTTCTGCTGAATAGTAGAAAGTGGCTTTTGTATTGTCGGCTTGAAACTCCACATCGGTGAGTTTCATATTTAATTTTTGGTCTAAAATGATTTGGCGCGTGCGGAAAAGCGTGGGCATATCACGCTTTCTTACCTCATCAAATTTCTCAAGGTCTTTGAGCGTGGCCTTTCTATAAATGACTCGGATTTCGTCATTGTTGGCAATTTTCTTCTTTTGCATTTGCAGCCGCACCAATTCGCCCTGCATGGAAACATGGCCCAAATGATGCCCACTTGGTACATCAACAATAACTGCTTCACCCGTTACTAATTCGATATTTTCTATGTTTCGGAAGAATTCCTTTCTTCCATTCTTGAACCTGACTTCTACGATATCGAAGGCATCCACTGTTGGCATGTCCATATTCGACAGCCAATCGAAGACATTCATTTTATTACAACCACCCGTTGAACAGCCTCCGTTATTATTGCAGCCAGAAACGGCCCCTTCGGCACTCACTCCACAACTACAGCTCATAATTTATATTTTAGGCCTTTCGGCCGTCAAATCACTTATTTTATTAATCTCAAAATATCTTGGCCAATATCAGTCCTGTGATATTCGTCTTGCCAAGAAATTTTTTCTATGCCATTATAAGCATTTTCAAGGGCTTTTTCTACTGTTTCGCCCATTCCGGTCACTGCCAAAACACGCCCACCGTTGGTAATTACCTCGCCAGTTTCGTTATGATGCGTGCCAGCATGAAAAACTATCGCCTCATTTACGGCTTCAATACCATAAATGACCTTACCTTTTTCGTAGTTGCCCGGATAGCCACCGGCCACCATGACTACCGTTGTGGCTGCCTTCGAACTCACTTCAAAATTTTTAGTATTTAAGGTGCCTGCTCCGCAACCTTCAAGCAGTTCAACCAAATCGGAATCAATTCTTGAAAGGACAGACTGTGTTTCTGGGTCGCCCATACGCACATTGTATTCAATGACATAAGGATCGCCACCCATGTTCATTAGGCCAATAAATAGGAAGCCTTTGTAGTCGATGCCCTCACTCTTCAACCCGTTGATGCTTGGTTTGATGATCCGCTCTTCCACTTTTGCCAAAAATGCTGCGTCTGCAAAAGGCACAGGCGAAACGGAGCCCATTCCTCCTGTGTTTAAACCAGTATCTTTTTCGCCTATGCGTTTATAATCTTTGGCCGAAGGCAGTATTTTGTAATCTGTTCCATCGCTCAGAACAAACACAGAAAGCTCAATTCCACTTAAAAATTGCTCCACCACTACTCGACTTGAGGCTTCACCAAATTTGGCATCGACCAACATTTCCTTTAATGTTTCGCGTGCATGGGCATTGGTTTCGGAAATGATTACCCCTTTTCCAGCGGCCAATCCGTCTGCCTTTAGCACAATAGGAGTGGGGTGGCTTGAGACGTAATTCATGCCCTCTTCCAGCGAGTTGATTGTGAATGTTTTCGAACGGGCAGTTGGGATTTTATGGCGATGCATGAATTGCTTCGAAAAATCTTTGCTTCCTTCTAATTGAGCCCCTTTGGCATTGGGTCCTACAAGCAGTACTTCTTTTAAAGATGCATCACTTTCAAAATAATCTCTGATGCCGAGCACCAATGGATCTTCTGGGCCTACAACCACTAATGACACTTGGTTTTCTTTAACGAAACTGCCAATGGTATCAAAATCAGTGACTTTGATATTGACATTTTCGCCTAGCTGGGCCGTGCCTGCATTTCCTGGCGCGATGTATAGTTTATTGCATCGCGGACTTTGAGAAATCTTCCAAGCGAAAGCATGTTCTCTGCCTCCACTACCCAACACAAGAATGTTCATGAGAATTGAATTTGTAAGGCTGTAAAGGTAATTAATTTGCGTGTTCTGAATGGAATTTAATTCTGATCAAGCGAAGGTCTTCACTGGTGATATCTTCATCAGCGAACTCGTCTAGCGCTAGCTGAATGTCATCAGATTCGGCATTCATAAAATAATCCATGATATCAGAGAGGAAGTCATCGTCCATGATTTGTTCCAGGTAATAATCAAGGTTAAGTTTTGTGCCTGAAAAACAGATGATTTCCATCTCATCCAATAGCTCTTCCATAGACCATCCTTTGACCTCAGCCACTTCTTCCAAATCAATCTTCCTATCGATTTGTTGAATGATGTAAATCTTGTTTTTAGATTTCGCACCGGAAGATTTGATGACCACCACATCCTCAATATCAATGTCATTGTCTTCAACATACTTGTTGATGAGCTTGAGGAAGGAGTCCCCAAATTTCTGGACCTTGCCCATTCCAATACCGTTGACATTGGCCAATGCTTCTTTTGTGGTAGGGTAAGTAGTGGCCATTTCTTGGAGCGAAGGCTCTTGCACAATGGCATAAGGTGGTAAATTATGCTGTTTTGCCATTTTTCTTTGTTCGGCTTTTAACAAATCAAAAAGCACGGGATCGAAAGATTGGCCCGCAGACTGGGCGGCTGATGGTTCGTTGCTTTCGTCATCATCTGCATCCACATCGCTGAAGTCATGGTCTTTGCTGAGTTTGATCGAAGTTGGGTTTTTCAAGAATTTATAACCCTTTTCGCTCATTTTCAAAACTCCAATGTTTTCAATGTCCTTGGTGATGAATTCGTAAAGCATGGTTTGCCTCACTATGGATTTCCAAAAACTTTCATCCTCTTTTGCACCAGCTCCAAAAATGGGCAATTTGTCGTGCTTGTAGCTTTTAATGTACTGGTTATGCGAGCCTCGGATTACGCTGACCAAATGGCCTAGCCCAAAGCGTTCGTCCGTTTGTTTCACTGCCTCAATCGCAATCTTTACGAAGTCTTTTCCTTCAAAGGTTTCGCGCTGATAGCGACAATTATCACACATGCCAGTTTCTTTACAAGCTGTGTCATCATATTCTTCACCAAAGTAGTGGAGGAGTTGTTTTCTTCTGCAAACCGTAGATTCGGCATAAAAACTCATTTCATCCAATAGAATTTTAGAGTTTTCTTTTTCGGTAACGGGTTTGTCTTTGTTGAATTTCTCTAGTTTCAGGATGTCCGAATAGCTGTAGAACATAATACATTGGCCTTCGAGCCCATCTCGGCCAGCCCGTCCTGTTTCTTGGTAATAGCCCTCAAGCGATTTTGGAACATCGTAATGAATGACAAATCTTACGTCCGGTTTGTCGATGCCCATTCCAAAGGCGATGGTAGCGACAATCACATCTACTTCTTCGTTCAAGAAATCATCTTGATTTTTGATCCGAACGTCAGGATCAAAACCTGCGTGGTAGGGCCTGGCACTAAAACCATTGACTTGAAGGAAGTTGGCAATTTCTTCTACCTTTTTTCTGCTAAGGCAATAGATAATTCCAGACTTGCCTTTGTTCTCACGCATGAATTTAATGAGCTGCTTTTTGATCGACTTCTTTGGTCGCACCTCGTAATAAAGGTTTTCTCGATTGAAAGAAGATTTAAAAACATCTGCACTTTCCATTTGCAGATTGCGCTGAATATCGAGTTGAACTTTTGGCGTTGCTGTGGCGGTAAGCGCGATAATTGGCAAATCGCCAAGCATGTCTATAATGCTTTTTATTCTTCTGTATTCTGGCCTAAAATCGTGTCCCCATTCTGAAATACAATGCGCTTCATCAATCGCTGCGAATGAAATATTGGCTTGTTTCAGAAACTCTATGTTTTCTTCTTTGGTCAACGACTCAGGGGCCACATAAAGTAGCTTAACATCACCAGCCAATACTGCTTTTTTCAGCTTGTTGATTTCCGTTCTTGACATGGTGGAGTTCAAAAAACGTGCGTTGATGCCCACCGCATTCATCTGATCCACTTGATTTTTCATCAGGGCGATCAGCGGTGAAATTACTACTGCCGTACCCGGCCTAAGAATGGCGGGCATTTGGTAACACATTGATTTTCCGGCACCTGTGGGCATAATCACGAACGTATTTCGGCCTGCCAATATATTTTGTATCACTGGTTCTTGGTTGCCTCTAAAGCTGTCATACCCAAAAACCTCCTTAAGTTTTTTCCTGATTTCCTGCACTCTTTCTATAATTCTGATGAGTTTTAAAAAACGTCTATGCGAATCATTATCTTTGTCGCGTAAATTTCAAACGCCATTAAGTTGAAATTAGCGAAAAATATTCAAACCACAGCTAAAAATACACTTCTCAAAGAAGCCGAAGCGATTCGGCAAATTTCAGAATATATTGACGACAGTTTCGAAACTATCGTTTCTTTAATTTTAAATCTTAAAGGAAGGGTAGTAGTGACTGGCGTTGGCAAAAGCGCCATTATAGCCAACAAGATTGTGGCCACACTCAATTCTACTGGAACGCCCTCTATTTTTATGCATGCGGCAGATGCAATTCATGGCGATCTCGGTATGGTATTGCCCCAAGACGCGGTGATTTGTATTTCCAAAAGCGGCAATACGCCAGAAATTAAGGTACTTGTACCATTGATTAAAAGGACAGGAGCCACATTGATTGCTTTGGTTAGCAATGTGGATTCGCAATTGGCCAAAGCAGCTGATTTTGTTTTGAATGCCACGATTAGCGAAGAAGCTGACCCCAATAACTTGGCACCTACTACCAGCACTACCGTACATATGGCCCTTGGCGATGCGCTGGCCGTGTGTCTTTTGGAAGCTAGGGGTTTCAGTAGTGAGGATTTTGCCAAGTATCACCCTGGAGGCTCGCTTGGAAAGCAATTGTATTTGAAGGTAGACGATATTTACCCTCAGAATGCATTGCCAATAGTGAAGGAAACTGAGCTTGTTAAAATGAGTTTGCTTGTGATTTCAAAAGCCCGATTAGGGGCAACGGCAGTTGTGGATGAGCAAGGCAAATTATCAGGTATTTTTACAGATGGGGATATTAGGCGCATGCTCGAAAAAGACATGACTTTCGAAGGAAAGACGGTGGGCGAGGTGATGTCCAAAAATCCCAAAACGATTGCTAAAGGGGAGTTTGCCATTAGAGCAATGAACCAAATGAGGCAATATTCGATCAACCACTTAGTAGTTTTGGATGGGGAAGAAATCGTAGGATTCATTCACATTCAAGATTTAGTCAACGAAGGAATAGTATAATCATGGAACATAATTATGTAGTGATCATGGCGGGCGGAATCGGCAGTAGATTTTGGCCATACAGCCGTGCGGAGAAACCCAAGCAATTTTTGGATGTTTTGGGAACGGGACGCTCACTTCTGCAAATGACGTATGATCGCTTTTTGGCACTTTGTCCTAGCGAGAATTTCTATATCATCACAAATCAGCGCTATTATGATATTGTGAAGGAACAACTGCCAGAATTGTCTGATGATCAAATTCTATTGGAGCCAATTGGAAGAAATACCGCAGCGGCCGTTGCTTATCCGGCCTTCAAAATCAAACAGAAAGATCCTGCTGGTATCATGGTTGTTGCGCCTTCAGACCATGTGGTTTTTAAAGAGAATTTATTTGTTGATAATCTTCGAACAGCGATAAAGGCAGCTTCAGGTTCAGAAAAGTTGATTACTTTGGGCATTGTGCCTAGCAGGCCAGAAACAGGTTATGGCTATATACAATATCATTCCAGCCCGCTTAAAAAGGTGAAAAAAGTAAAGACTTTTACCGAAAAACCAGAGCTTGAACTGGCTAAAAAGTTTTTGGAAAGCGGTGATTTCGTTTGGAATGCGGGTATTTTCATATGGTCTATCGAGTCCATTACTAAGGCATTTCACACCCATTTGACCGATATGGCAGTGATATTTGAAGAAGGAAGTGGACTTTACTACACCGAAAGCGAGCAAAAATTTATTGATACCGCCTACGCACAATGTAAAAGTGTTTCTATTGACTACGGTATTATGGAGAAGGCCGTGAATGTCTACATGGTAAAGGGTAAGTTTGATTGGTCGGATTTAGGTAGTTGGGATTCGCTTCATGAAATCCGGGACAAGGACAAAAACGGCAATGTAGTGGATGGAACGGCCCTGCTATATGATTCCAAAAATTGCTACGTAAAGGGGCCAGACGACCTCCTCATTGTAGCACAAGACCTTGATGGTTACTTAGTGACCAAATCCGATAATGTACTTTTGATTTGCAAGAAGGACGCAGAGAAAAAATTCAGGGATTTTTTAGCTGACGCCAAGACCAAGGGCGAACAATTTAGTTAGCCCCAATCCGCCCTTTACTGAAATCATAAATGTCGAAACCAAGAAAGGACGAACCATTAAAGACGCCTCAATACAAAGGTGGAATGGCGGCATTAAAAAAATTTATTACTCAAAATCTTATATACCCTCAACAAGCACTCGATGCCAAAATTGAAGGAGATGTTGAAGTGGCCTATGATGTAGACGGTTTAGGACGGATAAAGAATGTGCGGATTTTGTCTGGAATCGGCCATGGATGCGATGAAGAAGTCATCCGATTGATCAATTCGCTGGTCTACCAAACCGCTATTAACAAAGGGAAAAACACGCTCACCCATAAAAAATTGAAAATCAACTTTAAGCTGCCGGCAGCAAAACCCGCAGGCCTTAGTTTTAATTACGAGCTAAAAAAGAATTTGCCCGTCACCGAAAAACCAACAGCGGTGAAACCAACGCTCAGTTACACTATTTCTATAAAAAGAAAAGATTAGTTGTTGAAAATAAGGTTGTCGGAAGATTGAACACGAGTTTAATTTGAATTAAATTCTGCTTAACTTTTGTCCTCTTCAACCAAATTCATTTTTTATGGACAACGAAATAGAACAAATCATCAGGTGGATTGCCGCAGGTATTATTATCCTTATCGAATTAGTAGTACTGTTTAATTTATTCACCAATAAGAACAGCAAGCTTCAGGTGCTCATCAAAGACATGAGTGCTCAAAATGAAATTAAATACATGTCGTACAGCTATTCGAGGTCTCAACTTTTTTGGTGGACCATCATTGTGCTTACCTGTTTTGCGATTGACATGGCCATGACAGGCGCGAGCAATGGCATTATGAACAGCACAGCCCTCACTTTATTGGGCATCAGTGCAGGTACCACAGTAGCGGGTCGAGTAATTGATAATAGCCAGAGTAGTGATCCTTCCATTGAGATGCACCAAGATTCTAAATCTCAAGGTTTTTGGATGGATATCCTTTCAGATCAAAACGGAGTGAGTATTCACCGATTCCAAGCAGTCTTGTTTAATATTGGCTTTGGTATTGCCTTTATTTCACAATTCATCAGCAATATTCCAGACCATATTACTTTGGGAGTGGCGGTTCCTTTTGCAGATTTTGACAACACCACTTTGGGTTTGATCGGCTTGAGTGCTGGTACTTATGCGACATTGAAATTCAATGAGAATTTATCGCCTGCACGTGCGGAGTCTGCGCCAGTAGTTCCACCACCACCAGTCAAGTCTACAACTTCAACGGAAACGTCAACCGATAAAGAGGCTTAAAAAATTTACCTTCTTGGGAAAATATAAAGCTCACCTTCGATTAAAATTCTGCCCGAGGGTGAGCTTTTTTTGTTAGCATGAAATTATTGATACTAATCAATTCACCCCTGTTCTAATTCAATTTTTTAGAAGATTCACTTCGTATCGATCACACGCCTTTATTATATCAGATAAATATTTCTTGGCTTGATCCGTCATAAATCAATACTTTGGTTTGCTCAATACTCTTTTTTAAATAAGGATTTTTTACGGAATCTTGGGTAAGCAAGTCAATGCGCCTGTTGAAAAATGTTTCGAATTCATCCCAAATGGAAATTAATAGTTCACCTCTTTCTAAAGGGTCAGATTCAGATAGTTCAATCAAAAGATCAATGTCGCTGGATTCCTTATTAAAACTATCTTGAATAGATGATCCAAAAGCATAAAGCCATTTGACCTTATGTTTGCTACAAATTTCTAGAAAAGACTCTTGTTGATTCGATATGTGCTCCTGAATGAACATAGACAAAGATAAAGTATTTTGATTTAGATTGAACCTTAAATAATCCATGGCGCTTTGATTTGTCAAACTGCTCTGGGCTCTTTAACTTCCAAGCATGCATATCACTTCTAAACTACCTAATGTAGGTACCACCATATTCTCCGTTATGTCAAAAATGGCGAATGAGTATGGTGCAATCAATTTAGCGCAAGGCTTTCCTGATTTTCCAGTAGATGAAAACCTAATTGAAAGGGTAAATCATTACATGAAGCTTGGGATGAATCAATATGCCCCAATGCCCGGAGTCGCAGAATTGAGAAAAGCAATCGCTCATAAAGTAGAAGGAAGCTATGGCTATAAGCCAAATGTCGATACCGAAATAACCGTTACCTGTGGTGCTATTGAGGCCATAATGAGTACGGTTTCTGCTTTGATCAATGTAGGTGATGAAGTCATCATTATGGATCCTGCCTATGATGCTTACGAGCCGATCATTCATTTACAAGGCGCAAAGGCCATCTCAGTCCCACTCTTGCAGCCTGATTATTCTATTGATTGGT
>PCUU01000036.1 GCA_002786855.1 Cytophagales bacterium CG12_big_fil_rev_8_21_14_0_65_40_12
GATTACTCAGCTACAACGATGAATTTAACATCTTTCTTCACCAATTTATGAAGATCAATTTCGGCTTCGTATTCACCAACGTTTTTAACTTCACCCTTGAAAGAAATTTTCTTTCTGTCTACATCAATATCGCTAGATGCTTTTAAAGCGTCTGAAATTTGAAGGGTAGTTACCGCTTCGAAAATTCTTCCACTATCACCAGCTTCGGTCTTGATCTCGAGCACTGCAATTCCAAAATGTATCAACATTTTTCAACCTTAGTACCGAATAGGTGCTTCTTATTTTCTTTGGTGCCTATCGTCCCCCAAAGTAGGTGATTCTCCTATCTACCTAGTTTGCGAGATATTACTGAATCACTAGGCTATTTTTTTAATGGATTTTGGGTGAAGTATCTCTTAGCACCCTAAGTGAAATTAGGATTATGAAAATGCAGCAAGTCACCGATTTATGGAATTTGTTAATGATACAACTTTGACATGAAGAAAAAGATGAATCATGAAAAAGTTAATTGTTATCGCATTGTTCATAATCGTTGGAAATTTAGCCAGTGCTCAGTCTTATTACTATAAGTCTAAATACGAAAGACCTGCTACCTTCCAGGTGGCACCTACCTACTTCAATTATAAGGGAGGCTTAGTGGGCTATCAGATTGGAATCAATATCAAAGAAGTTTTTAATGTCAGCTACTTCCATACTAGAAACTATGTTTTTGGTGAGCGGTTCATGGATGATCGATTTGCTGGAATACATACTAGCTTGGTTTTTCCAGTATCCGAGTCTATGCAAGTCGGCCCTGCGGTCAGGTTTGCCACATACAACGCAGAATTCGAAAAGGTATTCTTTGCAATAGAAGCTCGGCTTGACTTGAATGAGTCATGGAAAATCGGCTTTGAATATGGTAAGGGGGCTCAGAAGGGTTTTGGTATGAAGTTCATTTGGAACATGTATTGAATCGAATGTACCTAAGTGTTTTACCTAGATGACTCGGAGAAAAACCTAATTTTTTAAAACCTGATTTCTCGGAGATTAACAAATACGTGTTAGGATATTTTTGACATGAAGAAATTAACAATGAACCGTTGAAACTTTAAGCGTAGCAGTACTCCGTTTTTAGTCGGGTGAAGACCAAAAAATGAAAATGAAATTTTAATCAAACTCAAAATATAAATGCCATGAGACTCTACAAGATATTTTTCACATTAGCTTTTTTAACCCCCCTTTTGACACTGTCGTTGGACGGTTTTATCTATACAAAGAAAGAGGCCAAGTCCGTAGATGTATCGATTAATGACAACTGGCTGCCCGGTGCTGAATGGGTAGATTGGACCAACGGAATGAGCTACAAGACGATAGATTATGGCAAGAATGTATGGATGACCAAGAATTTTGAAATAGGAGGCGAATTGATGGATTTAGCAACAGCCACGCAACAAGCACCTGAAGGATGGAGGGTTCCAACTGTAGAAGAATGGAAGATATTACTGGCTCAATTTGGATTCGGAGGAGATCCCAATAGTCTCATCCCTAGCGCTTATTATACTTTTGACTTCAAGTCGGCTGGTCATGTTGATCCTGTTTTGGGCCTGATTGAGGTTGGTGAGTCAGGCATGTTCCTGGCACTGTCCGAAGATGGGGAGGGGCATTCTATTTTAATAGCAGATAGAGAATTAAACTATAAAGAGGGGGTTTTGCCAAAAGGGGCTAAACTGGCGGTAAGGTATGTAAGAAAATAATAAAGACACACATGTTTAGGTTAAAAGAGGGCTTTCAGACGGGAAGCCTTTTTTCATATCAAAATTAAAATAGAAGCTATTCTCAATCTTCTTCAAATTCACATGGTATTTTGATATAGGCTTTCTGTAGCTAATCAGCTAACTTGTACTGTAAAGAACATGCGGTCATCCAAGGTATGATATGATATTTTTAGTTCAATAATAATGATGCTAAAGCTAAGATTTAGTAACGTCTAAGTATTAATTGGCTGATTTTAGTTGTTCACTGCTTGGTTTTCTCAGTTGATTTGATTTTTTAGTTTTTAAGAGCCCTTTAATCTGACCAATCATAAATGTTTTTATTACTTTATGATTAGCGGCATTGTTATTAACTTCCAAATTACTGAATTTATAAAGAAATAATACAGAAGTTACTTTTGGTAAGCATGCTCTTAACCATCAATTTGAAAATCATTCAAAGGTTATGAATAAGAAGGTAGATAAGGAATTTGATGACATTACTAGCTTGGCAGCAATTCTCTGTCAAATGCCCATTAGCCTGATAACATTGATTGAAAATGATTATACATATTTCAAATCCAGATTTGGTCTTAAAGCAGAAAAATTTTCAACAGAATATTCTTTCTGTAAACAGGCTTTAGAGGAACCTCACGAAGTTCTTGTGGTTGAGGATGCCCGCTTGGACGAACGTTTTAAAAACAATCCATTTACTACAGGAGACCCTTATGTGGTTTTTTATACTGGCATACCTTTGTTTTTGCCAGATGGAAAAACAATTGGTGTCCTTTCCGTCATAGACCATGTTCCTCGAAATTTGGCAGATGATCAAATCAAGGCCTTGAGCATTTTGGCAAATCAAATAGAAAAACTTTTTGAACTGAGTCAAAGTCAAAAGGATTTAAAAAAAATTAAGTCACGGCTCCTTAGAGAATCTGAGCGCTTAAGCAGTATTGTTCGTGCAACCCATGTGGGTACTTGGGAATGGAACGTACAAACAGGAGAGGTGGATTTTAATGAAAGATGGGCAGAAATAATAGGTTATACCTTGGACGAACTGGTTCCACTGAGTATTGATACATGGCAAAATGCCATTCACCCGGAGGATTTGGAGCTGTCTAAACAGAACATCAATGACTGTCTTGCTAAGAAGCTAGAATATTGTGACGTTGAATACAGGATGATCCATAAAAACGGCTCGGTAATATGGGGCAATCATTATGGACGAGTAATTAAATGGACGGAAGAAGGAAAGCCTTTGTTGGTGATAGGTACCCATGTCGATATTACTGCAAAGGTGCTGGCCAGAGAAGGGGTAAAAAAGACGGAGGATCGTTTTAGGGTACTTGTTGAAAACGGAGCAGATGCAGTAGCCATAATCGGAGCAGATGGAATGCCGAATTATGTATCGCCTTCAATAACCCGTGTATTGGGTTATTCAGAGCAAGAGGCACTCGAGTTGAACCTATTCGAGATAGTCCACCCCGATGATCTTGAAGGCATATCTGCCAAAATGATTGAGGTGTTAGAAAACCCTCAAAGACCAATTTATGGACATACTTCCAGGACGAAGCACAAAGATGGCTCTTGGCGATATTTGGAAGCCACGATCACCAATCTCCTAAATGACCCCAGTATTAATGGTATTGTGGATAATTTTAGGGACGTCACAGAACAAGTTTTAGCAGAACAAAAGCTGAAATCGTCTGAAGAAAGCTACAGGACCCTTTTTCATTCTAGTCCATTACCCAAGTGGGTTTATGATTTAAGTACTTTTCAAATCTTGGATGTAAACGAACAAGCCACCGTGGTTTATGGCTTTGGTCGGGAAGAGTTTTTGAGCATGTCCATCAAAGACTTGACAGATAAAATTGGGGTAGAAGAGCTACTGGCTTTTCACGAAGGGTCATTTACTGAAGAAAAAAGCATTAAACTCGGAGTCAAAAGGCATTTTAAGAAGAACGGTGAGGTACTCTTGGTGGATGTGAACGGCTTTGTAATGCATTTTGAGGGCAAAAGGTGCATGCTCGTAGTTTGTCAGGATGTAACCGAAAGAGAACAGTATGTTGAAAGTCTAAAATCCTCAGAGAAGAAATTCAGTTTTGCAGCCTCAATAGCAAAACTAGGCTATTGGCGCTATGAATTTAAGGGAAGTACCTTAACTTGGTCAGACGAGGTTTATAACATTTGGGGAAGGCCTAAAGCAGATTTTGGGCTGATTATGGAAAACTTTGCTAAAACTATTCATCCCAATGATAGAGATGATGTTTTGAAAAAGCGTGAGCTATCAACTAAAGGAGTAATAGACCATGACATTGCCTATCGCATTGTTCTCCCTGATGGCCAGATCAAATGGGTGCAAGAGCTAGGGGTGTTGATAAAGGACAAAGACGATAAGCCGGTAGTATTTGAAGGAGCTGTTCAAGACATTACCAAGCAAAGAAATGAGGCGCAACAACTCAAGATGTTGCAAGAAATCATCACCAAAACCACCGATTCTATAGTAATAACTGAGGCCAAACCCTTTGACAAGTCAGGGGCTCAGATTTTATACGTGAACGAGGCTTTTACCACAATGACAGGTTATTTACCCGTAGAAGTGATCGGTAAAACAGCATCTATTTTGCACGGAGCAAAAACGGACGAAGAACAGCTTAAAAAGTTGGCCCAAGCAACTCAAAACTGGGAACCCTGCGAGATTACAGTGGTGAACTATCGGAAAAATGGTGAGGAATTTTGGAATAATCTAACCATTAGCCCCGTAGCAGACGATACAGGTTCTTATACTCATTGGGTAGCCCTTACTAAGGATGTAACAGATCAAAAGAATAAGGAATTAGAAAAAGAGCTCATCAATAAAATAGGCAAGGTTTTTCATCAGCATAATCAATTGACGGAATGTTTGGCCGAGGTAAGCGAGCATATTGCAAGGTTTGGAGATTTTGATTTGGTTGAAATATGGCTGCCTGCAATAGATGATAAAACGATTAATTGCGTAGCTAGTTATTGCAATAGCGCGATAGGGGATGCTTTTTATGAAGCCTCTAAACACCTGAAAACACTTGGTCTAGGACAAGGAGTGCCCGGTCATGTTTGGAAAAATAAAATAACAGAGGTTTGGAGCATTGACGAAAAGCACTGGCCAACTAAACGAAAAGCAGCTGCGAAGAAAACGGGTATCAATACCGTGATTGGAATCCCCATAAAGCACAATGAAGAATTGATTGGCGTATTATTGATGGGCACGAAGAATTTGAAATCTGCTCTACCCATTTATTCCGGACTATTCCAAAAATTGGAGACAGCGATTGGTTTAGAACTTAGTAGAAAGAAATTAGAAATCGAGCTGGCCCAAATTTTTGACTTTGCACCAGACATGATTTGTATGGCAGGTTTTGATGGCTACTTAAAGCGGATCAATCCAGCTGGTTTAAAATTATTAGGCTATTCACTGGAGGAAATGCTCTCTAGGCCCATCAGGTCTTTCGTTCATGAGAGCGATAGATTGGCAACCAAAGAAAAACAACAAGAGCTTTATTCCGGTAAAAATCTTGCCAATTTTGAAAACCGCTACATCACCAAAGAAGGCAAAATAGTATGGTTGAGTTGGACGGCTACAGCAATGCCCGAACACGGCATCGTCTATTCAGTGGCTAGAGATGTAACGGATAAAAAAGAATTATTAAATCTTTTAGATGATGCAGCAAGGCTTGCTCGAATTGGGAGCTGGGAGATAGACCTTGTAAATAAAAGTGTTTATTGGTCACCACTGATCTATAAAATCCACGAGGTAGATGAAGGTTTTTCCCCCGAGTTAGAAGCAATTCTTGGCTTCTTCGATAAAGATTACATCGACAAGATTGAGGAGTTGATTGAGCATTGTAAGGCCTCAGGGAAAACATTTGATTTTGAAGCGCCTATTGTAACTGCAAAAGGCAATCAAATTTGGACACGCACCATTGGGCAAGCCGAGTTTCATGAGGGTAAATGCGTTCGTATTTTTGGTAGCTTCCAAGATATAGACGAAAGAGTAAAAGCGGAGGAAGAAATTACTGAGGCTTATTTAGAAAAGAACAGCATACTTGAAAGCATTGGGGATGGATTTTTTGCTGTCGATAAAAATTGGATTGTTACCTATTGGAACAAGCAAGCAGAGCTGATTTTGGGCAGGCCCAGAGAGACAATCATAGGCCAAAATTTTTGGGAGTATTATGCAGATGCCGTGAACACCGATTTTTATCGCTTGTACCAAAGGGCCATGATCCATTCTACTCAAGTAAGTTTCGAAGAGTATTACCCTACTCTCAACAAATGGTTTGAAACTTCAGCATATCCTTCCGAAAAGGGGCTATCTGTGTATTTTAAAGATATCACCCATAAAAAGGAAATCCATATCGAAGTACAAAAGGCAAATGAAAGATTTGAAAAAGCAACAGAGGCTACCTCAGATGCCATCTGGGATTGGGATATTACAGGCAAAACCTTTGTAAGGGGGAGCGGATTTAAGCAACTATTCGGCTTTGATGTGAAAAAATCAATTAGTGAAGTTGAATTTTGGGATAGCTATTTCCATGGTGATGATCTGGCGGAAGTAAAGGCTGGATTAAAAAAGGCATTGGAAAACCCGAATGTATCGAGGTGGGAACAGGAGTATAGGATAATTCACAAAAACGGAACAATCAAAACGGTAAGTGATCGGGGCGTGATCATCAGAGACTTGCAAGGGAAGGCAGTTCGGATGGTAGGCGCAGTAGCCGACATATCTTATCGTAAGGAGCACGAATTACAATTACTTTCGTTGAATGAGTCTTTGAAGGAATATGCCCATAATCTGGAGGTTTCGAATGAACAATTGGAGCAATTTGCTTTCATCGCTTCCCACGATTTGCAAGAACCGCTAAGAATGATTTCTAGTTTCTTGGGTCAGTTGGAAAGAAAGTATCAAAACAAGCTGGACGAAAAGGCCCATCAATACATTTATTTCGCTTCTGATGGGGCAAAACGGATGAAGCAAATAATCCTCGATCTTTTAGAGTACTCCAGAGCTGGCAAATTAGTGGAAGCAACAGAGTTCGTAAATCTGAGCGAACTTTTAACAGAATATAAACTGTTGCGAAGGAGACTTATAGATAATATGTCGGCCAATATCATTGTGGAGCAACTTCCCGTGATCAATGCATTCAAGGCACCATTGGTCCAAACTATACATTGTTTACTGGACAACGCCATTAAATATTCAAAGAAAGGAGTGCCTCCAGAAATTCATGTCTCGGTTGTGGAAAAGGAAGACGATTGGTTATTGGCAATTAAGGACAATGGGATAGGTATTGAAAGCGCCTTTTTTGAGAAAATATTTGTCATTTTCCAAAGACTGCATAACAGAGATGAATACGATGGTACGGGCATAGGATTGTCCATCGCCAAGAAGAATGTTGAATCTTGGGGCGGTAAAATTTGGCTGGATTCATTTCCAGATCAAGGGAGTACCTTTTATTTTACAATAGCAAAAAGTCCACTTTTCAATAAAATGGCAAACTTGATTTAGCCGAAACAGGAGATAACAACAATTCAACTTTCGGGCAATTCTCCAATACAGAACGGGGATTGAAATTTAGGTACTTCAAAAACAACGTCTGTTATTGGATAAACCTCTGTAAAAGCATATTGCCACAGGCCTAAACTCGGACTTAACAGCACTCAGTAACTTGAAAATGAGGCAAAGGAATAAGGGATAAATCAGCATTTTGGTCGATTGTTGAAAGTGCGGACCGGGTGAAATGCGTTATTTATCAGAAATGACTATAAGCTATTGAAAAACAAAATAATGGCTTTCAAATTCATTTTTTTGGATGTGAAATAAAATGTGCATTTTTGCAGGCAATACCTCATCATCAAGCAACATTGACAGTCCTGACTTTCAATGGACATTGAACCACTTAAAACAATCATAATTATGAATTTAAAGCCAGTACACATTCTGTTGGTTGAGGACAATGAGGGAGATATTGTGCTCACGAAAGATGCTTTCGAAGAAAGTAAAATCCAAACTAAAATCAGTGTCAGTAAAAATGGGAGAGATGCGCTAGATTTTTTGTTTAAACGAGGTGTGTTTGCAGCAGTGGAAAGACCCGACTTAATTCTTCTGGATATCAATATCCCTGTATTTAGCGGTCATGAAGTGTTAAAAGTTATTAAAGAAGATCCTGATTTAAGAAGAATTCCCGTGATCATCCTCACGACATCCTCCAATACAAAGGACATTAATTTAGCTTACGAAAACCATTCTAATAGCTACATCACCAAGCCCATTGATATGGATGAATTTATCAAGGCTATGTTGAAAATAGAAGAATTCTGGTTTCAATTGGTGAAGCTGCCAGTGTAAGAATAAACTGAACATCAAGACGGGTGAATAACTGATTTCTGCAACTATAATTGTATATTAAGGCAATTGAAGTTGTAACGAAAATTTATAATAAACATCTGTAATGCAAAAAGATAATCGGGAATATTCAATTCTCATTATTGATGACAATCCTGGAGATGTGATGCTGATCTCGGATTATCTTGATGAAGAAATAGTCATTCCAAAGCTTGAAGTAGCGGCAGGATACTTCCAAGCGAGAGAACTACTGCTGAGTAGAAAAGATCGGTTCGATGTTATACTGCTTGATTTGACCTTACCAGATTTATCGGGCGAAGAATTGGTCAGAGAAATTATAAGCATCTCTGACAATGCGCCTGTCATTGTTCTTACTGGATATTCAGATATAGATTTTGGAAAAAAGTGTTTGACGATTGGTGCTTCGGATTATTTACTTAAAGACAGTTTAAATCCTACAGTCCTGTATAAAAGTATTGTCTACGGAGTTGAGAGAAACGAGTACATCAATCAAATAAAGGACTCCCAAAAGAGGTACTTTGACCTATTCCAATTGAGTCCGCAACCAATGTGGGTATGCGATATTGTTAATTTGAATTTTCTAGATGTTAACAATGCTGCGGTTCAGCTATATGGCTATACAAAGAATGAATTTCTAAAAATGTCTACTAAGGATATTGTCCCCCATCATGAATATTTAAACTACAATTCCGAAAGTGCTGCTAATCTTGCTCAACACGTAGTTCATCGCACTAAAAATGGAAGGGAAATAATCGTGGATGAAAGAAGTAACATCATTGATTACAATGGAGAGAAGGCCAGGCTTGTACTTGCAATAGACGTAACAGAGAAACGGAAACTGCAAGAAGAACTTCAAATGAATACATATTTAGTCGAAAACCGAGAACGAAGACGGATTTCGAGCACACTCCATGACGGGTTGCAGCAAACGATTTTGGCCTCATTAATGCGTTTCGAGAACGTCAAAAATAACTTCTCCAAAATCCATGAAGAAAAATTTACCGGACGTTTTAAAGATGGGGTAGGCCTTCTGCAAGAAGCCCTAGAGCAAACAAGAACAGTGGCGCATAAACTCGTGCCGATTCAAATTGAGAATGAAGGAATTGTCTTTGCCTTAGACGACCTTATTGGGAAAAATACGCCTTTGAATATCGTCTTTGATTTTAGGGAGAATATTGGTGAAGAGCGATTGCCAGTTAACTTGGAGATTCTTTTGTATCGCATTGCGCAAGAAGGTGTGAATAATATTATCAAGCATGCTCAGGCTACCAAAGTGGAGTTTAATCTTATCAGGCAAGAGGCGTCTGTTTATCTTAAAATCTCTGATGACGGAGTGGGATTCGATGTTTCAACCTTGAAGAAGAGTACATTTGGTCTCCAATCCATGAGAGCGAGGGTTGAGTCACTTGCAGGCATATTTCAGGTCAATTCTGAATTGGGGCGAGGCTCAACTTTGGAGGTTACACTTCCATTGTCTTCGGGCTATGGCATGGTTGTAGGAGCCTGATTGCTAACTAAACTCAAAGAGCATAAAAAAGGGTCTTAATTTGAAAAATTAAGACCCTTTCATTATTACTATGTTCTTGATTACTCAGCTACAACGATGAATTTAACATCTTTCTTCACCAATTTATGAA
>PCUU01000079.1 GCA_002786855.1 Cytophagales bacterium CG12_big_fil_rev_8_21_14_0_65_40_12
TGAATATCAACACTTTAATATACTCAAAAACACCCTTTTTTCATACTTTAAACACCTTTTTCTTATCCCGAACTCACGTTAAGATAATAGCGCTTTTGGCGTTAACGGGGATTTTTGTGTCTTGTAATAACAACGATCTTCAACCAGAAGAATTCGGAACGTTCCAACTCTATTTTGACAATATGGTTGGCTCAAATGACCTAGTATTAAAAAACCCAGGGTCTACAGACTTCAATTATGAGACTGCCACGGGGCAAAAGTTCAATATTTCCATGCTTGGCTATTATGTGAGTAAAATTAAGCTTCAAGGGCCAAATGGAGAGCTTTTCGAAGATGAGGTGAGCATATCAGCCAGTGAGTCTAAAGGCTATTACCAAGTGTTAGAAGATGAGCCTAGTTCGCATAACATTGTAATGACGAATATACCTGCTGGAACCTATAATAGTATAACCTTCACCATTGGCATAGAGGAGGATGGTGTTCAGGAAGGAGCCGCTGGTGGAGTATTGGATCCAGCACGAGGAGCCTGGTTTTGGAATTGGAATGCTGGTTACATTGGTTTTGGCTTTGAAGGGACTGCTGAAAATTCACCACAGCCATACGTGGATTGGGGAGGTGGTTTTGAGAGCCAAGAAAAAACCTTTGCCATCCATGTTGGCGGTTGGAAAGATGTAGCTGGTAATGAAAACTTTGCGAATAACGTAAGAACAATCACTTTAGACTTTGGAACAACAATAACTGTCGCAGACGATCTTTCGCCTATAGCACATGTGGTGACAGACGTATTGAAACTCATGGATGGGACTTCAATCGACTTTGGTACTACTTACTCGGTACATGCTCCTAAGGCAGGAAAGCCATTTGCGGACCAATTGAATGAGGCTTTTATTATACATCACGTGCACCAGAGCTCGGGGAGTCATGGAAATTAGAGATCAATTAATTAAGTACCTAGCCTTTGGCTGGGTACTTTTTTCATTATGGTCTTGCCAGCATGTACCTGAGCACCAACCCGATAACAGTTTTACTTTTGTGAAGCCGCCACATTTTCCTGAAGCCACTTATACTTTAGACAAAAATCCTATCACAGAGCAAGGGGTTGCTCTGGGGAGAAAGCTGTTTTTCGATCCTATTTTGTCGAGAGACAACAGTGTGTCTTGTAATAATTGTCATCAGCAGTCTAGGGCTTTTGCAGATTCGCCTTTGCATCCCACTAGTATTGGGGTTGATAGCAAATTTGGAATTAGAAATGCACCATCACTAGCCAATATGGCTTTTTTAAAAGAATTCTTTTGGGATGGAGGGGTCACTCATCTTGATTTTGTACCGATCAATGCTATTGAATCTCAGGTAGAAATGGATGAAAAATTAGCTCATGTGGTTGAAAAACTTAACGCTAGAGAGGAATATAGGCAAATGTTCAAGTTGGCCTTTGGTATAGACGAGATCACCTCACCATATATGCTTCAAGCTTTGTCACAATTCACTGCTTTAATGATTTCTGCCGATTCTAAATATGATCGCTATGTTCTGTACGGAGAAGCGCTATCTGCGAATGAGCTGAGAGGGTTGGAATTGTTCGAACAGAAATGTGCCTCATGCCATAGCGGTGAGCTTTTCTCCGATCAGACATATCGCAATAATGGATTAAGTACTGTTTTCGGTGATGAGGGCAGAGCTAGAATTACTGAGAGTTCAGAAGATATAGGGAAGTTCAGAGTGCCGAGCCTGAGAAATGCAGCTATTACTGGCCCTTATATGCACGATGCTCGCTTTAAGACCTTGTTGCAAGTACTTGATCATTACGATGGTTTGATGGTGGGTTCTTCAACGCTTGACCCTTCATTCAAAAATGGAAATGAAGTGGTTGGTATTCCTTTAACAGAAGAAGAAAAGGCCAAGATTATTGACTTTATCAATACTCTGACCGACTACACATTTATTTCAGACGATAGATTTAGAAATCATGATTAAAAGAATCCTATGGGTAATAGTACTCACATTCTTAGGTATGGCTAAAACCTTGGCTTGTGATGTTTGCGGATGTAGCCTGTCTAGCCTCTATTTTGGCTATGTATCAATGAATGATCGACATTTCATTGGGTTAAAATATAGTGCGGCCTCTTTTAAAGCACATATTGATAATGACGACTTTTATTTTGAAGATGAATATTCTCATGACGCCTATCATCGTATCGATCTCACTGGTAAGTTCAGATTGAACCCCAAATTTGAAGTGAGGTACATGTTGCCCTTTATAAGTAATCATATGGACGGGTCACATCAGAATGTGCGTTCGTCTGGTATGGGTGATCCAATGGTTTTGGCATACTACACTGTTTTTAATACCTCGCTTAACATTGAAGGCATCAATCATTCACTTGTTCTAGGAGGTGGTTTGAAACTACCATTTGGTGAGTTTGAAAAAGTCGATGGTGGAGAGATCATCAATCGTAATTTTCAGCTGGGGTCAGGAAGTTTTGACTATGTCTTATCAGCTAATTATATGCGCAGATTAGCTAAGTATGGCATAAATCTAGAATCGTCTTTTAAGATGAACACAGCCAATAAGCTGGACTATAGATTTGGAAATCAGACCAACTTGGCTTTGAATATTTATCGCTATTTGGAGACAGTCAAGGTCTCAGTTTTACCTTTTGTAGGGGCTTTCTTCGAGTATGGTGAATATCACTATAACCAAGGGATCAAAGAGTCCAATACTGGCGGGCAAGCTGTGTTGGCAACAGTAGGAGTACAGGTTTTTCGGGGTAGGTTTACTCTGAATACCCAATATCAAATTCCTGTAAGTCAGTCGTTTAATACCGATAGTTTTGCTACAATTAAAGGTGGAAATCGATTTTCGATAGGTACCTATTTTAGCTTATAGGGCATTTCACAATGACAATAAATTTTTAATACTAAAATCAGAGATAAATGAAATCAATATATATTATAAACTTGCTTTTAATGACAATGAGCATTAGTGCTCAAGATCATACGCATGAGATAGATTCCAAATTGTTAGACTATATACAAAATGTGAATCAAGGAACTATTCAAAAAGATACCTTAAAGGGGAGCCCCAAAAGAGAAGTATCTACTGCCAATATTCATATTACCTACAGTTCTCCAGGAGTAAAAGGGCGCACCATTTGGGGCGGCTTAGTGGCGTTCGACCAGGTCTGGGTAACAGGTGCTCATAGGGCAACCATTGTAGAGTTCGAACAGCCAGTCAGAATTGAAGGAAAAATGCTTGAGGCTGGGAAATATGGGTTCTTCACGATTCCAGGAAAAGAAGAATGGGTCATAATATTTAACAGTCGATGGGATCAGCACCTGGCTGATGATTACAGAGCATCTGAAGACATACTGCGCTTCAAAGTACACCCTCAACCTCAAGAGTTTATTGGGCGATTGACCTACAGTTTGCAGGAAGAAAGCAATGCAACATTGATGTCGGTTAGCTGGGATAAGCTTAAAGTAGAATTCAAAATTGAGAAGCCATGAAAAGAATTCTGTTGATAATACTCGTCATGGGATTTCAATCATGCCAAGAGCAAAAACTCTCGGATTTTGATTTACTTATGAAGGAAACTATGGAAATCCACAATGAAGATATGAGACGTATGGGTGAAATGATGCAACTCAAATCTGAAGTGAAAAGGGCTGCACAGTCAGCAACGCCAAGCAAGTTAATTGAGCTTAATAGGGTACTAGATGAGCTAGAAATGGCGGATCAAGAAATGATGAAATGGATGCGCAACTTTGCTAAAGTATTTCCCGATGGAGTTATGAGCCATGAGGGAATGGATAGTGAAGAGATGAGTCATGGTGCAATGGACTCTAGCGGCCAACCTCATCCCCATAAAGAAATGATCAATCATGGTTCTAATCATCAGAAGAGTAATTTGCAAAAATTGAAAGATGAGCGCATAAAAATGGACTCCATGAGCCATATTTTTAATAGTAGTCTCGATAAGGCCAAAAGAATGCTGAATCGAGGATCATGAAAAGGAAATGCCCTGAAAAAGCATAAATACCTTGCTCTATTTCAGCGCGGTCTCTTAAAAAAGTATTCAGGAATAAAGTGCCGCAAAGCACTATCTTGAATATGAATTGGTTGAATTTAGCATTGGTACTTAAATTCAAGACATCTTAAGCGCATCGAAAGGTGCGCTTTTTTTGGTTGCACTACCCAAGGGACGGGTTTAATCGATTTAAGTTACAGTGTCTCACTTTCAGTGTTCGGTCGTTCGTAAGTGAACGGTTTACCTTCATTCCATTCTTGATAAATTCAATTAAATAATTATAAATCAGTGAGTTATATGTTTTGGTATAGTGATTGGATGGAGATGCGAGGTTAGCTGCTTTGGTCGGCAGTATTTTAGTCTAATTTAAAACAACAAAGGTCATGAAAACTCAAAACACAATTTTAAACTGGATGAGGAGGGCTGGTTTATTCGCCTTCATCATTCTAGGAACAAGCACAGTATCATTCGCACTTCCCAATTTGGAAGATGAGAAGTTAACGAAAAAAGAGGCCATGGAATTGGTGGCTGAAGTCAAAGAGGATTTGAAAATTCAAGAGAATCCTGTTCTGGATTTCATTATCGATGAAGAGGGAAATATACTTCCAACGCCAATTAAGATCATTAGAATTTATGATAATAATGATGAGCTTTTGCTTGAAGCCCCAATTCACACGTTGGATCAAATGAGAAACAAGGAGTTGAGAAGGTTGGTGAATGCCAGCGATTACTTAACCTCTTATAATGGTACTTTTCTCTACCAATTGAATATTGACTGATTTCTTTGCTAGTATTTGAGAAAGCATTCAGATTGAAGGCATAAAAAAGGTCGGCTCATTGGGCCGACCTTTTTTTGTTTGATTTTTTGTCTACTTTTTAATCGGATCAGAAAAATCCTCAAAGAAATCTAAGTTAGCCTCGTCATAGGCCGCTTTAAATGCTGGCCAATCCGTACTAAAGAATGCATTTGTTTTTTGAATCGTCACCGCCATCATTTTTTCGGCATTGTTCAATAAGCTTTTCTCGTTAGGTCCAGGAGTGCCCATGCGAGAATTATTGTATTGTCTGGCTTGTTGGATCCAGTTGTTGGCTGTCGTGGTTCTTTCGCGAACATCTGCTTGTCCTCTTGGACCACTGCTTGGAACGCCTGTAGTAAGTTTCTGCACAGGTTCTAATTGCTCCTTAACCGCTTTTATGGCAGCCTTCAAATCTTTGACATCTTCGGCTTTTGCGTCCTTCACTCTAGCTTCTACCTTGGTAACAATGTCATTGGCTTTTCTAACGCGGTCAGAAATTTCTGAGAACTTTTGAGCCATCATTAAAATCTTATCTTCGAAATCACGGTTCGCTCGCATTTCAGAAAGGCTGATTTCGATTCGAGGATCCATGGCCACATTCACAGTTTTAGATACTTGCTGATCGCCATATTCAAGCACTATTTTGTAAGTACCTGGTAAAACAGCACCAGCTGACTGCTCAACGTTGCCTGGAGCGTCATCACCACCGCCAAAGCCACCAAAACGGCCAAAACCGCCCGCTCTTCCTACAGTCGGGTAAGGGTTTCTTCTGTCAAGATTCCAGCTCAGTTGATTTATTTCGCCCTTTTTTACATTCGAAGTTCTGGTCCTGATGGTATCACCTTGAGCATTTAGCACTATCATTTTTACTTTTGTTGGCGACTTTTTAGCAGGAGCTTCTGGCTGAGCCTCTTCAGACTTTGCATTTCGGCCTTTTTTCTTTCCAGCAGGCTCTTTGACTTCTTCCTTCTTCGCATCGTCCTTTACCCAGAATTTGATATTGGCTGAGCTCAAGTATTTATTTTGGCCTTCGAATGGTCCACCATCTGCTGGGAACCTCATCCCCGCAGGTTGACGATAAGTGATTTGATAGGCGTCTGGAATATCGAACATGGTAATGTCAGAATTCAACACGTTTTGGTAGCCTTTAGCCGCGAATTCTCTCAACGGTCTGATATCATCCAAAATATAGAATGCTCGACCGAATGTACCGATGACCAAGTCATGCTCTCTTTTCTGCAAAGTCAAGTCCATTGTAGAAGCGTTTGGATAGCCATGATTCCATTTGTTCCAAGTTTGGGCTTTATCAAAGCTCACAAATAAACCATTTTCTGTACCTAAGAAAATTAGATTTGGCTCGATTGGGTCTTGAAGAATCGAAAGTGTGAATCCGAATACATCGTTATCATCTACAATTCTAGTCCAAGTTTGGCCGTAGTCAGCAGTGTGATAAGCATAAGCAGAAAAATCATTTCTTCTGTAGTTATTCGCGATTACGAAAGCTTCGCCAGCATTGTAATCAGAAGCTCTGACTTGCGGAATCCAGCTGCCTGTTGGCAAACCTGGAAGCTTAGCGGCAACATTTACCCAAGTTTTGCCTTTGTCTTTGGTCACTTGAACATTGCCATCGTCTGTGCCTGCCCAAATCACATTTCTGTCAACAGGACTAGGGGCAATGGTCAATAATGTAGTGTGGTTTTCTGCACCAGTAGCATCAAGGGTCAGTCCACCACTTTCATTTTGCTTTTGCTTTTCAGGATCATTGGTTGATAAATCTGGAGAAATGATTTCCCAATCATCGCCACGGTTGGTGCTGTAATGTACATGTTGAGAGCCATAGTAAACACCGTTGACATCGAAGGGGTCTACAGCAACTGGAGCATTCCAGTTAAACCTTAAGTTGATCGTTGTGTCGGGCGATGTTGGCTTTACGTTTTTACTTCGGCCACTTACTTTGTCGTATCGGCTTACGTTGCCTTGCTGCGACATGGTGTAACCATATCGAGAGTCGCCTTCGATAGGTGCTACATCGAATCCATCACCAAAGCTCAATTCTTGCCAGTCATGATTTCTGATTCCAGCAAAATTAAATACATATCCTGGGCCTACCCAAGAACCGTTGTCTTGCATTCCGCCATAAACATTATAAGGCATTTCGTTATCTACATTCACGTGATAGAACTGGCCAACAGGTAGTTTTTCAGTGAACCTCCAAGTTTTAGCCATATCCCGAGTAATGTTCAAACCACCGTCATTGCCATCTACCATAAACGATGGATCGTCTGGATGGATATACCATGCATGGTGATCGGGGTGAACACCAGAATAAGGGATGATCTCTTCCCAGTTTTTACCGCCATCTTCGGAACGAGAAACTCTTGAGAATAAGCTATATACTCTATTTTCGTTTTTGGTATCAACATGGATATCAGCATAATAGAATGGACGATCGCCAATGTTTTGGGTACGCGCAGAAGCCGCTCTTAATTCCCAAGTTTTGCCTCCGTCAGTTGATCGGTATAATCCGTTGGAACTGGATTCTACCATAGCATAAACATAATCTGGGCGGCTGTGCGAAATGGCTAAACCAATTCTACCATAATCTCCTTTCGGAAGTCCTTCTTTGTCGGCTAGTTTTTTGAAATTATCGCCACCATCATGAGTAACATAAAGCCCTGAACCGGCACCGCCAGATTTGAAGAACCAAGGCCATCTTTTGTGTTCCCACATGGCAACAAATATTTTGTCAGGGTTAGAGGGATCGGCAACCATATCCGCTACGCCCGAAAGGCTGTTGGTGAATAGGATTCTTTTCCATGTTTTACCTCCATCTACCGTTTTGAAAAGTCCTCTCTCTTCGTGTTCTCCCCAGGGCGAACCAATTGCACCGACATAAACGATGTTTGGATTGTCTGGGTGAATATAAATTCTGTGGATGTTGCGTGTTTTTTCTAGCCCCATTAGTTGGAAGCTAGCGCCACCATCAATTGAGCGATAAACGCCATAGCCACTGCTTACAGAGTTTCTTGGGTTTCCTTCGCCAGTACCCACCCAAATGATATCTGGGTTTTTCTGATACACTTTTACGGCACCAATGCCCAATACAGCTTGGTCGTCAAAAAGCGGTTCCCAATTCAGCCCACCACCAGTAGAGCGCCAAAGGCCACCAGAGGCAGCTCCTGCGTAAATAATATCCGGATTGCTTTCGACAACGTCAATTGCGGTGATTCTCCCACTCATTGCAGCAGGCCCTATGCTTCTTGCTTTCATGTCCTTAAAGATTTCCATGTCTACTTTCTGACCGAAAGCCAACGTAGAGAGCAACATGAAAGTCAAGCTCAAAATCGTTCCGAGTTTGTTTAGCTTAGTTTTCAAATTTCCTTGTGTAGTCATTATTTCTTGATTTGATTGAAATGTAAATGTTAACAATCTAGACCAAGAAACATTAATCGGAAATGGCAATTTGTAAGAGCGCAAACAAAGCGTTATGAATGGTGTTGTGTCGATTGATCGAATTCAGAGATGTATAGGCCGCTCTAGTTTTGGGATTTTTGAGTAATTAAATTTTTTACTATTCTAAAGTTTCGAGTAAGCCCAAATCTATTTTTTGGGTTAGAAAATTGACCTCGAATGTCATTTTGTTGGTTATTTCTGCCGTTCGATGGCCCTTTCATATATTTCGTCATTTTTTTTACAACGTGAGTTGATTTTTATTATATTTGTCCTGCGTAAGAAAGTTCAAAAATTATAAACCTTTTAAAATTATTCACATGAAGAAAATTTACCGATTATCGTTAATCTGTGCAGTAATGGCAATGTCATTTATGTCTTTCGCTGCCAATAAGCCAATCAGTAGTTCAGATTACTGGAGTTGTAAGATTGTAGCCAAAAAAAATGGCGTTAGGCTAAAAGTAGTTGCAGATACCTGTGACGAGGCTAGAGAAACTATGGACAAATTTTGGCGGAGCTATGATGAGAACAATTATAATAACCGGCACAATGCTCTGTTCTTCTTTTTTGGGAACGATGTTTTTAGATAACACAAGTGTTTTGAATTTTGAAGACGCCAAGTGTAGAATTGAATATCTAAAATCAGGACGTTATATAAAAGTTACGGGGGCTACATGCGAAGAGGCTCGTCAAAAATTAAAGGAACTTTTAGAGCAATGATATTGAACAAGGGGCTGTCTGAAATGTCAAGACAGCCTCTTTCTTTAATTTACCTCTCCTAATATTTATTTCTTTTTTTATATAAATAATAAATAATTTATGAAACATATTTTATTATTCTTTGTTTTAATATTTGTTTTTAAAACTAACACCTTAATAGCTCAGAACTCATTGGCTACTTATACCTATAAGATGATAGAAGACGAGTTTGAGCATTCTGGCAAACTTATTTTTAATAGCAACACTTCTAAATTTGTATACAAACAAATAGAAGGAACTAAATACATAATAGAGGAGGATGATGGGTTTCTAACTCAAACAATATATTCGGATAGTGCTGGGCATGTATTCTACAGAGATAAGACCACGATGAAAATGAAGGAAAGAACCTTTGTTGAATCTAACGCTTTTTTGCTAGAGGACGATTTTAAGTTAGCCTGGCGGATTGAGAAAAGAACAAAAGATATTGCTTCTTACAAATGTTACCGAGCGTCAACAACATTTAGGGGTAGAGAATATATCGCATGGTTTTCTCCCGATATTCCTTTTGATGTGGGACCATGGAAATTTAATGGTCTACCTGGTATGATTTTAGAAGTTTCGGATAAAGAAAATCTAGTTTACTTCAAGGTTTCTGCCCTTAGTTTATCGAATAGTTCTTCAAAAATAGGCTTTGATTATTTAGGAGAGTTTGTTTCTTATGAAGATTTGAGATCCCGCCAATTAACCATTTGGAAAAGGAGAAATGAAATGCTCAAAAGCAAGGCAGCTCGCATGATGGCGGCTTCACCTGGTTTGGAAATTGAAATAGAGCTTCCAAATACCCCAGTTTATACTGAGAAATTTAGCTTTGAGAATTGAAACGGGCTATTTTAAGTCTGGTCATTTTTCTTTTGATAAGTTTAATTGCGTACTCACAAGCAGGAAACTTGAGCCTTAAAGGCACGGTTAAGGACATATCTGATAAACCCATTCAGTATGCCCAGATAATAGCAAAAAGCACTTCGGATTCTGTAATTATTAACTTCACCTTTTCAGATGAAGAAGGGTTATTTGAGGTCCAATTGGGAAGTTTTAGGCAAAATTCATCCGTAATTATTGAAGCACGTAGTCTTGGGTATAATCCTTTGAGTCTAAGGATCGAAAGCGAAAATTTTAGAGAGAAGTTAAATTTCGTTCTTACGGAGACCCTAATGCAATTAGATGAAGTTGTTATTGAAGCTAATAAACCTATTCGAAGTTCTAATGATACTCTAATCTTTCGATTGGAATCATTTATTGATGGAACTGAAGAAGTTACGGAGGACGTACTCAAGAAAATACCTGGGATAACAATTACTTCAGAAGGAGTAATAAAGTATAATGGGAGGGAGATAAGGAAAATCCTGTTAGATGGAGATGACCTGACTGATTCTAATTATAAAATACTTAGCAAGAATTTATCTGCTGACTTATTACAGGAGGTCGAGATTTTAAAAAACTATACAGACAATCGTCTTTTTAAAGGCATAGAAAATACTGAAGATGTCGCTATCAATTTAAAAATTAAGGAGGGTCGAAAAGCACCTTTGTTTGGTGAAGCTGACGTGAATATTGGTATTACCAATGTATATAGCTTAGAAAGTAATCTCTTGAGTTATTCCAGTCATTTCAAGGGATTACTTTTATTAGACTTGAATAACATTGGAGATAATGCGCTCGATTCTGATCTGAGTAGGTTTAATGCAGGCAATCTTGAATACCGAGAGTTTAAGTTATCCTCGCGGATAATTGATTCTGATATAAGTAATCCAGATTTCTTACCATTAAATACAATTCTCTTTCATAAGTCAAAATACAGTTCATTTAATTTTTTGGTGAAACCAAGTGAAAGGATTAAAGTCAGAAATCTTCTCGCTGTTTATTCAAATGAAATATCCTTTAATTCTTCGAATATTCTTGAGTTTAATACTCCTGAATTTATTGTAAGTATTGAAGAGGAAATTCAAAATGAGATCAGACCTAGACAGATTTTTCATGACGTGCTGGCAACATATGAAATTAATAAGTCATCAGACTTACAATTTCGTTCACAGCTTACATATTCGTTAGACAAAAAATTTGGACAAAATGTTCTTAATGGACAGACAATTCTTGATAGCTTAACTCAACAAGATTTAAGTGGCCTAATTGAAGTCTCTTTGACGAAAAGATTAACAAAAAAAGTAGGGATGATTACTCGGACCACTTACTCTCGCGACAATATCTCAGAGAATTATAATTTGGACAGCCTAAACCTAGTATTTTCAGCGAGTAGACTTAACCAAGTAACCGAACAAACAAGTAATAATTTTGGAGTTAGTAATACCTTAAGAGCTGTATTGGGAAATTATAACTTGGATGTAAATAATGGTGTAGTTTGGTCAGATCAGAAAATATCAAATGTTATAAGTTCTCCCGATGACAACAATTTCAATTCCGAAAATGGATTTAGGTTTACAGCCGAAAGTGTTTTTAGTGAGTTAATTATAAAGAGAGAATTTAAGCATTTAGACTTTTCATTTGGAGGAAGGTATAGAATTGAAGAATTCCACTACAATGTCACACGCAAACAAAGTTTTTTTGAGCCTATTTTAGGTTTAAAACTAAGGCTTAGCCAAAATTTAAAAACCGGAATAGTTTATAATACCGAGAACAGACTTCCGGGTGTAAAGGATTTATATGCTTTTCCAATCATTACAAGTTTTAGAGTTTCTAGATCGAACGACATTCCAATTACTTTTATAGGAAAGACAAAGACCTTGGCCCATTTTTGGAAATATGAAGAGAATGCTCGCTTGTACATTTCTTCAAACTTGAGTCTTTATCTTAGCAAACAAACCCCATATTTATCTTATGAGGGAGTCCTTCAGAATTCAGGGATTTTTGAAGTTAAGGCAGTGGCCATTTCAGATCGTAGCGTCTCAAGTGTAGTTTATGATTTCAGTAAATATTTACCAAGATTATCTAGCACCTTTAAACTAGGTTATGAATGGGGTCAGACTAAGGCTAGCTATATGTTAAATAATGAACTGTTAAGTAGTCAAATAGATATCTATCGTATTAAGGCTTCTGTGGGTACTGCTTTTTCAGGGAAATTAAACTTTGGTGGCTTTATACGGATAGACAACAATATTTCTAAGTCGGAACAATTTTATAATTCATTGAGAGTAACTAGTTTATCGGAAAAAATCACATTCATGGCCTCAAATAGCCTCAGAGCTACTTTTGGCGCAGAGCACATACATTACTCCTCGAACGAATATAGGTCTGGGACATTTTTGAACTTTGCTAACGTTAGTTTAAGATATACATTAAGCCGATCGAGCCTAATAATTGGTTTTGACTTGAATAACTTAATTAATATGAGGTCAGCTGATGTTATAGCGATTGATGAGTTGTCAAGATCAACCACATCTTATAATCTTTTGCCAAGATATCTACTCTTACATCTCAAATTTAAATTTTAGGTTTTGGCTGAATCACTTATTTTTTGATTGTGCCAAATTGCTCATCTAGTGCTTGTTTCTTTTCAATTTCCTCTAGGGCTTTGCTGAAAGTTCCGCTGGCCTTTATAGTGTTGTAGCTCAGCCAAAATTCCGGATTATATTTGGAAGGATAATGAAAAAGGAATCCGTTGAATTGATTTTCCTTTGAAATTGGATAAACTGATTGAGTCTTAATGCTAGATACAATTAGTTCTGAATTCGTCTCAAAAATAATTTCATTAAAATGCGATCCGCTATTCTTATACCTACTTTTTTTCAGAATTGAGCTCAAATACCAAACGTTCTCAAATTGTCTGTAAGTTACTTTTACCCGATGATAATAATCAGTCATTAACCTCTTGTGTGTTTTTCGATCAGCATCATCTTTATACTCATTTTTTGAGCCCCTAATCTTCAATTCTAAAGTATTAGCTTTTTCTAAAAGTCGTTCATGACTTTTTGGTATTTCATACTCAAAAGAAGTAAACGCGAAGGATTCCTTATCAATTAACAAATACCCTTCTAGAAAGGATAATTCAATATTCTTCTTTTTTGGTTTGAAATATATCTTGTAACAGTACTTATCATCAAATTGAATACTTTCTTCAAGTTCATAATGGTAGAAATCAAAATTGAGTGAATCAAGAAAGGTATTCAGTAACTTAACATTATCCATAGAGCTTAGCGATAGAGCAGCACCAGGAATATCAAACTGTTCAAAATTAATGTTGTTTTGTTTGAATATAGAGCGAACCTCTTGCCAGTTATTGCTTTTGCGGCTTTGAATAACTTGCTGTTGATCTCCTTGCTTTATTTTATCGCTGAAAATATCTGAAAAAGGTAACGATCCAGTGCTTTTATCTGAGTTACTCCATGATTTTACCAAATCTCCAGAGATGTTGTAAGCTGTATAATAAAGCCGACAGTTAGCGTCTGCAAACTGCACAAATAGAGAATCAACTTTTACCAATTCTCGATAATAAGTGTCCAATATCGCTGGCTTAGATTGGTAGTTTTGACCAATCTTGGTAATTGCCTTTTTTACAATATCGATTGCCCTCAATGGATTTACCTCAACTGATTCTAAATCAAAGATTGACTCTGTAAGTCTTACAGTAGTGAACTGTTCATTTAGATCCTTGACCGCAACCCGCAAATTTTTAAAGCCAACATATGAAAATACCAACGTATCGTTGGTGTAGATGGATTCTACGCTCAATCGAAACTCGCCATCTTCATTGCTTATAAATCCTAAATCAGTCTTGCTTAGTCTGATGCTTGCAAAGGGAAGTGAATTATTAGTCTTGGAATCCACTATCCTACCAGAAACCCGTATATGTGTATTTGATTTAATTGATTCCTGAGCATTGCTTTTTTTAAAAATTGTCAGATGGATTAATATCAATAAGAAAATCGAGTTCTTCATAGCGCTTTTTTAAGTAAAAGAGTTCCAAATCAATATTCGCAATCATACTAAGTTACTTTTTATGAATATAGAAGTAACGAGTCTTTATAAATTTATTTGTTATGGCGTAAAATGGAAGTCTGAGAGATTGTAATTCAGTCATAATATTTATTCAGTAAATCGATTGCAATAGAAATTTAAGGCCGATTCCAAAGCTCAAATGATTAAATCTAGCGCTCTTAACATCGAACTCATAAAAATTATCAGTAGTGTTATAGGTTACACTTACGGGTGTTAGGTATTCGCACGTGAAGATCTTACAGCCCTGAAACTTAAATCAAGGCTTAGGATTTCGTTAAGGAAAATCTCTAATCCGCCACCTGCTCCGTAACTCAATACAAAGTCGTTGATATCGATAAAGGAGTCAAAAGGTTCATCAACAGCGCTATCGCGATAATGCGATCGGGTAAAAATATAGTTGAAGCCACCTAGAAAATCAACATAGGGTTGGAAATTGCCAGAAATTAATGGTTTCACCCTTGCAAATCCGAGGAAACCTAACAGTTCATTGTTCCTCCTAACGCGAATATCGCCTAAATCGGGGCCATGAAATCCTTCCCTGACTTCGGAACCATACCTGGTGACATCGAACCTGCCACCAACATGGATGGGCGAATCTTTCAACTTTACGGCAATATCTAGGCTAAAACCACCTCCCCAAATTTCAGGAGAATCTTTTTTGAGTTCCCCAATCGGTAGAAATCCATTTAAATTGAAGCCTAGGGTAGATTGAGCTTGTGCGGCATAACCAACACAAAAAAGACTGAGTGTGAGTATGAGTTTATGCATTGATTGACTTGTTTGACCGTGCATTACTGAGCCAATAATATGCCAAAAATATTGCTCAAATCGCCTCATAAATCTTTTTCGATCTAAAATATTTAGTATTATTGTGTGTAAAATTTTTAGCATGAGCATTGTTTCGGAAAATATTAAACATTTAAGAAAACTTCAAAAGTGGACGCAAGGCGATTTTGCCGAGAAAATTGACATTAAGCGATCGCTGGTTGGAGCTTACGAAGAAGGACGGGCAGATCCCCGTCTGAACAATTTACTGAACATGTCTAAAGTATTTTCCGTCCCTGTAGATTTGCTGATCTCTACCGATCTTACCCATCTTTCGATGGACGAAATTCAGAAGCGAACTTCATCAAAAAAGACTTCTGCCAAAATTTTATCAATCACAGTAGATCGAAATAACGATGAACTGATTGATCTTATCCCTCAAAAAGCATCAGCAGGGTACTTAAACGGCTATGCCGACCCAGAATATTTGGAAGAAATGCCCAAGTTTCAATTGCCAAATTTAGCTAAAACGGGTACACTCAGGGCTTTTGAAATAACAGGGGATTCTATGCTGCCATTAAAGCCAGGCACCATTGTAGTTGGAAAGTATTTAGAAGATATTTCATCAATTAAGAACGGTAGATGTTATGTAATCCTGTCCAAAGAGGAAGGCGTTGTGTACAAGCGGGTCTTTGATTACTCTGCCGAAAACGGAAAACTATTTTTAGTCTCAGACAATAAAGCCTATGCTCCTTATGATATCAATGCCGCAGATGTAATTGAAGTTTGGGAAGCGAAGGCCTATTTAAGCATGGACTTTCCCGACTATACTGATGATGATATGGATTTTGAAAAACTAAAAACCATAGTAATGGAGCTTCAGCAAGAAGTGATCAAGCTCAAGGATCACTCGCCTAAGTACAAATGAAATCATTCAAGGCCGAGTTGAAGCTTTATTCCGGCCCTGTCTACTTTGCCTGACTCAGTCCTCAAGAAGTTTTCTACCTTAAGTATGACTTTGGGACCATGGTATTTTGGTAAAGCGGACTTTAAAGTGATTTGAATGCTTTCATTAGAAGCCTTGACTTCTTCTTTGATGACTAAAGCATACGATTCGCCAAGCGAAGGATCTTTGATCTTCAGCAATACGGCCTCGGTTTCAAGTATATCACTGATTCGTTCTTCGAGCTGATCCAGATGGATTTTAATACCTCCAGAATTGATTACAAAATCTGCCCTGCCTAGCCATAAGAAATGTTGGTCTTTCAGTGCTACTACATCATTGGTTTGTACCCATTCATTATTGGTGACATCCCCTTTGATTCTCAGGCAATTCCTTGCATCAGTACCCAGTTCAATACCATCTAAAACTTTAAATTCCTCAGAAGTATTCGGTTCGTTCAATGGCATTAGAGCAATGTGCGATACTGTTTCTGTCATACCATAGGTATTATAAACCTGAGCAGTAATTGTATTTAATTTTTCGCGCAAACGGCTGCTTACAGGAGCGCCACCTACGATAATATGCGCAGATTGATTTAATATTTGCTTTCCCTGTTCATCTTCAAGCATATTTTCTAGTTGCATAGGCACCAATGCCATAAAATCAAATAGGCTATTCTTCTTCAGAAACAGCGAAGGGTTATTAGTCGGGGTAATCATTGTCAGATCCCAATCAAATTCCATTGCCCGTACCAACATCATTTTTCCACCAATAAATGATGGGTTCATACACATCAAAGCAGAGATTCCATTTTCGAGCTTTAGTGTCCTGATTGTCCTTTTGGCGCTGGCGATCATTTGATTGCGACTGACGGTGATTGCTTTCGGTTTGCCCGTGGAGCCCGAAGTGAAAAGTTCGAAGAAAGGTTGACCGCTTTGCCATTCTAAAATAAAGTCGAAAATTGCTTGAAATTCGGGATATTGGCCAGATTTTTGAAGCCTAGCCACGCTAGAAAACTCGTATTCATTGCCACCCAAAATTAATTTACCAGCCATCAGCCAATTTTAAGTCATTATGGTCAGAGTTCAAATGCTAATACTTTTTCTAGGGCTTTTTTATTTTCGATCCTCTGCTCAAGATCGCTATATATTCAAAGGGGTGGTAATGGATGCCGAAACCAAGGAAACTTTGCCTTTTGCGTCCGTCTTTATGGCCAATACCACTTTCGGAACAGTAAGTAACGAAAAGGGAGAATTTAGCATTGATGTAAGGAATGCCGGATCTTATGACTTGATTGTCAAGTTCGCAGGTTATGCAACTTACGCCCGTTCCTTTCAAATATTTGAACCTCTAGAGATTGAATTGGATATTCAACTCACGGTTGAAACCCGATTTATTGGGGGTGTGACCGTTACAGCAAAAAAGGACGAAGAATGGCGGAGAAATTTAGAAAGTTTTAAGAAAGGCTTCTTAGGAACTTCTCCTTTCGCTGAGCAATGCAAAATATTGAACGAAGATAAAATCGACTTCTATTATGATGCCGAAAACAATGTTTTTGAAGCATTTGCCAAGGAACCGCTGATTATTGAAAATAGGGCACTCGGTTATAGGCTCAAATATATCTTGGAGGAATATAAAGTATTCAATCGCGAGCGTTACATGCGCTTTTATGGTTTTCCAGTATTCGAAGAGTTGAAAGAAGGTAAAGAACCAAGGAAGAGATGGTTGAACAATAGAGAAATGGCTTATCACGGTTCTACAGATCATTTTTTCTCAGCGCTTTTCAATAATAAACTGAAAGAGGAGGGTTATGCAGTTCAGCCAGCGCGCAAGGAAGATGGCAAAATGTACCTCGATAAAAACGAAATGGACTTGTTTTCCTTAGTGAGCGAGGGCAGCAATCAGAATTCTAAGAGGTTGAGTTTTGAAAATTGGCTTTTTGTTACTTACAAAGGTGGTAAAAGTAGGTTTGGACGTAATTCAAGCAATGGCAGGATCACGGTTTCATCGGGTACAGTTATGGGCAATAATCCAGTGTCGGAGGTAAGAATGTTTGAAGGAAAAACCTTTGTTGAATTTGAATCCAACGGGTATGTCTATAATCCTCTTGATTATGTTGTCAATGGCTATTGGAGCAATCAGAAAGTTGGGGATTTGATGCCAATAAACTACGTTCAAATTAGAGGGGTAAAGTAAGTTTTATTGACTAAAACTTTCGATCACCAGCTTTTTATATTCATTAAAGCTTTCAGTATTCTTATCTGCATTCGTTTTGATCTCCAAAATCTTAGCAGTTTTACTCGTCAAATAGAAGCTTTCTAAATGTCCCTTCAAGTCTTTAAGGTTGGCGCAGGTTTGGTACTCGAAGCCAAAATCTTTGGCAGTATTCTCTGCTGATAGCACTTGCTTGGTCACAAAATACTCTTCAAGTTCGGCCTGGCGTTTAGGCCCATCAATCATTTTAAAAATGCCGCCACCGTTGTTGTTGAAAACAATTACCCTCAGATTTTTGAGATTGTAATTATGCCAGAAAGCATTTCGATCATAGAAAAAGGCCATATCGCCTGTGAACAAAACCACTTGGTTCTTTTGGCTTAGCGCAGCGCCTACGGCTGTGCTATTGCTGCCATCAATTCCGCTAGTTCCTCTATTTGCAAAAACAGTCAAGTTTTTACCCTGAGGCAAGCCTAGGATGTTCGCATATCTAACAGACATACTGTTCGCGAAATGGAGGATCGATTTATTCGGAACAGCACCAAGGCTTACTTGGAATGCTTGTAATTCGCTGAATTTTCTGCTTTTAACAAACTGCTCTTTTTGCTTCTCAACTCGGAGATTGGCGTTTTGCCATTGATTTATGAAGTTGAAATCTCCTTTTCCACCAATGAACTTGATAAACTCCGTAAAGAAGGTTTCTGGATGGATATCAAAAGTTTGGGTTAAATGCTGCAAGGTATCGTTGATGCGATCGGATGGTGAAATATGCCAGTGCTCCGTGGGTGGATTATTTCTTAAAAACAACTTCAGGTTTTTAGAAATCAAGGATTTGCCCACTGTAATCAACAAAGTTGGTGCTAAGTCTTGATGTACAGGATTAAGCTGTGGGTTAAGAAAAGAATCTTGGTTGGTAATCACACCTGGCAATTCTTGAAGGTTACTGATAATATCTGCGATGACTGGTATTCCAGCTTTCTCAGCAAATCGGTACAGCGCATTTTGAAGTCCTTTGTCAAAATCGAGTTGTCCCAACACTATCGCCTTTTTACTATGTTGCTGCCATTGGTAACCTAGCTTTATCCAATCTTTGCGATCGAGATTTTTGACCGCAAATTTTTGTTGAATGATCCTGACTTCAGGAAAGCTTATAATTTCATTTCTTTCTGGATAAAAAGGTTCTCTGATGGGGACGTTGACATGAACAGGCCCTTGCTTGTTTTTCGCGATGATAATGGCCTCATTGATCACTCGATTACAATGCCATTTTACATCTTTATGACTAGCATCCGCTGGTAAGTCGAAATTTGCCAAAACGTGTTTGCCGTAAATGCCAGATTGCTGAATCGTTTGCCCATCGTATTGGTTTGTCCATTCTGCAGGTCGGTCAGCGGTCAAAATAATCAATGGAATTTCTTGATAAAAGGCTTCTGCGATGGCAGGTGCATAATTGTAAGCTGCCGACCCAGAGGTGCAAATTAAAGCAACTGGCAACTTTTGCTGTTGCGCAATTCCTAAGGCAATAAAGGCTGCCGAACGTTCATCAGAAATTACTTTGGTTTCGATATCAGGATGGCGAACAAATGCCAAGGTTAGTGCAGCGGACCTTGATCCAGGCGAAATGATGGCCGTTTTTATGCCGTGTCCGGCACAAATAGTAGCAATATCGTTGATGTGTTGAAGTATCAATTTTCGGAATTCAGAATATTGAGCAGCGTATTGAATTTTAATTCAGTTTCTTCTAGTTCCTTTTCAGGAATAGAATCCTCTGTAACTCCTGCACCTGCATACAAAATGGCCGAATCCTTGAGCAGCTGCATGCATCTCAGGTTTACATAAAGATTTGTTTGGTCCTCAATTTGAACAGGACCGAGAAAACCACTGTAATAAGAGCGCTCAAAACCTTCGTTTGCTAACAAAAAGGCAAGGGCTGGTGCTTTGGGCATGCCTGCAATGGCAGAAGTGGGATGGAGCAATTCAAGCATCACAGTGCCTAGTTCAGGAAAGTTGGTCTCATCCATGTTCACTTCAAACTCTGTTTTAAGATGAAGCAAGTTTCCTGCGATGGTCGTTTTTGGGCCTTTTTCTTTGAAATCTCTTAACCTGATTTTTTTAAAGCAGTCGATGATATACCTGCTGACCATTGCCTGTTCTTCAATTTCTTTTTGAGTCCAAGCAGTATCTGAAATAGTTTTATCTGGATTCCTTTTTTGAGTACCAGCCAAAGCCACTGTTTTGAAAATCGAGTTGTCTACTTCTAATAGAAGTTCAGGGGTTGCACCAAGCCATGTGCCTGCTTCTGGCATGGAAACAATAGAGACAAACGCATTAGGGTAAGCTTCAGTAAGTCTTAGGTATTTCTGGATCAAATCGAAATCTGAGGCAATCGGAATGTGCTTAGTTCTGGCAGGTACTACCTTTAAAAAGGCACCGTCCTGAATTGCCTTTACAGCATCTTTTACGATTTGCAGATAGCTAGAATCTTGGCTTAGCGATTGGTCGCATAATGAATAATAAGCGGAGGACAAAGTATTTGTGCTAATGAAGCTTTGCACCTCATTGAAAAATTCTTGGAGTGCATTATCATTTCTATCATTGAGGCTGGTTTGAAAAGCCATGCCCTCCGTACTTAAAACAAAATGGGCATCACTTTTCAAAAAAAGTGTAGGCTGGTCTTGGTTATGAAAGGGAGAGAATACAAAACCTTTTTCTGTCTGCTCTAAGTCAAGTCTGGAAACTTCTAGGGCTTTTTCGAACGAAACCATCACATTGATTTCGCTTTGATGGGGTCGCCTCCAAACCGCGACAGGAAGCGCCATTTTTACAGCCGCATTCAAAATTGATTTTAAAGCAAGCGAAAGCTCAATTCCTTGTAATTCTAATTCCAAAGTTGACTCCTCGTTCCGATTCATTCAATTACTTTTTAGTCATTACCGCCATGGTAATTCTGCTGATGCAAACCAAGGCACCTTCTTCGTTAGTCACCTTTATTTCCCAAATATGGGTGTTTTTTCCAATATGCAAGGCCTTAGCGATTGCATATACCCAACCGTCTTTTACGGCTTTAACGTGATTGGCATTGATTTCTAAACCAACACAATACTGTGTTTTTTGATCAACCACGCAATGGGCTGCAAAACTACCTAAGGTTTCGGCCAAGGCCACAGATGCTCCCCCATGCAACAGTCCCATGGGTTGTTTAGTGCGATGATCAACAGGCATTTTTGCTTTCATGTAATCTTCGCCCACTTCTATAAACTCTATACCCAAATGTTCAACCATTGTGTTTTGACTCATTTGGTTGGCCATTGCCGTATTTACTCCTGATTGAAACATGGTGGTTGTAAATTAGTTTCTAGATTTGTGCCTTAATTGGCCAAAAATAGAACAAAATTGATGATCAAAAAAATATACCTCACGCGACACGGACAAACGGATTTTAATTTGAAAGGCATTGTGCAAGGGAGAGGTGTTGATGCAGATTTGAATGAAATGGGCAGGGCGCAGGCGCAGGCTTTTTACAAGGCTTACGGTCATCTTAATTTCGACAAACTTTATGTTTCCTCACTCAAAAGGACACATGAATCAATGAAGGCCTTTATTGATGCGGGTTTGGCCTATGAAGAGTTGCCGGGCCTGGATGAAATCAGCTGGGGTGTACATGAGGGCATGGAAATTAATCAAGCGCAGCATGCTTATTATTTTGAAATGATCAGCCGCTGGCAAAATGGAGAGACACATTTGGCCATTGAAGGGGGGGAAAGCCCAGAAATATTGGCAATTCGTCTCAAACATGCGTTGGATTACATGCTGAGCAGTGAGCATGAAAAGCAAATTTTGGTTTGCATGCACGGCCGCGCCATGCGTCTTCTTTTGGCAATCATGTTAAATTACCCTTACAAAGGCATGGACTATTTTGAGCACAATAATCTTGGTTTATATGAGCTCACCTATACGGGGAAAACTTTCGTGCTCGACAACTACAACGATACTAACCACCTGAAGCATTTATAGCCTCAATTGCAATTTTGGCTTTGCTGTCCAAACTGTTTTTGTAAGGGTGATCTTTGAATTCCAGCACTTTGTTGAAATACATTTTTGCTTGTTCTTTATCTCCCTGCTCTAATTTGAGGTAGCCGATCTGCAAAAAGGAGTTAGGCACAAAGTAGGTTTCTGGGAGACTTTCTGCATTCGAAATCACTTTATAATAATGGGTTAATGCCAAGTCGAAATTGCCTTTTAAGTGAGCCAATCGTGCTTTTCGATAGTCCAGCTCAAAAATTTCGTAAGGTTTTATTTTGTCGAGATCGATAGCAGTAACTAAGGAGTCTGCATAAATGTAAAATCCACCGTCAATGGCAAATCTAATTTTAAGTAGATCGAAATTGGGCAGTGCCTTGGCCGACAATATTTTGTGCGCATTTTTATCTGCTTCTGCTTCAGAATTTTTCATTGCTGCTGCATCGGCCCATGTTTTATTGAAAAGGGCAAGGTCGTTGTTCAAAAAAAGATAGCACATGGCCAACTTCATCAAGGCGTCTTTCTTCTGTCCGTTACCTTGAAAACCTGCTAGAAAGGCTGAGTAATTTTGCCCAGCATTGTAATAATCGCCTCCTTGAAACTGGGCTTCTCCAAGTAAGTAATTGAACAAGAAAAGGTTGTTTTGATTCTGCCCAAGTGCTTTTTTTAAGATCACCGCTGACTTTTTTGCTTCGTGTGATTTCATTAGAATTAGGCTGGTGATATAGGCTTCTGCCAATGATTTTTCTTCGTTCGAATCGTTATCCAATCTACTTAAGGCGGCTTTATGATTTTCTAATAAATAGGACTCAATCAAAGCAGAAATGAGGCTGAGCTCAGTATTGAATAGGTTGTCGGCCTTATGAATTTCTTCGATTTCTTGAAGGCCCAGTGCTACATTACCTTCGAGCCCCAATATGCTCAATACCCATTGTTGATGATCGGGTACAGCCCCAAAAATAACATGGAGCAAACCCAAGGTTTTATAATTGAGCTTGAATTCTGGATGTTCCTCAATATTATCCTGAATAGTTTTATAGGCTCTTCTAAGGCTCCAAACTCCAGCCCAAGTATGGCCAAATTTAAGTTTGACAAATGCCCATTGCAATTTGATTTCAGCACGGATAAAGCCAATATAAGGGGAATCACTATTGAGGTCGTCCAGCAAGTCTAAACGTTCACTTTCTTTATTTTTTAATGCTTCGTATTGGTTTTCGTTTTCTGTAAATACGAGCTCTAACACATCATTCAGATTTTGAAGGTAGATATTGGCGTATGGAAAACCAGCGATATGCCGTTTGGTAAGGGATTCTCTGTTTTTCTCGAAGCTTAGCCCCAATACTTGCTCATAAGCCTTGCTGAAGTTCTGTGATTGTGCAAAGTTTTTTTGAATGGGATATAAAACAAAAAATGGATAGGCAATTAAGCCTATCCATTTTTGAATAGTTTTTATCGAAGCCACCGAATTAGTCTGCTTTGGTAGTAGCTGTTTTTCTGCTTCTTTTAGGCTTGGTTTCGTCCTGAACAACTTCATCAGTTACATCTGATAAGATTCTGCCGCAATGCTCACAAACGATTACTTTTTTTCGTTCGCGAATGTCGGCTTGTCTTTGTGGAGGTACAATGTTGAAACATCCGCCACATGCACCCCTGTCAACAGGAACAACGGCCAAACCGTTCCTAGCATTTTCTCTCAATTTGTTATAGGAGTTGATCAAACGCTCCTCTATATTCTTCACTGCTTTTTCTCTGTCGTTCAGCAATTTAGCTTCTTCATCTTGACTTTCTTTGGTCAATACTTCTAGCTCAGCTTTTTTACTATTTAAATCTTTAGAACGCTCAGTAAGCTCTTCGGTAGTTTTTGCCATTTCAGCATTTTTACCTTCGATTTTGGCATAAGCTTCTTTGATTCTCTTCTCAGAAATTTGAATTTCAAGGTTTTGAAGTTCGATTTCTTTGGTGATTGCATCGTACTCACGGTTGTTTCGTACGTTCATTTGCTGCTCATTATATTTCTTAATGAGTGCTTCAGAGTTTTTGATCTGAGTTTTATAGTCCGAGATGTTTGTCTCTAGGTCTTCGGCCTCAGATTTGAATTTATCTATTCTGGTTTGGTAGCCAGCAATTTCATCTTCTAAATCAGCTACCTCATCAGGTAGTGCACCTCTTACTTTTTTGATTTCATCTAGCTCAGAATCAATTGATTGTAGATGAGTAAGGGCGTCAAGTTTTTGTGCAACAGTCTTTTCCATTCAAGTTTTTTTAGAAGTAGTGTACGGGATTCGTATTCACCTCTGACAAATAGGTTGCAATATTAGCAAATTTTTCTGTCAAAAATGAATGCAACAGCTCTTTTGTAAACTTTTCACTTTCATAATGACCAATGTCTGCAATCATGGTTTTTCCCTCCCCATCAAAGAACTCATGATACTTAAAATCTGCGGTCACAAAGGCATCTGCATTTTGAGCTTTCGCCATTGCTAATAAAAAACTCCCTGCACCACCACAAACCGCCACGGTCTTAATTTTGTCTTCGGATTTGATAGTATACCGAATACTGTTCAGTGTCATGCTGCTTTTGAGGTGCCGAAGAAACGCTTGTGTATTTAAAGGTTCGGCAAGTTCACCTATCATTCCAGCACCCAATTCTTGATTTTCGTTTTCGAGAGATGTGATGTAATAAGCGATTTCTTCATAAGGATGTGCCGATTTTAAATTCCGTGTAATTGAGTTTCGCAAGTGAGCAGGAAAGATCAACTCAATACGGTCTTCTTCCACTTCTTGATTTTTGTTGCGCTCGCCAATGGTTGGGTTCGAAAACTCATTGGGTTTGAAATTCCCTTTTCCTGTTACTTGAAAGCTACAATTCGTGTAGTTGCCGATTTCGCCTGCACCAGCGGCATATAGTGCATCGAGTACTTGTTGAGTGTTCTCAGTAGGGACAAAAGCTACTATTTTCTCTAAAGTTTGACTTTTTGGTGCAAGAATTCTGGTGTTCAAAAGACCAATTTTTGAAGCGATTTTATGATTGACTCCAGCCATCACATGATCAAGATTGGTATGTATTGCGTAAATGGCAATGTCGTTTTTGATGGCTTTGATGATGGTACGTTCCACATAATTCTTTCCATTGATTTGCTTTAAACCTTTAAAAACGATGGGGTGATGCGCGACAATTAGATTGCAACGCTTTTGAATAGCTTCATCAACGATACTCTCAATACAGTCCAAAGTCACCAGCACCCCTGTGACTTCCCACTGCATTTGGCCCGTAATGAGCCCCGCGTTATCATATGATTCTTGATATTCCTTTGGTGCTAGTTGTTCTAAGGCCTGAACGATATCCTTGATTTTTACCATCTTTGCAACTTTTGAAAGGCTAAGATAGAAACCTGATCAGAATGAAACTCTTGCAATGGCTATTATTTCCAATTTCGGTGCTTTATGGCGGCATAATGTCGTTTAGAAACCACCTTTACGATATTGGCAAAAAGCCTCAAGTTGAATTTGATCGTACCATTATTGCAATTGGTAACCTTTCTATGGGGGGAACGGGCAAAACACCCATGGTGGAATACCTGATTTCGACACTCAAGGGACATTATAAGCTGGCCACCTTGAGTCGTGGTTACGGACGCAAAACTCAAGGCTATAGAATGGTCAAAGCAGATGATAATGCAAGCACTGTGGGCGATGAACCTTACCAGTATTTTCTCAAGTTTGGCGATGAAGTAAAGGTTTGTGTAGGGGAAGAGCGAATTTTAGCGATTCCCTCCGCTATTCTTGAAAGCGAAGAGATTGAAGTCTTTTTGCTTGATGATGCTTTTCAGCACAGAAAGGTTGCTAGGGATTTGAATATCCTGCTCAGCGATTATCATCGACCTTTTTATGATGATTATATTTTGCCTACGGGGGAGTTAAGGGAAGGAAGAAATGGAGCTGCACGGGCCGATGTCATCATGATCACCAAATGTCCGACAGGGCTAGATGAGATAAGGAAGGATAAAATCACGCAGGCGGTCCAAGTTTATTCAGGAGATAAACCAATTTTTTTCAGCTCCATCGTTTATGGCGAGCCTAAGCCTGTATTGAAAAGCGAAAAAAGGCAATTAAAGGCGCATTCAGAAGTCATTATGCTAACTTCTATCGCTGACAATCGAACTTTCAAAAATCAGATTGAAAATGATTTTAGCATTGTTAAAGAATTTGTTTTTGAAGATCACCATCGCTTTTCTACCAAGGATTTAAACGGGATATTGACTTTTGTGAAAGCAGCTAAAGCATCGAATTTATCGCTCGTAACGACAGAAAAAGATATGGTACGACTTTTGACAATGGCTGAGCATCCTATTTTTGATGCTTTGGGCATTTTTTATATTCCAATCAAATTCCAAGTTGATAAAGAAGAGGAATTCAAAAATCTATTGTTTAAAGTGATTGAAGAAAATAAAAACCTCCATTGATTTGTTAATTTTGACCGTGTTGAAAAGGCTTTTACTGTTTTCTGTCTTCTTGTTTTTTGGATTAACCGCTCTGGCGCAGAGAAATAACACATTCAGTGTTAATCGTGATTCTATGATCTCGAGGAATAACAGGAAATTACTGACAGACACGGTCAGGAATGTTTATGGGCCAAAAACTACCCGATACACCTACGAGCGCAATTTCAAGTTCAATGATTTGGTCTTCCTCTTCCCAGACACCATTCCCGATAATTTGCACCGATACACTGATATCGAACGCAACGGAAACGAAGGTCAAAATCTAGGGAATTTAGGCACTGCTTATCGAAGTTTGTATTATCAGCCCTCGAACATCATCGGTAAAAGATTTGGTTTTAATGCCTACGATGAGTTTTACCTTGCTCCCGAGGACATCAAATACTTCGATACGAAATCGCCATTTACCGAAATCAATGTGAGGTATGGTGGTGGCAGAAGGGCCATAACGGACATTATTTTCTCTTTGAACGATAGTATTTACTTGAACTTGGGTTTTCAATACAAGGGGATTAGGGCCGAAAAGCAACTGGCATTTTTGGGCACAGGCGAGTTTCAAACCAAGAATACAAGCTATAGCGGCTTCGGCTTTATCCGTCCCAAAAAATTACCTCGATATTTGGCGCTGTTCAATATCACTCAGATGACCCATGCCATAGATGAGCAGGGTGGCATCATCGATCCAGACATAGACCCTTTAGATTCCACTTTTTTCTCCTATAAGGATGCCAATGTTATTCTGAACGATGCGCAGAGCTACGATAAGCGGGGAGGAGTTCATTTGTTCCAACAGTACTCTTTGGACTCGGTATTCCAGGTCTATCATACCGGAAATTACCTAAATCAGATTGTGAGGTTCACGGATTTCTATGACCTGGCAAGTTCTGATTCGCTGATTTATAGGCCGATAGGAGAGAACTTGCAAATTGATACAATCAACGACAGGTCCATTTATCAAGAGATTACCAATGAATTCGGAATCAAAGGGCAAACAAAGAAATTCTCCTACACCCTTTTTTACAGACTTAGAAACCTGAAATATGATAATTTGCTTTTGGGTGGCGCGATTAAAGATACTGAGAGCTATGTAGGGGGCACTTTAAGGCAGAATATTACGCCAAAAATATTCCTAAAGGCATCTGGTGAGTATTTAATTGGACAAGGGTATTTTCTTGAAGGTGATTTTTCGAGTAGTTTTTTCAAAGCGCGAGTATCTAGAAACTCTTCTGCGCCTTCTTATTTAGTGCAGCAATTTGCTGGTCAGCAGAAAGATTGGAATAACAGCTTTTCTAACGAAGAGTCTGATAACCTTTTTGCAGAAATTAGATTGGCAGCCAAGCGGTTGATTTTTAGACCTTTTGTTCGCTTTAATAGAATCAGCAATTACATTTATTTTGATGAGAATAAACTCCCTGCCCAGGCGGGCAGCGATGTAGTTATTTTGGCGCCAGGCTTTAATCTTAATGTCGATCTCTCAAAAAGATGGCACTGGTCGAGCAATTTCAATTACAACACGGTTTCGGGTGGATCTTCAGACAAATACAGATTACCTGAAATGCTAATTACAGGTCAATTGGCTTATAAAAACGTATTGTTCGATGGGAAAATGATCATCCACACGGGCATCGACTTGCATTATAGATCTGCCTATTTTGCCAATGGGTACGATCCTATAGTTCAGCAGTTTTACATTCAAAATGAATTTGAAAATGACGCTTTTGTGAGGGCGGACCTTTTCTTGAATTTTAAAGTGCAGACTTTCCAGTTTTTTGTGAAGTCAGCCCATTTTAATGAAGGGCTGACTGCTGATGGTTATTTTCTGACCCCTTATTTTACGGGAATAAGACGTACCTTAGATTTAGGCGTACGCTGGGCATTCTTTGATTAGGAGGTTTAGAATAAACTAAAGTTCACGCCTAAATTAAGCACATGCTTGAATTGAATGGCTTTAGAAAAGCTTCCATTTTCCATTTCGATCAAAATATCATCGTCATAGATCAAGTTGGTGCCAAAGGTGGCGTTGAACCATTTATTGATCTTCATTACGAGTAAAGTTTCCCAGTTGGTATCCACATTCCCAAAGCTATCATAGGCAGTAAAGAAGTTAAGGTTCGATTTGAAAGAGATGTTTTCCATCAATTTCACATTCAAAGAGGTCAAAATGTTTGTTCCAAATTCAGCCCTTACTTTATCTCCCGGGGTAACACCATAGGCACCTGCTGTCGATAGATCATCATCCAGAACAAAGGTGAATTTACCAGCAGCTGGCGCGAATGAAATATTGAAAACATCTCCTTTACTATACTCCAAACCTAAGTTGATTGATAAATAGCCAGGGGCCATGAAATTCGAGATTTTTTGGGCAATAAATCCACCTACGTTGGCAGGATCGGGATCAGCAGTATAATTGTTACCTTCGAGCAGTTGAGTTCTGAAGACAGCTGAAGCACCGTATCCAAATTTATCGTTGATATTTCTTTTGTATTGGCTTATGATGATGAGGGCATCATCGGTTTTTCTAAAATCCTGATCACCCACTTGAGCTCCCCCAAGCGCAAAATCTAATTGATTTTTCCATGATGAGTTGGCAGAGGTTTTATTGGCCGATGCATTGAAAATAGTACCTAAAGAAACCGAGCTTTGACCTCCACCAGCCCAATTGGAAAGGCCTACATTGGCAAAGGTAAATCCTAAGGATCCTTTTTTTTCCCAACTTACGGAGTCCGTAGTTTGGGCATTTACGACCATCCCAACGATGAGGAGAAGGCATACGGTTAAAAGTTTTTTCATGGTAATTGTCTGTACAAATAGATAAAACAAAAGTTGATTTGAATAATTTGACCTCAAAGGTAATAGGTTAGGCTTATTCATGGCTTAGTTCATCTTACTTTTTAATATAAACCTTTGCCTTAACTTTGGACCATGGATGAAAATTTCAAGAATAATCTCTTAGGATTACAGTTGCCCACAGACCCAAGATGGGTGGACATTGCCAAAATGAACATTGAAGAAATCCTTGTCGATCATGCTTATTGTGAGCAAAAGGCTGCATCATCCTGCATTTCGCTGATCATTCTTTACCCTGCAGATGACAGAACTGGTCGAAATGCTTACGCCAGTGGTGGCAGAAGAGTGGAATCATTTTGAAAGGGTACAAGAACAACTGAAGAAGCGAGGGATGTCATTTGGCTTCAATCGCAAGGATGAATATGTAGTTGAGCTTCAAAAAGTGGTGATTAAAGGAGGAAGTCGAAAAAATCAATTGGTTGAAAAACTATTGTTGAATGCACTCATTGAGGCGAGAAGTTGTGAGCGGTTTAAGCTTTTATCACAGCAGATTGTGGATGAAGAATTAAAAACTTTTTACTACGAACTCATGATTTCCGAGGCAGGGCATTATAAAAACTTCATTGGCCTGGCCAAAAGGTATATGCCCGAAGAATATGTCAATAAAAGATGGAAGGAATTTTTGAAGGAAGAAGCCAGGATTATTAACTCATTGAAGGTAAGAGGGGATCGGATGCATTAGCATTACCTTAAGGTGGTGATAGGCTTTTCAAACTCTTGGTTGCCGTTTTACGCTCTCGTCATATTTTTCGAGACTGACTATTTCATTGCGGCCCATTCCTCTTTCAGTTTCTTGGGAAGGCTTTCAACAATGAGGTCATAAGAATGATCGATTAACTCTTTAAATAGCTTTTCAGAGACTGTGCCGTTGGTCATCACAGAGTTCCAATGGGCTTTGTTCATGTGCCAGCCTGGCTTGATGCCAATTTCTCTTTCGCGCAATTCGGCAGCGTATTCAGGGTCGCATTTAAGATTGACGAACTCGTAATGGTCTAAACCTGTGATGGCGAAAATTTTGTTCATCACTTTGAGCACAAGCGTATCAGGCCCAAAAGGGGTGTCTTCCGTTACTCCCTTCTTGGCAAGGCAATATTCTCTGAATTCATCAATATACATAGCTTAAAAAATGAGTTGAGGCAGTGTTACATTCTTGAAATGTATCTTGTAATCATTACAATTAGCGCTACTAAAAACATCAAAATTGAAATCTTATTAATACCATGCATTGCCTTTAAGCTAAAGTTGGTCGGTCTGCTCGGATCTTTCTTTCTAAAGAAATAGCCTAAAACAGGGCCGAAATCAAATGCCTCTTTGGCTGTAATTTTTACAGGAGCACTTTTCTCTTCATTCTTCACTTCTTCGTTCATCGCTTTCTGATTTAAATTTCTTGGTTTACTAATTCTGGTTCAAGCCATTTACCGTCTTCTTTGATAATTTCTATCAATTCGTTTACGGCATTTTCTGAGGGAACACTTCGTTTCATCACTTCTTGCCCTTTGTAAAGTGTGATTTTGCCTTTGCCAGAGCCGACATAACCGTAGTCGGCATCGGCCATTTCACCAGGGCCGTTGACAATGCAGCCCATGATGCCAATTTTAACGCCTTTCAAATGATCGGTGCGTTTGCGGATCATCGCAGTAGTTTCCTGTAAATCGAATAAGGTTCTTCCACAGGAAGGGCAAGAGATATACTCTGTTTTCGTCATTCGCGTTCTGGCCGCTTGAAGAATACCAAAACCAGTTTCGTTTTTCAGCTTTAAGTCAGCCAATTGGTTTTCTTTGTTGGCTTGCTTGTCTACTTGGAGCATAATTCCATCACCAAAACCATCCACCAAAAGTCCACCAATATCGGTGGAGGCATGGATCAAAAAGGTTTCAGCATCGGTAATGGTGTAGTTTCTAGATACTAGAACGGGAATGTTCAATTTCCGCTTTGTCAGTTCAAAGAAAAATCTTCTTAAAGCAGGCATGGCATGTTCATTTTCTGTTGCTAGAATGACCACTAGATTAGAAGCTTCAAGTACCATCATTACCTCTTCATCGAGATCAGCAGCGTTGAGCTTCACAAAATTGAGATGGTCATCAGCATTTTCAGCGTCAGCCAGTTGATCTAAGGTAAAAACAGGATATCGACTTCTTTTATCTGCTAAATTATTCCAGGTGGGGTAGTCAATCAGTTCTTTCAAACCATTCGGCAACATAAAAGAGATGGCTTTGCTGCCTGAGTAGACAAAGTCAGCGCCTTGGTCATTCATTCTCCATTTATCGGGCTCGGGCAGGTAGAAATGACCAATATTTTTTAGGTCTTTAATGGTAACCTCTTCAAACTGACTTAGGTCCGCAATCACCCTTGGTACGTTTGATGCACCAATATTTTGTACCTCTCTTGTTAGTCTTTTGTGATATAGGAATGGATCGATTGGGTTTTCGTCAATCGAAGGGATTGGCGTATGTCCAGCTCTACTTTTGTAACGGTCTACTAGTTTTTGGGCAACGGGCGCTTCATATTCGGGGGCTTCCGTGAGCGAAACTCGAACGGTATCGCCAAGACCATCTTCTAACAAAGTACCGATACCCACCGCTGATTTTATTCTTCCGTCTTCTGCTTCTCCCGCTTCGGTTACGCCTAAATGTAGCGGATAAGGTTTCAGGCCTTCCTCATCTAATTTCTGCACTAGAAGTCGATAAGCTTCCACCATTACTTGGGTGTTGCTCGACTTCATGGAAAGCACAATGTTATAATAATCAAGGTCTTCGCAAATACGCAAGAACTCCAAAGCAGATTCTACCATGCCCAAGGCGGTATCGCCATATCGACTCAAGATTCTATCGGAAAGCGAACCGTGGTTGGTGCCAATTCGCATGGCAGTACCATGGTCTTTGCAGATTTCTACCAAAGGGCTAAATCGTTCACGGATCCTATCTAATTCGGCTTGGTAAGTGATATCGGTGTATTCGATGTTCTCGAATTTCTTTTTATCGGCATAATTACCTGGGTTTACCCTTACTTTTTCTACAATCTGAGCGGCTAGCTCGGCAGCATTCGGGGTGAAGTGGATATCGGCTACCAAGGGCACATTACAACCTCTTTTTCGCAATTCAGCCTTTATGTTTCTGAGGTTTTCTGCTTCTTTAAGGCTCGGGGCGGTGATACGCACCAGTTCACATCCCGATGCCACCATTCGGAGAGTTTCTTCTACAGAACCCAAGGTGTCCATGGTGTCAACGGTGGTCATGGACTGTACAACAATGGGGTTATTACCTCCAATTATTATATCACCAACTTTTACGGGGATGGTCTCTCTTCTGCTGTATTTTATAAGGCTATTGCAGTATTTCTTAACTGCGCTCACTGCTGAATCCATGGGTAGTATACTTACTTCAAAGTTAACCTGAATTGCATTAAAATGTTATTGAAATAAGGGAAAGGTTCTGTGTTAAGTGGCGAAGTGTTCGGATTTGTTATTAGCCCCTTTGAGGGCTTGGTTTGAAATTGAGTTGTCAGGCTACGTACCCATTCTTACAATATTATTTTGTTTCAGCACTCCGAAATGCGCATCGTTTTTTTATGCGTGTGTTCTTGCCAGTTATTTATGACTTTGAGCGATCAACCTTGTGTATTGGCAGTACGCTTAATCAGATTTAAGTTCAGCCAGAAGAGAAATGCGCTTAACGTTGTAAAAAGCAACTTCTGTTATTATAAGCAAGGGCCTCAAATAAAGTCTTGACAACACATATATCTAAAGAGGAACCTCTTAAAATACGCCACTCTTTTTATGTAAAGCCCTGAAAGGGCGCTTTATCAGAACAAAGGGCGAAGTCCTTTGAATATTAGACACTTAATTCCCTTAAGCCCTGAAGGGGCGGGATATCAATCCCACAAATACCTTTCATCGTACTCAACTTTGTATTTCTTGAGAAAGGCCAAATACTCAGACTGGAAAGTTCGGGTAGAATGATGAGTATGTTGATTCTCAATATATGTAATCACCTTTTCTACTTCGGATGGATTGACAGAAAATGCGCCATATCCATCTTGCCAATAGAAGTTAGCCAAGGAAGCGTCTTTGGTTTTCATCCATTTAGATGAATGTGATTTTACTTTCTCAACCAGTGTCATTAAAGCCACTTTCTTCGAGAGTTTGAGTAAAATGTGGATATGATCGGTATAGCCACCAACTTTTAATGCTGGACTTTCTAATTCCTTACAAATCCCTCCTAAATAAGCATGGAGTTCTTGTTCATAAGGTGGTTTAATGTAGGGGTGGCGATTCTTGGTACTAAAAATAAGATGGATGTAGTTTTGCGCGAGTGACTGACCCATAATTATTACGCCCCTGTAGGGCTTATTTAGTGGCTGATTTTAATGAATGGCCTTCGACCATTCTTAAATTATTTCGCCCTTTCAGGGCTTGATAAATTTATACCATTCAATGGTTACTGAATTAATAAAGGGATTGGAAAATATTTATGGATTAATAATTTTTTTACTATAATTCTATATATCCCCCAACTGCGGCCTTAGGATAATTTCTTCTACCACAGTGTTTGGCGAAAGTGCATGTGCTGCAAAAATAGCATCAGCAATATCTTCGGCTTTCATAAAACGATCCAGAGGCAAATCAACACCTTCCCAACTTGAAGTGTAAGTGGCTCCTGCAAGTATGGAAGTCACTCTAATCCCATGAGGTTTCATTTCCTCGCGCAAGGCTTTAGTAAAGCCCAACAAAGCAAATTTCGAGATGCCATAACTACCGCCATTTGGATAAGCCTGAATGCCAGCAATTGAGCCTGTGGTAAAAATATGGCCTGATTTTCTTTTCATCATATCACCAATCAAGGCGCGGGTAAGGTAATAGGCACTGTACAAGTTGGTTTCGATCATCATTTCAAGGTTGCCCTCTTCTTCGGAATGAATACTGCCAGGAAAGAAAACGCCTGTATTGTTCAATAGCATGGCAATAGGCCGATTCAACTCTTTAATAACTTCCGCGAAAGCTAGCACCTCATCTTTTTGAGCGAGATCGGCTTTTTCGGCATAAATGCGAACATTCGGATGCTTACTTTTGAGTTCGAAAACGAGGTTATCAAGCTGGTCTTGGTTTCTGGCGCAAGTTACAATGTCAAAATTCGCTTCAGCGAATTTTTCAACAGTCGCACGTCCAATTCCTTTCGTTCCGCCAGTAATTACAGCCAATTTTTTCATCGTCAAAAATGTTATTCTTTTATGTTCGTTTTAGGATTGACTGAAATTAGAGCTATTTGTTTAATTAAGCAGTCGACAGTCGAATCTTTTCATTCAAGTTTTGTTATTTTACTATCTTATGAATTCAAAGCCTTATTCGAATTCAATAAATCAAGGTCTTAATGAGTAAACTCGGTAAGTATTTAATTTTCATTGGCATCCTTTTTAAGAATCGAGAGACCTTTCGGACCTACGTTCGATTGACGCTCGATGAATGTATCCTCATCGGTATCAACAGCATTGTACTGGTTTCAATTGTCTCTGTTTTTATGGGGGCGGTCTCCACCGTTCAAACCGCCTTTAACTTGGTCAATCCAATCATTCCTAAAAATGTGATCGGATTGGTGGTAAGAGATTTGACGATTCTTGAATTAGCGCCCACCATTACGGCCATTATTTTTGCGGGAAAGGTAGGGTCGAGCATTGCAGGAAATTTAGGCACAATGCGCATTACCGAACAAATCGATGCACTCGAAGTGATGGGGATCAATTCAGCTTCGTATTTAGTGTTGCCAAAGATTGTCGCTACCCTGATCATGTATCCGTTATTGGTAATTTTGGCAGGTGTATTGGCCATTTCAGGCGGCTACTTAGCGGCAAGGTTTGGTGAAGTACTGCCTGTTACAGATTATTTGAACGGTTTGAGGTTAAATTTTAATCAATTCGGTGTGGCATTCGCGCTGATTAAATCAGTGGTTTTTGGATTTTTGATTTCATCGGTTTCGGCCTTTATGGGATATTATACTAAGGGAGGGGCTTTAGAAGTAGGCCAAGCCAGCACTCAGGCGGTAACGGTAAGTTGTATCGCCATTTTATGCAGTGATTTTATTTTAGCTCAACTTCTTTTGGTGAAATGATAGAGGTAAAAGACATTGTCAAATCGTTTGACGAAAAGGTAGTTTTGAATGGCATTTCAGCCACTTTCGAAAAGGGAAAAACTAACCTCATCATAGGTGCCAGTGGATCGGGCAAGAGTGTTTTGCTCAAGAATATTGTTGGCTTGTTCAAGCCCGATTCGGGAGATATATTTTACAATAGACGTGATTTCATTCATGCCAATCGTGATCTCAAGACAGAAATCCGAAGAGAAATAGGCATGCTTTTTCAAGGAGGTGCGCTTTTCGATTCAATGACGGTGGAGCAGAATGTGAAATTTCCTCTCGATATTCTCACCAAAATGCCCGAAGATGAGAAGTTGGATCGAGTGAATTTTTGTTTGAAGAGAGTAAAGCTCGAAGATACCAACAAAAGAATGCCTTCGGAAATCAGTGGAGGGATGCAAAAAAGGGTAGGTATAGCCCGTGCCATCGTAAATAACTCTCAGTATCTATTTTGTGATGAACCGAATTCAGGGCTTGATCCAATCACTTCCATCAAGATTGATCACTTGTTGGAGGAAATAACACAAGAATATCAGATTACTACGGTGATTGTAACGCACGATATGAATTCGGTGATGGAGATAGGAGAATACATCCTATTTCTTTGCAACAGCAATAAGCTTTGGGAAGGCAATAGTGATGATATTATGCATTCTGGAGTTCAAGAACTTGACGAGTTTGTTTTTGCCAACAAAATGATGCGCAAGTTCAGGGATCAATATTAACGCGCTATTTTTCGATCAACCTATAAAGTCCTTTTCCTTCAACACCAACATATAAATAGCCATCATTGCCCATTTCGACATTGCGAACACGGCCAATGCCTTCTGCGATTTTTTCTTGCCTTACCACTTTGTTGTTTTCAATGACGCACCTTTCTAAGTAGTTGAATTTCAGAGAGCCTACAATTAAATCGCCATCCCAACCTTCATATTTAGAGTTTTGGACGAATGCCATGCCGCAAGGGGCAATTGAGGGTACCCAATAAATAACTGGCTGTTCCATTCCATCCATTGCTGTTTTGTCTGTGATGGCTCCACCGCCATAATTTTCTCCATAAGTGATCAGCGGCCAGCCATAATTTTTTCCTTTTCCAATAATATTGACTTCATCCCCACCTTGTGGGCCATGCTCATGCGACCAAATTTCGCCTGTAGTGGGGTTGGTAGCCAAACCCTGAGGATTCCTGTGACCATACGAGAAGATGGCAGCTTTGGCATTGGCAGTATTTACAAAAGGGTTATCAGAAGGAATACTTCCATCGTCTTTCAATCGATAAATTTTGCCACCATCTCTGGTAATGTCTTGGGGGTTAACATCTCTGTTACCTCGATCACCAATTGAAAAATAGACATGATTTTGAGCGTCAAAGGCAATTCTACTTCCAAAATGTTGACCAGCTGTGGTATTCGGTGAGCCTTTGTAAAGTACTGTATGATTCTCGAACCCCGTTCCATTCCATTGCGCCCGAGATAAGGCGGTCATGGCTCCATTGCCTTCGCCTTCATTGCTGGCATAGGTAAAATATACCCAACCATTACTCTCAAAATCAGGATGAAGCTCAATGTCCAATAAGCCACCTTGGCCTCGATTGGTAGCTTGAGGGCCACCATCAACATTGTTATTGATTACTGCATCATTTTCAATTAGAAAGATGCTGCCTGATTTTTCGGTAACTAAGATTTTCCCATCGGGTAGAAAAGCCATTCCCCAAGGGTTTTGAATAGCATCAGTGACCAATTGTGGTTGCAGGGCTGAACTCGCAGTTTGGTTTTCAATGGAGGCTTCAATTTGGTTTTGGGCTTCACAAGAACTACAAATCGCCAACTGAAGGAGTAATAATATTTTGAACTGTCGCATGGTATTAGATTTTCTGGATAACAATCTAACCTACGTAATTTGTTTGAAGGAAGGTTTAAATAGCGCCTTCGAACCTCAAATTGCTACCTCCTATAAATAGATTTTAGCACTTCTAACTTACCATCAATTTCTGGCAGGGCGGTGATCCCCAAAATGTGAGCCACTAGCGGATAGATATGCACATTTTCGAACTTCGGTAATTTAGCGCCAGCCTTAATATTCGGGCCATTGGCGTAAAAAATGGCACCCATATCCTCGGTAGTATAAGGGTCGAAACCATGCTCGCCTCTGGTAATTCCTGCAGCGATTTGACGGGCTTTATTACTTGCAGAAGTGAGGTAGTAATCTTCGTCCATGGTAATGAGAATATCACCAACGCGATCATTATCATAATGCCATTGGGCTGGAAATTCACTTTTTTTATAAACCTTAAAGTGATTTTCTTTGGCTTTTAGTGTGCCATATACTTTGTCAATATTGGCTTTGTCGCTAACATAAAAGTGGGCATGCGCTCCGTTACTCACAAACCTAAATTCCGATGGATCAAGGTCTTTTAATAGATCTTCGGTAGTGAAGAGATTTTCATCTTTAGGTTGGATTTCATTCATGCCATGGTCGGACGCAATAATTACGTTCACTGGCAAATCCACATTTTTTAATTCCGCCATAAGCAGGCCTAACAATCGGTCGGCTTCTAAAACGGTGTTTTTTGTTTTTTCTGAATTTGGGCCAGAAGCATGGCTTTCACTGTCTACTAAAGAGAAATAAAGCGATATGAAATTCGGTCGCTGGTCTTGCGGAAGTTTAAGCCAGTCTATGACTGCTGCTATGCGGTCTTCATTTTTTACATCGCCATCGTAAATGTGGTAATAATCTGGAAAACTGCCTGCAATGGCAGTTTCGGAGCCTACCCAAAAATAGGAAGCCGACTTCATACCGTTTTTTTGAACCAACTGCCAAAGTGGTAAACCACCATAGAATACTGGATTTTCCACAAGCTCTCGATTGCGCATGCCGTATTGCACGTCAAGGGTGGGGTCATAAAAGCTGTTGTCTACTAAACCATGATTTCCAGGATAAAGTCCCGTGACCATGGTATAGTGATTGGGGAAGGTCTTGCTCGGAAAAGAGGGCATCATGGCTTCGGCACTAGCGCCATTGGCGATGAATGACTTAAAATTAGGGGCGTCAAATTTTTCGACATAGTCGTGTCTGAATCCATCGAATGAAATCATGATGACATAAGGTCTTTCTTGAAATTCTCGAGTTTTGGCAATAGAAACAAAGCCCAAAACGACTACAAGAATGATTAACTCGAAATACTTTTTCATGATGTCCACTTTCCGAAAGTAAAAGTAGTGCCTTTGTGACTGTTTGATGAAGTCTTTAGTGTTATCTTTTATTTAATAACTGTTCACTTTGGGTCGAAAGCTGTTCAGTCAAGATAGTCTAAATCCATGTCCACGGTCAAGTCTAGCTCGTCCATTATGGTTTTGGCCAGTCCTTTACATCGGCTCATTTCGTATTTATAGAAGAATTTGAGTGTATGGATTTTAGCCTCGTAAAATTCTTTTGAGAATGGTTTCTCTTCTGCATCTAAAGCATTTTGTGCCGAAACGCCCATTTTGAGCCATTGCCAACCAATTACAATCGTTCCGAATAAATCCATGAAAACCGTAGCATCGGCCAAGTACCTTTCGAAATCGCCATTCTGGGCTTTTGGCATTAGCGTGCCGAGCACCTTCTGAATTAAAGACAGGTTTTCACCCAACTCTCTAATGTAAGATTGAAGTGATTCATGGGCACTGGCTTGATAAATGGTTTGCTGAATTTCCTGAGCAAGCCATTCCAAAACTTTTCCATTCTTAAGTCCTACTTTTCGGCCTAACAAGTCGAGTGACTGAATGCCCGTTGTCCCTTCATAAATCGAAATGATCCTTATATCGCGGTAATATTGCTGAAGGATAAAGTCCATGCAAAAACCATAACCCCCCAAGATTTGTAGTCCTGTGCTGACGGCCTCAAGCCCTTTTTCTGAAGGGTAAGTTTTTGTGATCGGGGTGAGCAATTCGAGTAATTGATTGTAGCGCACTTTTTCTTCACCTTCCGTGATGTGCTCTTGATCTACATAATAGGAAGTTTGCATCACCAAGCTTAAAGAACCTTCAACAATGGCTTTTTGGAAAAGCAACATACGTTTTACATCGGGATGGTTGATGATTAAAGTCTGTTCCTCGTCAATATCTTTTCTGCCAGATGAAGTAAGTTTTCTGCCTTGAGGCCTTTCTTTGGCATATTGTAGCGAAGCATAATAGGCTGCAGAAGCGATGCCTGTGCCCATTCTACCAGTTGCAATACGGGCTTCATTCATCATTTGGAACATGTAGGTCAGTCCGCGGTTGGCTTCGCCAACCAAGTATCCTTGGCTTCCTTCAAAGACTAAATGAGCCGTACAGTAACCTCTTTGCCCAAGCTTTTCGAACTCTCCAGCTATAATGACCTTGTTATCTGAGAAATTACCCTGAGCATCAACCTTCTTCTTCGGCACAACAAAAAGAGAAACGCCTTTGGTGCCAGAGGGTGCACCTTCAATTCTGGCTAACACCAAATGAATGATGTTTTCTGCAAATTGATGATCGCCAGAAGAGATAAATATTTTTTGTCCGTTGATGGCGAAAGTACCATCTCCATTGTCTTTGGCAGTGGTCATTACATCCGATAATGACGAGCCAGCCTGAGGCTCTGTCAAGCACATGGTGCCTGTCCATTCAAGGCCCATCATTTTAGAAGCATAGGTCGATTTGAGGTAATCGCTGCCAAAGGAAACAATCAGGTTTGCCGCTCCCGCAGTCAGCCCTAAATAACCAGAAACATGGTTATTGGCGGCTTCCATAATGAAGTAGAGCGTGTGGAAAACCACATTTGGCAATTGTAAACCACCATCTTTTTCTTCGAAAAGTGCGGCAACCAATCCCATTTCGCCAGATTGCTTTAAGATTGTTTCGAATTGAGGGTGGATTTTGATAGCTCCATCTTTGTATTGCGATGGCTTTTCGTCCATTTCTTTGATAAATGGATGAACACTTTTATCGCAGAATGTTTTTACAGCATCGAGCAACATATCTATCGAAGCGCGATCGTAAGCAGCATATCGATTTGCAGAAAGAAGTTGTTCGGTTTGATGCACATCATACATCAGAAACCGAATGGTATCCATGTTGACGTATTGGTTTTGAGTAGCCATTGCCAAAGATTTTCCTGAATATAAGAGATAAAATGAAAAAGACTTTGCTGGAAAGCTTCAAATTATCAATTCAAAAATGGGATGTTCACAGGAGCGGGGCGAGCAGTCGGCAAACTGATTCAAGTAGTTTTTGCCTTATGCTTCTTCTTCTCCAACTGCGAATTTCAAGTTGAATGCAGTCTTCTTTGTCTTTTTCGAAATTCTGCACCAAGACAGCGGCAATTTCTTTGTCGTAGATGTAGCAGTTGACTTCATGGTTCAGGTCGAAGCTGCGGTAATCCATATTTGCAGAACCAAGCGCAGCAAATTGATCATCGATGGTCAAAGTTTTTGAATGAAGAAATCCCTTTTTATAGCGAAAAACCTTAATGCCAACGTCTAGTAAGGTCTTTAGAAATGATTCTGAAGCGGCTTGAACAATCCATGAATCCGAGTCGCTCGGAATCATTAATTCCACTGCAACACCACTTTTTGCAGAGGTGATTAATGCATTCAATATACTTTCGTTGGGAATGAAATAGGGGGTTGCAATTTGTATTTTTTGACTTGCTGCATTGATGGCCATGTAGAAGGAATCCATGATACTGGCCAATTCCCAGTCGGGTCCGCTGGCATTGATTTGAACATAGGTGCTTCCCTCAGGTACTTTAATTTTCGGGAAGTATTCTTTTTTGTTGTCCCAGATTTTTTTGGTAACAAACTGCCAGTTGAGTATAAAGAGTAGTTGGAGGGTTTTGACGGCTTCCCCTTCCAATTTTAAATGGGTATCGCGCCAATAAAGGGTTTGGCTACCATTGTTGATGTACCGATCATCGATGTTGATGCCACCCGTAAAGCCCACAAGTCCATCAATCACAATAATCTTTCGATGGTTTCGGTAATTGATTTTAGAAGTGAAGGAAGGAAAAAGCACAGGCATGAATTCTTGAATATCGACACCCGCGGCAATCATTTCTGAAAAATACTTTTTGTTCAGCCCTAAACTGCCCACGCCATCAACTATCATCCTTACTTCGACCCCTTCTTTGGCCTTGGTCATCAATAGTTGGCTGATTTCCTGACCAATATGATCATTGACGAAAATGTAGTATTCAATGTGGATATGGCTTTTGGCCTCCTTTAACGCTTCGAGTAGGGCAGGAAATTTTTCCTCACCATTTTTTAAAACGGTGAGCTTGTTTAAGCGCGACAATGGTGACAAATCCCGATTTAAAAAACTGATGAGCTTATCAAATTTGTTGTCAATGGATTCTAGATTGTGTATGGCCAACCTGTTTTTACTTAAATATTTATCAACATAGCGCTGGCCAAATGCGGTATTGATGAGTTGGTTTTTTGAGAATATCCTACGTTTTCGAATGTTCTGTCCAAAGAAAAGGTAGATGACTAGCCCCAAGACAGGCAAGAGCATTAAAAGTAGAAGATAAGAATGCGTCTTTAAAGGATTTCTGTTTTCGAGCAGCATGTTGATGGCTACTACAAAAACGGTAAGATAGTAAACGCCCAAAAAATAGGGGGACAGCGCGAACCAATATTCAAACATGGCTGAATTTAGTGATTTAAGCGTTGGCTTTAATTACAGTTTGAAGCTTATTTCTTCAATACAACTGTCTTTTTGGTAATGGCGCTCTTTTTAGCGGCATCCAAGATTTCCACTACAATCATATTGTTTTCAAGAGAAGATAAGTCGAAAGGCTTTAATTGGATTTTATTACGGATTACGGCTTCAAACAAAGAAAAAGGATCATTGTAGGGCGCTTCTCTTTCTGGTAATTCCAGCTTCTCTTCACTAAATCCATCATAGCCTTCGGACATTCGAATTCTTAAATTATTACGATTGTCTGCATACATCACACCGGTTAGACCATATACTTCCATGTCTTTTCGGCCAATGGGCCAGTTCCATGAAGGCTGAATGGTGGCTTGTGCATCGCTGTAAGAAAGGATGATGGTAGCCTCATCGTCCACTTTTGGGTTGTTCTCAGCTTGAAACTGTTGAGTAACTGCAGTCACAGAAATTGGTCGTTTCCCTTCTTGCAACCATGTCATCAAATTGGCGCCATAACATCCAAAATCTGTAATCGCCCCACCTCCATTTTGAACAGGGTCGGTAAGCCAATCCAAAAACTCGCTGTTCACACCAATTTTCTTCGGACCCTTGTGACCATCATTCACAATTACTTTTCTCATGTCCCCAATTTTGCCTTGGTCCAGCAGCTCTTTTAATTTGTGATTGGAAGGATACCAAGTGGTTTCGTAATTGGTGAGTAAATGGATATTGTGTTTTTTGGCCAAAGCAGCCATTTTATTGGCGTGCTCCATGTTCACGGCCAAAGGTTTTTCAACCATTACATGAATTCCTTTAGGGGCACAAAATTCGACCACCTCTAGGTGCTCATAAATTGTCCCAAAAGCGGTTACGGCTTCTGGCTTTTTCGCGGCAATCATTTCAGCCATGGTTTTGAAAACAATGCTCATGCTGTAGCCATGTTGGTCGGCATATCGTTGGGCAAGTTCTCGATTGGGTTCTACGATCCCTACTATCTCAATGTCTCCAATATTTTCACGACCTAGAATCCAGTGCACATGGGTATGGGTCAGGCCAATAACACCAACTTTTAAAGGGGTGGTTTGTGCAATACTGTTGAACGACATCAGAAAAATGACAGAAGAAATGAAAAGGAGTTTACGAAGCATATGGTCAAAACTTTTGCAGGGAAATGAAACATCATCTCTAAGATAACACATCTACTACAACAAGTAAGCTGAACTGAGAGATGGAATTGATTAATGCTGGATAAATTGAAGCAAAGCCCTATAAAGCCTATGCAAAGGCAGTCCCATTACATTGTAAAAATCGCCTTCTATCTTCTCAATGCCAATCATGCCAATCCATTCTTGAATGCCATAAGCCCCAGCCTTATCAAATGGCTGGTATTTTTTGATATAATGATCTATTTCAGCAGTCGTCAAAGTGGCGAAGGTCACTTTGGTGGTTTCTGAAAAAGTAATTCTTTGATCGCTTGTTCTTAAACAAACACCTGTAATTACCTCATGCGATTTTCCAGATAGCATTTCAATCATACCGAAGGCTTCGTTGTAATCAGCGGCTTTATTCAAGATTTTGCCATTGCAAATCACAGTTGTATCGGAGGTCAAGATCAGTTCATTTTCGGCTAATGCATCAAAAGCCTCAGACTTCTTAATGGCTAAGAATTCAGACACTAAATTTGGATCAAGGTCTTCTGGAAAGTCCTCGTCCACATCTTTTGTCCTGATTTCAAAATCTACCTCTAAAGAGCGAAGCAATTTTTGTCTTCTAGGCGATTTAGAGGCCAATATCAAACGGTAAGCTAAATTCATCTTCTTTGATTGAGCCAAATAAATATCCACTAATGACTTTAGGGTAAAAATAAGTTGATTTTTGTGGCATGGTATAACCCGATCTGCAAACGGATTTTACTTCTTCCATGCTGATGTCTTGCGTTATAATGGCGAAATCCGCCTCTCCAGACATGGTTTCTGAAAGGCAATTGGCAAAATTCCTTTCAAAAGTAATATGATCAAATCTCCGTTGGTCTTTGCCTAAAATTCCGAGTGCCTTTTCGATAATAAAATAATGCATTACCGTAAGGTCAAGGTCTTTTATCACTTGAGGGAAATTCCATTTTAAGTTGGGATGGGCTTCGGGTTTCAACCTGATTTTCACCGCTTCGTTGCCAAACAATAAACCAAAGGCCCATTTTTTACCGAGAATAATGTCGGGAATATCGTTAGGGTTATCCAACGGCTTGATGATAAAGTCTTCGGATAATTTTTCCAGTAATAGGTCTTTGTCAAAGTTTTCGAGCCCAGAAAGCACTCTATGGGTTGGTAGTATTCTTAGATCATCCGATTCTCCATTTGTGAGGTACATCAAATGATAATTATAAGCCTCCCTTCCTGTATGGTGTGGATTATCGGCTTTTCTTTTTTGTTTATAGAGCAATGAGCCCTCGTATCGGTGATGGCCATCGGCTAAAATTACCTGTTGAGGTTTGAGTTTCGCAATGAATTTTTGAATCACTTCATAGTCATGAATAACGCTCAACACATCGCGCACACCCTGATAGTCTTCGTTATCATAAATCGGGTTGAGCATACTTTCATCCATGTACTGTTCCAGCTCAAACTCGGGATCTAAATACAGTCCGTGCGTTGGGCTCACATTCATTTGACTATGTTCCAAAATGTCTACCCTATCGTTTACGGAGTGGGGCATGGTGTTCTCGTGCCGAAGAATATCTGAGGTGGTTTTGTTCCAATCTGTAGTTCTAATGAATGCGATAAAGCCTTTTCGGACATAGTTTTTTCTGCTCCCTGGTAAAGAAAAATGCTGATAGTAAACATATATCCCCGGAATACCATCTTGTTCAATGATCCCAGCTTTTTTCCAAGCCTCGGCAGTCTCTTTCTGACTTAGAATGTCCTTTGGAACGCTAAGGTGAATGCTATTATAAGGATTATGGTAAAGGGCTTCGCGTTGCTGTTTAGAAACCACATCAAAAAGTGGAGAGGCGAGCTCATCAATTTTTTTTGACAGGTCTTTATTGTAGCGCCAAGCGCGGAAGGGTCTTATTTCTGCCATAGATTTAGTCTCTTACCCTTAATTTCCAATTGCTAGGTTGGTTGTCTTTAACTTTCATATGGGCAGAATTTTTATCCTCAACCACCATAGCAGCCAAAACTGCGGCTATTTCCATGTGCTCTGGGTTTAGTTTTTGAAGCATTTCAGGTTTGAAATAATTCTGAACGAATTTGGTATCGAATTTCCCCGAAGTAAACGCCTCATGCTGAATGGCGAATTCACAGAAGTTCAAGGTGGTTTTCACTCCGGTGATATCGTATTCCTGAATTGCTCTCACCATTCTTTGAATTGCTTCCGTTCTATCTTTGCCATAGGTTACCAATTTGGCAATCATCGGGTCATAGTAAATCGGAATGTCCATGCCCTCTTCAAAACCATCATCAACCCGTACTCCAGGACCTTTAGGGGGCTGGTAAGTGGTTAGCTTTCCGATATCGGGCAAGAAATTATTGGTTGGGTCTTCGGCATATACCCTCACTTCTAGGGCGTGGCCTTTGATTTTTAAATCTTCCTGCTTAAAGCTTAATGGATGCCCTTCTGCAATTAGGATTTGCTCTTTGACCAAATCAATGCCAGTGATTTCCTCCGTCACGGGGTGTTCAACTTGAAGTCGGGTATTCATTTCTAGGAAGAAGAAATCGACATTTTCGTCCACAATGAATTCCACCGTTCCGGCACCGTAGTAGTTGCACGAACGGGCAACGCCCAACGCGGCTTCGCCCATAGCTTTTCTTTTTTCTGGGCTAAGTAAAGAAGAAGGGGCTTCTTCAATTACTTTTTGATGCCTTCTTTGGATAGAGCAGTCTCGTTCAAAAAGATAGACCAAATTGCCATGCTTGTCACCAAGTACTTGAATTTCAATGTGTCGTGGCGAAGTAATATATTTTTCAACGAATACGGAGCCATCACCAAAAGCAGATTGTGCTTCGCTAATGGCACGTTTCATTTGCTCTTCTAATTCCTCTGGTGCTTCTACCACCCGCATTCCCTTACCGCCACCGCCTGCGCTGGCCTTGATCAATACCGGGTAGCCAATTTGCTCGGCAATTTCTTTTGCTTCTTTTGCTTCGGTAACTGCATGGTTTACGCCCGGTACCATGGGAACATTATAATGAGAAACTGCTTCTTTTGCGGCCAGTTTGTCGCCCATTACCTCTATCGATGAAGGGGACGGGCCAATAAAGATGATACCGTTGTCTTCGGCCATCTTTGCGAATTTTGAGTTTTCGGAAAGAAAACCGTAGCCAGGGTGAATTGCATCCACATCAAGTGATTTACAGACCTCTATAATCTTGTCGCCCAACAGATAAGATTGAGCAGAAGGAGGGGGGCCAACGTTCACGGCTTCATCAGCATATTTTACATGAGGTGAATTCCTGTCCGCATCGCTGTAAATCGCTACCGTTTTAATACCCATTTCTTTGGCAGTCCTCATTACCCTTAGGGCAATTTCGCCTCGATTGGCCACTAAAATTTTCCTTATTTTCTTGATTTCCATACCCGTCAAAATTTACGCTACAATGCTACTTAATTATCCTTTAAAATCTATCCAGAACTTAGGATATATCCCTTTGACTTTTTGATAAATGGCGTTTAAAGTGTTACCTTCGCCCCTTTATTTATAGCAAAAGTTAATCAACTTAAAGCCTTAAGGAATTGGATCTATTTGAAAAGTTAATGGCCGATAATGGCCCACTGGGAAAGCATTCAGAGATATCAGAAGGATATTTCACATTCCCAAAATTAGAAGGTGAAATCGCTCCCCGAATGAAGTTCAA
>PCUU01000042.1 GCA_002786855.1 Cytophagales bacterium CG12_big_fil_rev_8_21_14_0_65_40_12
GATAACTGATAACTGATAACTGATAACTGATAACTGATAACTGATAACTGATAACTGATAACTGATAACTGATAACTGGTAACTGAACTTGAACAGAAAACTAACCATACTAGGCGCAGGAGAAAGCGGAACGGGAGCAGCCTTGCTAGGAAAAGCAAAGGGCTACGATGTATTCGTGTCTGATATGGGAGTGATCAAAGAACAGTATGTTAAAGAGCTATCAGAAAACGGGATCGAATTTGAAAGTGGTAGGCATTCCGAAGCAAGAATCTTGGAAAGCCAGTTGGTGATCAAAAGCCCAGGAATACCAGAATCAGCTCCTTTGATCAGGAAACTAAGGGCCAATGGCAATTTGATTATTGGTGAAATCGAGTTCGCGGCAAAATACACAGCCGCCAAGTTGATTGGAATTACAGGTACCAACGGCAAAACAACTACAACGCTTCTGACCTATCACCTTTTAAAAGAAGGTGGTTTTAATGTGGGTCTGGGCGGAAACATAGGAAAGAGTTTCGCTCGTCAAGTTATTGAAGATAAGCACGATTGGTACGTGCTAGAGCTCAGCAGCTTTCAGTTAGATGATTGCTACGAATTGAAATTAGACATCGCAGTCTTATTGAATATCACACCAGATCACTTGGATAGATATGAATACGACTTTGAAAAATATATCGCATCGAAGATGCGCATATTTCACCTTGTACACCTGGGAGGTCATGCCGTCTACTCAACGGACGACCACCAAAGCGGGAAGAACATTTCATCAGCCGCTCGCGGCCTGAAGGTTCATCCTTTTTCGCTCGGAGGAGACGCTTCCGAGATATTATATGATAGGTTGTTTTTTACCCCTTTAAACGTTGAGGTATCTGCCCCCAGAGCAGATATCTCAATAAAGGGGCTTCATAATATGAAGAACGCAATGGCCGCTGGCTATGCTGCTTCATTGGCTGGAGTGAGTGAAGAAGCCGTCATCAAAGGTTTCAAAACCTTTAAAAATGCCCCACATCGTCTGGAGTCTGTGCGTAAAATCGATGGTGTAGAATACATCAACGATTCAAAAGCCACCAATGTAGACTCGGTATTTTATGCGCTTGACGCTTTTAAAACACCGATTGTCTGGATTGCAGGCGGTATTGACAAGGGAAATGATTACAGCTTGATTAATGCTTTAGTGGAAGAAAAGGTGAAAGCCTTGATCTGCTTAGGAAAGGATAATTCGAAGCTTTTTACAGCTTTCGAAAACCTAGTACCTACAGTAAAAGCCACCGATGATTTAATTAAGGCAATCAGAATGGCAAAGGAGTTGGCCTCGCCCGGAGATACGGTTTTACTATCGCCAGCCTGCGCAAGTTTCGATTTGTTTAAGAATTATGAAGACCGCGGAGATCAGTTTCGAGCCGCTGTATTGTCGATTTAAGGATTACGATTTACGAATTATGGCATTCGATAAAAATCAGATGATAAAAAGACAAAGAACCTTTGTTTTAAAGGTTTTTGAAATGATCGATGACTTGCCAAATGGATTAGTATATGACACAATTTCGAAACAGTTGATAAGATGCAGTACTTCAGTTGGAGCAAATTATAGAGCAGCTTGTCGTGCGAAATCAACAGCGGACTTCATAAATAAATTGAAAGTAGTAGAAGAAGAGGCAGATGAGTGTTTGTACTTTCTTGACTTATTAAGTGCGGTGAAGAATACGAATATTAATGTCTTAAGTGAGTTGATGAAAGTGGCTAATGAGTTTTTAGCAATTACAGTTGCCTCTATTAAGACGGCAAAAAACAATAAGGAAAATAAATGATCGATTTACATCAAATCGTAAATCGTAATTCATAAATCTAAAATTAACGGAGTGAATAAGATCAAAGATTGGACCGATAAACATCTACAAGGTGACCCTGTCATCTGGATGGTAGTGTTTTGCCTTTCGGTGATCAGTATTCTTGTGGTTTACAGTGCTACAGGCTCTTTGGCCTATAAGCAAATGGGAGGCAATACGGAATATTACCTGATCAGACATACCGTTATGGTGGTGTTGGCTTTAGTGGTAATGTGGATTGCCCATAAAATTGATTACAGGTATTATTCTAAAATTACCAGATACGCACTGTTCATCTCAGTGCCTTTATTGCTTTACACATGGCTTTATGGTTCAAATATCAACGAAGCCTCTCGTTGGATCACTTTGCCATTTATTGGGCTTCAATTTCAGCCTTCGGATTTGGCTAAAATGGCTTTGATTGCTGGTTTGGCGGGAATGCTCGCCAAAAGGCAGCAAAACATCACAAGCATTAAGGAGTCGTTGATTCCAATGTTGGCTTGGTGTGGAGCAATCTGCGGACTCATTGCCATGACCAATATTTCTACTGCGATTTTACTTTTTTTAACCTGCATGTTGCTGCTCTTCATAGGGCGTGTGCCAGCTAAGTATTTGGCCATGCTTATGGTGGTAGGAGTCTTCGTTGGCGTATTGGCCATGAGCATCGGCCAAAGGGGTGGAACGGCCATCAATAGGGTCAAAGATTTTATCAGTCAGGAAGAAGTTCCATATCAGGCGCAGCAATCCTATATCGCCATTGCGACTGGTGGCGTAATTGGAAAAGGGCCAGGTAAGAGCGATCAAAGAAATTTTCTTCCACATCCTTACTCAGATTTTGTGTATGCCATCATTATCGAAGAGTATGGAATGATTGGAGGGGTATTCGTGCTCTTTCTCTACCTCGTGTTATTATATCGAGGAATGAGGGTAGTTGCGAATAGTGATCGGGCGTTCGGTGGATTACTTTCAGCAGGGCTCAGTTTTGCCATCGTCATTCAAGCCTTGGTGAATATTGGTGTGGTAGTAGGTCTAGGGCCAGTAACAGGTCAAACCTTACCATTGATAAGCATGGGGGGAACCTCATTATTATTCACAGGCTTAGCGCTAGGGATTATCCTAAGTGTAAGCCGTGGAGAACAAGAAGATTTTTCAGCCTTAACGGGCGAAATAAGAAATACAGCTAAAGCACATTAATCATAGCAACTGAAAGACCATATCGAATCATAATTAGCGGTGGCGGCACTGGCGGACACATATATCCAGCTATTGCCATTGCCAATGCTTTCCGAGCACGTTTCGGAGAGTCAGAGATTCTGTTTGTCGGTGCTGAAGGTAAAATGGAAATGCAAAAAGTACCCGAAGCGGGCTATAAAATCATTGGTTTATGGATCAGTGGTTTGCAACGCAAACTGAGTTTGGACAACCTTTCTTTTCCATTGAAAGTGATTAATAGTTTAGCGAAAAGTGCTGGTATCATCAGAAGGTTTAAGCCACATGCCGTGATAGGTGTTGGTGGTTATGCGAGTGGCCCATTGTTAAGAGTGGCTACGCGAAAAGGTATTCCTTCAATAATTCAAGAACAAAACTCATACGCTGGGTTGACAAACAAGATTTTAGCGAAAAGAGTACAAAAAATTTGTGTAGCCTATCCAGACATGGATAAGTTTTTCCCTTCTCAAAAAATTGCTTTTACGGGCAATCCTGTCAGGAAGGACATAGTGGATTTATCAGGCAAGAAGCAGGCAGCTTTGGCTCACTTTAAATTGAACGACCAACCGGTGCTGCTGATTTTAGGTGGAAGTTTAGGGGCCAGAACGCTGAATGATAGCATGATTTTAGGGCTTTCAAAACTGATGGATGCCAAGGTGCAAGTGCTTTGGCAGTGCGGTAAATTCTATCATGCCGAAATGAAGCAAAAGTTAGCTGACTTTGGAAACCCAGAAGGCATTCAGCTTTTTGAGTTTTTGAAGGAGATGGATTTGGCTTATGCAGCAGCTGATGTGGTGATTTCTCGTGCAGGGGCATTATCAGTTTCTGAAATAAGCATTGCTGGCAAGCCAACGATTTTTGTGCCTTCACCCAATGTGGCCGAAGATCATCAAACTAAAAATGCCAAGGCTTTGGTAGATAATGCCGCAGCACTTTTGGTCAAGGATGTTGAAGCAAGAGAGATTTTAATCGATCGGGCCATTGAACTGATTAATGATCAGGCAAGGCAAACCGAACTAAGTATGGCCATTAAAGCATTGGCCAAGCCAAATGCGGCTGAAGATATAGTAGACGAAATTGTAAAGTTGATTCAGTGAAGTTAAAGAACATACATAGCGTGTATTTTCTAGGGATCGGGGGGATTGGAATGAGTGCTTTGGCCAGATGGTTCAAGCACAATGGCAAAGCTGTGTCTGGCTACGATAAAACTGAAACCGCTCTGACAAAGCAATTGCAGGCAGAAGGTATTTCAATTCACTTTGAAGACAATCTGGAATTAATTGATCGCAAGATTAAAACTTCTAAGGAAGACGTGTTGATCATCTATACGCCCGCTATTCCAAAGGAACATAAGGAATGGAATTGGTTTCAAGCAGAGGGCTATTCAGTCATGAAAAGGTCTCAGGTGCTCGGTTTAATCACCAAAAATATGATCAGTGTGGCAGTTGCTGGCACACACGGTAAAACCACCACCAGTTCAATGATCGTTCACTTGATGAAAACGGCAGGAATTGATTGCGCTGGATTTTTGGGTGGAATTGCCACCAATTACGGCACCAACATGATCATGAATGAGCAAAAGAATTCTATCGCTGTTATCGAAGCCGATGAATTTGATCGTTCGTTTTTGACCCTTAAGCCCGATGCGGCCGTGGTAACAGCCATTGATGCCGATCATTTAGACATCTACGGAAACCAAGATGCCCTCAAAGCTTCTTTTGCGGATTTCGTGAGCAGCATCGAAAACAAGGGCAAGCTTTTCACCAAGCAGGGAATCGCCAAAGAAATCCTTAAAGATAAAGGTCGAATTAAGCACGTGAGCTACGCAATCCAAGGAGCTGAAATTAACGCGGCAAACCTTAGCATTGAAGGTGCTGCTTTCGTATTCGATTATTCACATGGAAAGAAGGTAATCAAGGGACTCCGCTTAAATGTACCGGGTTATCATAATGTAGAAAATGCCTTGGCGGCCATTGCAGTCACCAAATATTTTGGAGCCGATGATGACTCGATAAGAGAAGGAATCAGCAGCTATAGGGGTGTAAAGCGAAGGTTTGAATACATTGTCAAAACCGATAAAATGGTCTTTATCGATGATTATGCACATCATCCAGTAGAAATAGAGTCATTCTTAAAATCGGTAAGGGACTTATATCCTAATAAGAAAATAACAGCTGTTTTTCAGCCACACTTATTCAGTAGAACAAGAGATTTCGCACAAGGATTTTCTGAAAGTTTGAGCCTTGCAGATGAGGTAATTCTGCTCGATATCTATCCAGCAAGGGAGCTTCCAATTGAAGGCATTACTTCGGAAATGTTGCTTGAAAATATCAAGCTTGAAAAGAAAAAGGTTTGCCAAAAAGCAGACCTGATTGCGCAAATATTGTCCTGGAAACCAGAAGTGCTTGTCACCATTGGAGCAGGCGATATAGATAAACTAGTTGAACCCATTAAAGCTGAATTGTTATGAAGTCGAAAGAGACAATTTGGAGGATAGTCGGAATCATTGGCAGCAGCATTGTTTTGCTATCCATGATCAGTTTCATCGATAAAAGAGAAGTAGGTTATAAGGTAGATGATATCGAAGTCAAAATCGAAAACACCTACGAGAATTTCTTTATAGACGAGGAAGACGTATTGTCTTTAGTAGTAGAAAAAAAGGGAGATTCGATACTTGGTGATGCCCAAGGAAGGGTTAGCCTAAAAGAAATTGAGGCCAGAATCGAGGGCCATAGCTTTATAAAGGATGCCCAGGTTTTTAGAGACTTAACTGGCCACTTGGTAGTGAAAGCTATTCAGAACAAGCCCATTGCAAGGATCATTGCTAGCAATGGAAAAAGCGCCTATTTGGGCGAGGATGGAGATATTCTTCCAACTTCTTCGAAATACACTGCACGGGTAGTGATCCTTTCGGGCAATTACATGAATCAGCTTACCGAAAGAGGCAATGTAAACGAAAATGAATACGACCTAAAGCTTTTCGATCTGATCAACTTCATCATAGAAGATGATTTTTGGAGCATGCAAATCGCCCAAATTGATGTGAATAGCAAAGGCAAAATTGTCATGATTCCGCAAGTGGGGAAACAGAGATTGGAGTTTGGACGTGCAGAGGATGTAGAGCGAAAATTCAAAAGGCTTGAAATCTTCTTTAAAGAAATTATGCCAACCAAGGGTTGGAATACTTACAGTAGGGTGAATGTAGAATACAAGGATCAGATCATCTGCGAATGATTTGATAAGAAATTATAGTACCAAGAATCGATCGAATTAAGAATTTATAGTAAACGCCATGCACGAGGATAAAATAGTTGTCGGATTAGACATTGGAACCACGAAAATCTGTGTGATAGTGGGCACCAAGAATGAGTACGGAAAGCTTGAAGTATTAGGAATGGGGAAGGCCGTTTCTGATGGGGTAATCCGTGGAATAGTAACCAATATTGATAAAACGGTGGTCGCCATTGAAAAGGCCATTGCCGAAGCCAGCGAGCAGTCTGGTATCGAAATCAATGTGGTCAATGTAGGTATCGCAGGTCAGCATATCAAAAGCTCTGTCCACCACGGAGTAATTACCCGCGATAGAGTCGAAGAGGAAATTACGGTAGCCGACCTTAACAGGCTGGCCAGCGACATTCATAAAATCGTGATGCCTCCGGGCTGCGAGATCATCCACGTAATGCCTCAAGATTATATCGTTGATTATGAAGAAGACATCAAAGATCCTGTTGGGATGTCGGGCGTTAAGTTAGAAGCAGATTTCCACGTAATCACGGCACAAACCAACGCGATCAGAAATATCAATAAGTGTGTTCGCAGAGCAGGCTTAGAAATCGAAAATCTGATCCTTGAACCATTGGCTTCAAGCATGTCAGTTTTAAGTGACGAGGAAAAAGAGGCTGGCGTTTGCCTCGTAGATATCGGTGGTGGTACTACTGATATCGCAATTTTCCACGACAACATTATCCGTCATACGGCAGTAATTCCTTTCGGTGGTAATATCATCACTACCGACATTAAGGAAGGCTGCAAAGTGATGCAGAATCAAGCGGAATTATTGAAAACTAAGTTTGGTAAGGCCATTGCAGAAGAGGCAAATCCAAATGAAATCGTATCGATTCCGGGCCTTCGCAACAGGCCACCAAAAGAAATTTCTATCCGTAACCTTGCCCATATCATTGAAGCCAGAATGGAAGAGATCATTGAATTGGTGCATGCCGAAATTATTACTTCTGGCTACGCTAGTAAGCTGGCAGGTGGCTTGGTAATCACAGGTGGTGGTTCGCAATTGGCTTATGTTAAGCAATTGTTCGAATACATGACAGGCATGGACGCAAGGATTGGGTATCCAAACGAGCACTTGGGCAAGAGCAGGGTTGAAGTAGTGAAGAGCCCAATGTATGCAACCACTGTGGGATTGGTGCTTTCAGGCTTTAGGGCTTTAGACGAAAGAGAAAACCGATACATGGAAAATCAAGTGGCCACTGGCAAGAAAACGATGAAAAGCGCTAAGAAGAGTTCAGACTTCTTCAAAGGCCTTATCGATAAAACCAAAGGCTTGCTGATGGATGACTTTAGCGATAAAAGCGACTATTAGGAAGGAAGTTGGAAGACGGAAGACGGAAGACCGAAGTCAGAAGACGGAAGACAGAAGTTGGAAGTCAGAAGATTGGCATAAATAAAAAATGCACATATGAGTTTCAAGTTTGAAGGATTACAGATTTGGCAAAAGGCAATGGACCTGGGAGAAGAGGTGAATGAATTAGTAATGAGATTTCCTGATAGGGAAAGATTTAACCTTTCATCTCAGATGTCTAGAGCGGCTGATTCTGTTGCCTTGAATATTTCTGAGGGCTCAATTGGTCAGTCTAACTTGGAGTTTAAAAAATTCATGGGTTATGCAATTCGCTCTTTAGCGGAAACTGTAACATGCCTCTATAAGGCAGAAAGGCGACAATACGTAACCAAAGAAGAATTTAATGCGCTCTATAGTGCTTCATTTAACTTAATGAACATGATGTCAGCATTTAAAAATAAGATAAAGTAAACAGGAATATCCGTTCGGAGCAGTCTTCGGTCTACCGGCTTCTGACTTCTGACTCAATAATTAAAAACCGTTTGAAGTAAGTCTTCGGTCTACCGACTTCTGACTTCGGACTTAAACATAATAATCATGGCAGAATCTTATATGTTCGAAATCCCAAAACACCACAAATCGATCATTAAAGTGATCGGAGTAGGTGGCGGAGGAAGTAACGCAGTAAACCACATGTATAATCAAGGGATTAAAGATGTGGAATTCATCGTGTGTAATACAGACGCACAAGCATTGAAAAGTAGTCCTATTCCAAATCGACTGCAAATTGGTATTGGTCTAACAGAAGGTTTAGGAGCCGGTGCTAGTCCCGAAGTGGGTAAGAATGCCGCCCTTGAAAGTAAGGAAGACATTCGCCAGATGTTGGGAGATGATACTAAAATGGTATTTATCACGGCTGGAATGGGTGGAGGTACTGGAACGGGTGCTGCGCCAATCATTGCTAAAATTGCTCGTGATATGGACCTTTTAACTGTAGGTATTGTCACAGCTCCTTTCGGCTTTGAAGGAAGAAAGAAAATGCTTGCGGCCAATGAAGGTATCGCGGCATTGAAAGAAAATTGCGATACCGTTTTGGTAATCCTTAACGATAAGCTTCGCGAAATTCATGGCAATTTGCCAATCTCTAAAGCTTTTGCTGAAGCTGATAATATTTTGACCACTGCAGCCAAAGGTATTGCTGAGATCATCACCGTTCCTGGTTATGTGAATGTCGATTTCATGGACGTTCAAACGGTTATGAAAGGCGCTGGAGCAGCCGTTATGGGCTCAGCTTCTGCCGAGGGCGAAGGCCGTGCATTGCGTGCTGCTGAAATGGCGATCTCTTCTCCATTATTGAACAACAAAGACATTTTGGGTGCTAAGAAGATCCTTCTTTCAATCATTTCTGGTGTTGAAGCCGAGCTTCAAATGGATGAATTGACTGAAATCACAGAGTACATCCAGGACAAAGCAGGTGACGATGCTGAAGTAATCTTCGGTCATGGTATTGATGAAGATCACGGCATGAGCATTAGTGTAACCGTAATTGCTACTGGTTTCGATACGCCAGTAATTGAAGGAAGACCAGCTTCTAAAAAGACTGTTATTGACTTAGAAACTAATCAGCAAATCGAGCAAAGAGTAACGCCAAGCTTTACGGAGACTAAGCCATCACAAGCTTCATTATTCAGCGCTGGTTTCGAAAAACCTGAGCCAAGAGTTGAGGCGAAGCA
>PCUU01000051.1 GCA_002786855.1 Cytophagales bacterium CG12_big_fil_rev_8_21_14_0_65_40_12
TGGGCAACACACGCTGAGGTTTTACGAGCTCTTCCAAAATCTTAAGCCTATCATCTGGCACAGTGACTACGCCAACGTTAGGTTCAATTGTACAAAAAGGAAAATTGGCAGCCTCTGCCTTTGCGCTTGATAATGCATTAAAAAGGGTGGATTTGCCTACGTTCGGCAAACCTACAATCCCACATTGAAGTCCCATGATATTACTCTATGATCTGAAAATACTGTATTGTTTATAGCCCCTTCTTAATTCTACCACAGAGACCCTGATTATGGTATAAGCAGGGATGGCAGCAATCATTCCAGGAATGCCCGCTATTGAAGCGCCCGCAAAGATAATAACAAATATTTCTAAAGGATGGACTTTAACAGATTTGGAGAAAATGACTGGTTGCAAAACAATATTATCTGTGAGCTGAATGACCGAGAATACAGAAACAATCTTAATGACCAAAATTGCATAATCGTTGGCCGTCACAAGGTCTCCTGTAGTTGAAATGCCTACAATTATTCCAAAGGCCGAGCCCAAAAGAGGGCCTGCATAGGGAATTAGATTGGCCAAGGCCGCAAAAAGTGCAATGGTCAAAGAATACTTTACGCCCAAAATTGACAATCCTATTGAAGCCAAACTAAAAATCACGAACACTTGAATGGAAAGCCCCAAGAGGTAGTTGGTCAGTAGTTTTTCGATCTTATTCAATGCGGCAATGGACACTTCGAAATACTTATTGGGAATCATTTCTATAATGCCGTTTTTCAATAGTCCCTTCTCATAAAGCAACAGAAAGGTGATAAAGCTCAAGGCCAATAAGCCAACAAAAAAGCTGCTCAAAAAAGAGAGGATCACTGACAAAATGCTTTGCACTTGAACCTTCGAAATTGCTGTGGTAATGGAATCGCGGAGGCCTTCAACAAGGAACCCTGACGACTCCAGAGAAAGTCTTTTGCTGATCAAAAACTGCTCAAAGGATTGAATTGGCTCTAAGATACTTTCTGTAACAGCATTGATGTCCAAGGTGCTCAGCAATGATATTTGATCATCGATCAAGGGGATAAAGAGAATCACAAATAAGCTCAAGAGGCCGACTACTACCCCGAATGACATTAGAATAGAAAGCCATCTAGGAACATGTAGACCAAAAAGTCGGGCACCGTTGATTTTATCCACCAAAGGCCTCAAGATAGAAGCAAGCACCAAAGAAAGAATGAGGTAGGTAAAAATGTTGGTGAAATACCAAATAAACAGCAACAGTGCTCCTATGATCAAGACAATATAAATCGCTGTTTTTCTCATTGCTTAAAATAAAAAAAGAGTTCCTGAGGGATCAAGAACTCTCGCATTATCTTTCTTATTTTAATTAATCCCAATTTAAATCCGTGCCTTTTTCAGAAGTTTCGATAGCCAGTTCGTCATTTTCGTTGTCAAATTGCTCAAAATCAAAATCTGGCATCAGTTCTTCCTTTACATGGTCCACAGCCGAGCCCAATGCTGCCATGAACTTGTTGAAGTCTTCTTTGTACAGAAAAATTTTGTGCTTTTCGTAAGTAAAATTGTCTTGGTTATACTTGCGCTTGCTTTCCGTAATTGTAAGGTAATAATCGTTTGAACGCGTGGCCTTTATATCAAAAAAATACGTCCGTTTACCTGCTTTCACCCTCTTCGAGAAAATCTCGTTGTTGCCACTTTCCTTATGCTCTTCCACTATTCAACCTTTAGTTTGATGTCTTTGTAGCTAGTTTAAAGTAATAAAACTGACTAAATATAAGCCAATATTAATTACTATTGCAACAACCGAATGCATAATTCATTAAACTTAACATCTACAAAATAGTAGTAAAAGAGGCGCGTTCATCGTTGATACAAAGTCCGAACATTAGATACACTTCCAAAGAATGAATTATTCCTTAGATGAAATAAAGCAGTTCACCAATATAGAACTACTTGCAAAACAGATGGTTGAAGGATTTATCACTGGTTTACACAAGTCTCCTTACCATGGTTTTTCTGTAGAGTTTGCAGAGCACAGACTCTACAATACGGGCGAAAGCACAAGGCATGTGGACTGGAAAATTTACGCCAAAACCGACCGACTGTATACGAAACGTTACGAGGAAGAAACCAACCTCAGGTGCCAAATTGTGATTGATCAGTCATCCTCTATGTACTATCCTGAGGCCAATTATGGCAAAATGAAATTCAGCGTTTTGGCAGCAGCTGCAATCACTTATTTGCTCCATAAACAAAGAGATGCGGTTGGTTTACATACCTTTAGTGATCAGCTTGAACTTGAAACGCAAGTGAAGTCTTCTGCTTCGCACATTCACAAGCTTTTTATTCAATACAATGAGCTTTTAGAAAAACAGAAAACAACAAGACGCACTAATGTTTCTTCCATTCTGCATCAATTGGCAGAGAAAGTGCACCGAAGATCACTAGTCGTCATCTTTAGTGATATGTTCGATAATGAGGAAAACGAAGCTGAAGTTTTAGCTGCGCTTCAACATTTAAAACATAAAAGGCACGAAGTATTGCTCTTTCATGTCACCGACCATAAAACAGAATTGGACTTTGATTTTGAAGATCGGCCTTATGAGTTTATCGATGCTGAAACCAAAGAGAAGGTAAAACTCAATCCTGCCTCGATCAAAAAAGACTTTAAAAAGCAGATGGACGCATATCATAAGGAACTCTATATGAAATGCGCCAAGCTTAAAATCGACTTAATCGAAGCCGATATCAACCAAGGCTTCGATCAAGTTTTGAAATCCTATTTGATCAAAAGAGGGAAGATGAGGTAACAGCTTTATCGCTCATATTCACCCCATACTCGCGTGCCTTGACTCTAAGGCAAGTCTAGGATCGTGAATGTATTCCAGCTTTCTCATGGCAATCATTTCCAAGCTTAGGAAATCAAACTCTTCCACCACCTTTCCCACTAATTCATAGATTCCCTTCCCTCGAAAAGGAAATTTAGCCGCCATAGGCGGAAAATGAGTAGTATCTAAAAAATAGCCATCTCTATCTAACCAAGTGCCAAATTGCATCCGCTTTCCACCAGAGGTGTTGGTGTTCTTGATGTGAACTAAATAGCCCACCATTTTTACCTGCTGGTTTTTATACTGTTCCATTTCTCTCACCATTACCTCTCCTTCGGCTACGGTTTTCAGTAAATGAAAGGGGTTGCAAAGTGGAAAACCCAAGAGTTCAATCTGATCGAAGGCATCTTCCAACGCATCGTAGCTGAGCGCAGGAATCTTGAATTTCTTTACTTCTGGATCAAAAAGCAATTTAACAGGCTTGGTCTTCTTTTCCTGTCCAAGCCTAAAGTGTGCTTCCCAAAGTAATTCCTTTTTACTAAAACCAGTAAAGCGAAAAGCATCTATCCGAACCAATAGCCTTAGTTGGTCCAAGGAAATCTGTACGCGTTTCAAAAAGTGGTCGAAACTCATGAACACGCCATTCTCTTTTCGCTCACTCAGAATGGCTTCGACTGTATTCTTATCCAATTCACCAATAAAGCCTAAGCCCATATAAATGGTTTTACCATAAATGGTGCAGAGGTGTTCACTTTGGTTTACACAAGGCGCTTGAATATCTCCACCATTCATAAAAGCCTCATGCGCATAAAGTTCTACGCTATAAAATCCTCCTCCATTGTTCATCGTGGCTACCATGTATTCTAATGGATAATAAGCTTTCAAAAAAAGGCTTTGATAGCTTTCTACGGCATAACTGGCCGAGTGGCCTTTGGCAAAAGCATAGCCTGCAAAGCTTTCTATTTGTCGCCAAATTTCAGATGACAGTTCAAGGCTATGCCCTTTATTCGCGCAGTTTTCAAAATACTTATCTCTTACTTTCTGAAATTCCTCGCGTGAGCGGTACTTGCCCGACATGCCTCTTCGCAATACATCGGCTTCGGCCAAGGTAAGGTCAGCAAAGTAATGGGCTACCTTGATCACGTCTTCCTGATACACCATTACGCCATAGGTTTCGGGCATAATATCTCTCAGAATGGGGTGGGCTTCACTCCTCCTTTCGGGTTCCCTAAAGCGAAGAATGTATTGCCGCATCATACCAGACTTAGCCACACCTGGCCTAATCACCGAACTAGCAGCAACCAGCCCCAAGTATTCATCTACTCGAAGTTTTTTAAGTAACATCCGCATGGCTGGAGATTCTACATAAAAACAGCCAATCGCCTTGCCTTCGCGCAGCATTGCTTTTACTCTTTCGTCCTTCTTAAACCTGTCTATATTATGAATGTCGATAGGTTCATCGTGAGGATGATTATTGGTGATGATCTCTAAGCTGTCTTTAATCTTTCCCAGCCCGCGCTGGCTCAAAATATCGAACTTATACAGCCCAATATCTTCGGCAACGATCATATCAAAATGCGTTGTTGGAAAACCCTTCGGGGGAAGGTCTGTGGCGGTGTAATAATGGATTGGACGCTCAGAAATCAAAATACCTCCGGCATGAATACTCAAATGGCTGGGAAAACCCTCGATGTACTTTCCATAGCGCAATACGAGTTGATGTAACTCTTCCAAATCAGCATACTTAGCTGACTGGATATGGTCGATTTCATGCGGTGGAATCCCTAATACTTTACCCAATTCGCGCACCACTGCCCTGAACTGAAAAGTGCTATAAGTAGCCAATAAGGCTACATTGTTATCTTCACTTCGCCCGAATTCTTTAAAAATAAATTGGGTGATATCCTCTCTGTCTTTCCATGAAAAATCGATATCAAAATCAGGTGGGTTTTTGCGGTATAGGTTGATAAATCGCTCGAAGTAAAGGTCTAGTTCAATTGGATCGACATCCGTAATCCTTAACAAATAAGCCACCACAGAATTGGCTCCGCTTCCCCTGCCTACATAGAAAAATCCTCGCTCTCGAGCATATTGACAAAGCCGCCAATTGATTAAAAAGTAAGACATAAATCCTTGCTGTTGAATCACATCCAACTCTGTCTTGATCCGGCCTCTGATCTTTTCAGTGGATTGGGGATAGCGATAAGAAAATCCCTTTTCACAAAGCTCCTCTAACAATTGATAATCCTTTTCTGGACTACCACTATAATTCTTCAGGTTCTTATTCTGACTTTCACCTTCAAAATCAAAATGAATTTGGCAGCTCTCTAAAAGCTTTTCTGTATTCTCAATCATATAAGGATATGCTGAGTACATGGCTTTTAATTCATCAACAGGATAAATGAAGTCACTGGGATCGGCTTCTTCAGACTTAGGGAGCTTACTGAGTAGTGTATTATTATCAATGGCCCTGAGCAGGCGATGGGCATTAAAATCCCTTTTCGAAATAACCCTCTGTCCCGTTTTGCTATCTATTTTACTGCGGAAAGTAACGGTCGGCAAAATCACCAATTTGCTCTTATCCATCTGATGAGGCGGATACACCAGCTTAGTGAGGTCAGTAGGTTTTACCCCAATAAACTCTAATTTTTTTAGTTGAAAGCCTGTGTATTTCTGAAATGGATAAACAACATAAGCATGCTCAAAATGGGGGGCTCTTGTTGGTATTTCTTTCTTGGCATGTAGGTGCTGAGACAGATAATCGTTGAGTTCTTTAAAACCTTCGTTATTCATGGCGATAGCCACAAAAAGCTGGTCGGCTCCATTCCTAAAATCAATTCCTAAAATGGGCTTTATTCCGTATTTAGGTGCCATTCTAACAAAATTGAGACTGGCAGAAGTATTATTAATATCGGTAAGCGCAAAGCACTTCGCTCCTGCTAGCTGCATCAACTCAATCAAAATTTCGATATCAATTGTACCGTACTTAAGACTGAAATAAGAATGGGTATTGAGGTACACGGCTAATCAAAAAGAATTTCAGACTACACCACACACCAATCCTCAGTCTTAAGAGGAAGATACTTTTCTTCTTTGAATTTATCATCCCATAAAGGACGACTTAGGATTGTAATATCCTCAAGTCTAAAATAATTAGTGTATCGCTGCTTGTGAAAGCTGTGGTAAGCATCTAAGAATTGAGAACGGGAAAGCTGTTTACCAATGCTAATATGAGGCACAAATTTATCTTTAGGCGCACTGAATTGAGGCTTAGCATATTTCACCGCCTCTAAGACTGCGTTTTGAAGGCCGTTCAATCTATCATTGGCAGCCACATCAATATAGAAAGTGTTGCTCTCTGGGAAAAAATCAAAGCCATTCAAATAGATGTCAAACGAGTCAAAACTTGACAATTGCTTTTTTAAAAGACGTAAAAACACTTTAGCCTCTTCGCTGGTCAGTACAGCATTTACCAAGGTAATATGAGCTTTCGAATATTGACTTCTGTATTTACCATTCTTTAAACCAAACTCGTATTTCAGTTCATTTACATCCCAGCAAATCTGGTTGGATGGATTTACAACAATCAGGTATTCTTGAGGGAAGTCTCTATCTGCTTTCATTTCGGTGGTCTTTAATTACAAGAACAATAATACTAAAATTTATAGTAAACTAAAATAAATAGTTATCATTACTAACAAACTTATTTCAACGTATTGTTCACTGCCTTCTATTCGCTAAAAGCGGGGGTGGCTCACCGTTGAAAGGATTGAATCGGCTGATGGTTCTTGCCTCTAAACCATAGGCACGCAACACACTGCGGTCACCGAATTTATCACGGATTTTATCCATGGCATGATACAGGTTGATCAGCTCTTCGGCATCTTCGAACAGATTGATTTGATAACCGCCTTCCACCAAGTGACTGAACTTCACCCCTATCAATCGCACTAAAAGGCGCTTATTATAGAGTTTATCGAACAATTCCATGGTTTTCGGAATAAGTATATGGTCTGCTGATGTGTATGGAATACGTGATTGCAACGTATAGGTATTGAAATCAGAGTAGCGGACTTTCACCGTAACACAAGCTGTTAATTTCAATCCTCTGCGCAATTGAAAGGCAAGGTTTTCGGCCATGGCCAAAAGAATACCTTTGAGTTTTATTACATCGATTGTATCGCGATCAAAAGTACGTTCGGTAGAGATTGACTTCCGCTCGTTATAAGGCACAACAGGTGAATTATCAAGTCCGTTGGCCTTCTTCCAAATAGAAACTCCATTTTGCCCCAGCACTTTCTCCATCATTTCAACGGGCATTTCCTGAATCGTCTGGATAATCTTTACTCCCAAACTGAATAATGTTTGTTGTGTTTTTTGTCCTACCATCGGGATTTTACTGATGGAAAGAGGTGCCAAAAATGGCTTTTCAGTACCGTTCTCGATTTTAAGTTGGTTGTTAGGCTTGGCCACTCCCGTAGCTACCTTCGATACCGTTTTATTCTTCGACATTCCAAAAGAAATAGGCAAGCCAGTTTCCTTAATAATACGTTTCCTCAGTTCCGTAGCCATCAAATAACTATTATGAAAACGGTCCATTCCTGAGAGATCAGCATAGAATTCATCGATAGAACTCTTCTCAAAAATGGGTACTGCTTCTTTGATAATTTCAGTCACCTGATTGGAATGATCTGAATACACTCCTGAATTGCCCCTGATTTGAATGGCATCGGGACAAAGTTCTTTGGCGCGCCTCATCGGCATGGCAGAATGCACGCCATAAGCCCTTGCCTCATAACTACAGGCAGCCACCACCCCTCGATCGCTCACCCCTCCAATCAAAACAGGCTTGCCATTCAACCTACTGTCGAGTTTCCGCTCTACGGACACGAAGAAAGTGTCCAAGTCCATGTGCATGATTGTATTTTCGGTAGCCATAAATGATCGGTGGATATCTAACAAGCATCGCAGGCGTGGCCTTGATCTTGTCGATTGATTTTCAAAAATACTAAATTATTTAGTTATACCAATATTTTTAGTTAATGAAAAGAATAAAATTAGCAAGCAAAATCAACCGCGTAGATCAGCCGATTTTATTTATTATTGCACATGAAAATATTCTTCACGCTGCTTATCATCGCCCTATTTTCTTCTACTGGTTGCGCCCAATCTACAGGCACTATTGAGGCTGCACAATTCGATAAGTTGATCAAAGAGAAAAAGGGGCTTCAATTGATTGATGTAAGGACCGCCCAAGAATTTAAAGAAGGCCATATCAAAGGTGCCGTAAATATCGACTATTACAAAAGTGATTTTAAGCAATTAATGGCCAAGCTCGATAAATCAAAACCCATAGCAGTGTATTGCACAGTGGGCGGCAGAAGCGGTGCAGGGGCCAAAATCGTTCAGCAATTGGGCTTTAAAGAAGTATATGATCTTGAAGGGGGCATTGTACTTTGGCAAAGGAATGGGTACAAACTGGTGAAGGAGTAATTAAGAGAAGCCGCTGGCGATTGCAGCAGCTCCTCTCAATGATTGTTTAGCCTTTCATCGATGCCATATCAATCACAAAACGATAGCGCACATCACTTTTCAACATGCGTTCATAAGCTTCATTGATTTCTTGCATTTTGATGATTTCAATGTCCGATGTGATATTGTGTTTACCACAGAAATCGAGCATTTCTTGTGTTTCGGCAATACCTCCAATCAACGAGCCCGCTACGGACTTACGACCTAAGATCATTGGTACGCTATTGAGCATTGGCTCCAACGGCCCTAAGTAACCCACCAAAACCAATGTGCCATTTACCGCTAAAGTCTGCACATAGGGATTTAGGTCGTGCACATAGGGCACCGTATCAATAATCACATCAAACTGACCTTTTGCATTTGCCATTTGTTTGTCATCTGTAGAAATAACAACCTTATCAGCTCCTAATGCCAAAGCATCTTGCTCTTTGCCTGGAGATCTAGAGAAAAGCGTGACCTTCGCCCCTAGTCCTTTAGCTAACTTAATAGCCATATGACCTAATCCACCAAGGCCCACTACTGCTACCCTGCTGCCTTCTTTCACATTCCAATGACGCAATGGAGACCATGTGGTAATCCCTGCGCATAAAAGTGGAGCAACTCCCGCTAAATCTAAATTTTCAGGAACACTTAAAACGAAATGCTCATCAACTACTACCTTTTGAGAATAACCTCCATAAGTGCGACCTTCTAGGTATGGATCTTTGGCATTGTAAGTACCCGTGGCACCATTCAAACAGTATTGCTCTAAATCTTCTTTACAACTGCTACATGTTCTACAAGAATCTACTAAACAACCTACTGCGGCTAAATCGCCTACTTTGAACTTTATAATCTCA
>PCUU01000022.1 GCA_002786855.1 Cytophagales bacterium CG12_big_fil_rev_8_21_14_0_65_40_12
CAGAAGTACAAGATTGGGCTAACTACAAATGACGGTCTTCTTTCCCTGACGCAGGAAGGGTCTAATTTTGGTTGGCTAAGAGTTATCAGACAGAGCCCTTTTGTTCATATCAGGTCACAGGTTTGGAGAATCTGAGACGGTGGCTCACCTATTGAATAACCTGAAATTCATGATCTATTCGAATTTCTTTCTCCCCCTGAGGGCTGAGGTATAGAACTTTGAATTGAAGCCTGTTCTTCCCTAAACGAGGCCGCCCTATTGTAATTTCAGCCCGGTGATTCTTGTTAGAAACATTTAAAGGTACAAAGCCATCTTGACCTTCAAATTTGACAAATATTTGAGGATGCAGGGCACTACTTGCCGCTTCTAGACCGATTTCTGCGTGGAATGTAGAACCGGATTTAAGGACGTTATCATCAGAGTCAACAAATGCACTCACTAGGTCAAACATGGCAAAAAGACTCGAATGCTTTTTGTGATAAGCATTTATAGTCTCAAGAAGATATAAGCTGAGATTGGAATTAAATACAATGAGATTAGACTCGGTTAGGCTTTGAATGCTTTCTTCTAAAAAATCAGTTGGGAGGTCAATCGGCTCGATTGTACTTCTTGATAGGTAGATAAATTCTGAGGACAAGGTCTTGATCTCATTAACGTCATGTTTTGATTTAATGACTTCCAGCTTGTCGAGTAACTCCTTTGCTCTTTTCAGTAAATCTGAACCTGTTCCTGTCTGACCTGTATTGTATACTTCTGTTTCAAAATCCTCGAGTGACTTTATGACTGATTTTTCCAGATGATTGATTTGCAGTTTCATGGAGCTATCAGTTTCTACTTCACTACAAGCGGACACCGTTATAACAAGTATGAGGAAGATGAGCTTTTTCATTAAAGGGTTTTGATAGATTGTTGAAATTTTATTCTTCATGCTTCATATGCTAATTATCGAATCATCAATTTTTCCATTTCTAATTTAAGTTAGAAATTAAGTAGCACTCATTATTATGTAATTGGGTGACTTACTTAAGTTGCAATGACTCGATTCAATTTTTATGAATAAATGACCTTAAAGTTTCTGTGATATACTTTTTTCCCTGAGTTTACGAAGGGTCTAGACCTTAATTCTAGTTCCTTCGCTCTGCTCAGGATGGAAAACGATAAAACAGTCTTGATTTGATAATTAATCTATTGCAAACTCAACGAATTCCTAAAATTTAAATATCATTGACCTACTTCGATAATCTATTTCGCAGCCGTAACCACAATTTCTACCAAAAGTCCATCCCTAGGAAATTGAGCTTCTACACAGGCGCGGGCAGGAGGGCTTTCTGGGTCTACCCAAGCGTCCCAAGCCTCATTCATTGCTGCTACTTGGTATTTATCAGAGATATAAATCGTAGCCATCAGTAATTTAGATTTATCAGTTCCAGCCGTGGCCAATAAGGCATCAATTTTACCCAATACACTTTCGGTTTGTGCTTTCATGCCTTGCTTGGTATCGGCAGCCACTTGCCCTGCTAAATAGATGGTATCGCCATGAATCACGATTTGGCTCATGCGTTTTGATTTGTTCAGTTTTTCCATTGAAATGAATTTGATTAGGGTTATCGTTTAAGTGTGTCTTTGATGAAGCCGTCAAGATCTAGTTTAAATTGCTTTAATGAAGCCTGCTCGATGTACATCATATGGCCCGCTTCGTAGTATTTCATACTGATATTGTCTTTGATGTTTTTAGGCAAGCCTAAATGATTGATAGAATGCTCCACGCCATAAAATACAGTGGCAATATCTAAGTAACCGTTCATGATCAACATTTTCATATTAGGATCACGAGTCAAGGCTTGTGCCATATCTGGCCCGGTGTTAATGGCCGCCATACTGCCTCCCCAGCCGCCATTGCCTCTATGGGTCCAGTCCCAATTAAAGCCAGCGCGTCTGCCTGCAGTTGTGGTGTACATCAAATCCTTACTCACACCAAGTTCTCCATGGAAGTAATCCAAAAATCCTTGGATATAGGCAGGAGAAATGGCCGAACTTTGTGGGTCATAAGCACCGCCTTGTTCGATGCCATCTTGGCTATAGCCAGTATATCTTGAATCCAATCGACCTACCGTTTTGCCTTCATCCCTCAAAAATTCTGCAAAGAACTCATCTGCAGTCACACGCAAATCTGCTTTCATCCAATAGTCAGCTTTGGTGCCTGTGTAGTTGGCTAATTTGTTCGCTAATCCTTGTTTTTCGGTCATGCCTAATTGATCCCCTTTGAAGAGTGCTGGCATGTATTCGTTCTCGGTAAATGCACGGATTTCATTGACAAAAGCTTCCATCGTAGCAGGCTTATTAGGCACTTTATTATGGTAATAGGCAGTCGCTGCATAGGTGGGGAAATGCACGATATAGGAAAGATCATCACCAGGAGGAAACATCAATGAACGCAAATCGAAAACAGCAGAAACCATGATGATACCATTCATTGCTACTCCTTGGTTGAGTAGCTCGTTCATGACGGTTGCGTTTCTAAAAGTGCCATAACTTTCGCCCAATAAGAATTTAGGTGAGTTCATTCGACCATTGTTGATCAAATACTGAGTGATGAAAAGGCTAATGCTTCGGCTGTCTTGGTCTACTCCCCAAAAATCTTTGAATTCGGCTTTTCCGGCAGCCACACTTAAGCCTGTGCCTATCGGATCCATCATGACCAAATCCGCCATATCCAAAATAGAGTAATCGTTATTCACAATTTGGTAAGGAGCCGCTTTGTTGAAATTAGGGTCGTCTACAACAATTCGTTTTGGCCCTAAAATGCCCATGTGCAGCCAAAAAGAAGAAGAACCTGGGCCGCCATTATAGGCAAACATTATCGGTCTGTTTTTGTCAGAACCTTCTTTGGTATAACTGGTAAACCCAAAATGGCCGATCAGCTCATTGTTTTCATCGCGCAAGGGCATGGTGCCCGCATTCGCAGTATAGTTGATGGCTTTATTGTTGATTTTGACTGTGCCAGTCGAAGTAAATACTTGGGCAGGGGAGGCTATAGCGCCAGTATTCTCTTGGCTCAAGCTAGAAAATGATAGCATGATAGAGAGCAGAAATAGGAGTGAGGTCTTCTTCATAGTTTGGTTTAAGATGGATTCGAAGTTGAATGTAAGCAATAAATTGGAATGCTAGGAATGTAATATGGGACGAAAAATGCTTTGGGCAAGCGATCGCGAAAATTTAATACTACAATTAGGAATTAATTTTTAAACCACTTTAATTTGCTATACTACAATTAGGAAATAATTATTGAAGATGAAGAAATTTCAATTGGGTGAATTCGAAGAAGTGGTGATGCTCACTGTAGGCGTCTTGTTCAAAGAGGCTTATGGTGTTTCAATTAAGAAAGAAATTGAAACGAGATTATCGCGCAAGGTGAGTGTTGGTGCCCTGCAGTCTGCCCTCAAAAGGCTCGAACAAAAAGGGTATCTAAAATCCCAAGAGGGCGAGGCAACTCAGGAAAGGGCGGGAAGACCCAAGCTTTTCTTCGAGATTACAGCTTCTGGAAAAAAGGCACTGGAGCACAATAGGGCGACCAGGAATGAACTATGGGACGCCATTCCAAAAGTGGCACTCGACATTAAATTCAATCCATTTTGATGGAAAAGGTCAATCCTCCAAAATGGTTATTACGGTTTTTTAGATGGTTCTGTGCTTCTGAATTGCACCCCTACATAGAAGGTGATCTGCTTGAACTCTACTCCGAAAGGTTGGTGAGCAATGGAAAAAGGAAGGCGGATAAAAGACTTTTTGTTGACATTATCATGCTGTTTAGGCCCAGCATTATTCGGCCATTTAAAGGATATCATTACTCAAACAACAACGCTATGCTCAAAAACTATTTTAAAATCGCTCTCCGCACTTTGTGGAAAAATAAGGCTTACTCCGTTATCAATATCATGGGTTTGGCCATCAGTATTGCTGGTGCCACCTTATTGCTCACCTATGTGAAAAGCGAATTAAGCTTTGATCGCTTTCACTCCAAAGCAGATCGAATTGTAAGACCAATTTTGATCCAGTCTACCGCTGAGGGAGATCGTTATTTTTCATCAAATCCCGCTATTTACGTCCAGACCTTGGCCGAACAAATGCCCGAAGTTGAAAACTATGTTAATCTATTGCGGCTGAGTGGGCAGTTCAACGTGGTGATAAACAACAAGCCATTTACAGAAAGGACCTATGCCATCACTACCTCTAATTTCTTTTCTGTATTCGATTTCGAATTGATTCAAGGCAATAGCCAAACTGCCTTGGCTGAACCCTTTTCAATGGTTTTGAGTCAGAAGCAGGCCATTAAGTTTTTTGGGACTGAAGATGTTTTGGGCAAAATGGTTGAAGCGCCTGGTTATGGAGGGACTTTTAAAGTAACGGGGCTAATGAGGGATTTGCCTCAGAACACCCATGTAGAATTAGATATTTTGATTGCAGAGCGCACATTGCCAGAGGACAGGGCGCGCGCTTTGTATCAAAATTGGACCGACTTTTCGTCTACTTCATACATCGTATTGAAGAAAGGAACTGACCTCGCAACCTTCACCACAAAAGCCGATGCGCTGGCGGATAGTAACTTTGCAAAAGCGGTTGCAGACTTGGTACGTTTTGAGTTTCAGCCTTTGGCCGATATTCATTTTGAATCGGCACATATCGAACGTGATTTTGCTGCCTTTAAAGGGGACAAGAGCTATGTGATTGTTTTCAGTATTATTGCCCTTTTCCTGATTGTGATTGCCGCAGTGAACTACATGAACCTTGCTACTTCCAAGGCAGTATTCAGGTCTAAGGAGATTGGGATTCGCAAAGTCGTAGGCGCAAAAAGAAAACAACTGGTGACCCAATTTTTGATGGAATCTTTCTTGATTACTGGTATTGCGATGGTCCTATCCATCGGAATTACGGACTTGGCAATGCCTTTTTTCAATGAGCTGACCGCCAGAACTTTCGAATTCAATTTGCAGTCCATTTTGGACTATGCTCCATTGCTGTTGGCCATTGCCATTATCATCGGACTGCTTTCTGGGATATATCCTGCAGTGTTTATGACAAAGTTCAAACCGGTAAAAGTTTTGAAAGGGGAGGAAACTTCAGGTGGCTCGTTCAATATTCGCAAGGCCCTGGTGGTGTTCCAGTTTGCCCTGTCTACGGTGATGATCATCGGCACGCTGGTGGTTTCAAACCAGATGAATTTTATCCAGAACAAATACCTTGGTTTCAATAAGGAAAATCTGTTGGTCATTGATATCAATAATGGCGCAATCAGGCCAGTGTTCAAAATCATGCGCAACGAGTTGGAGCAAATTGCGGGTGTAAGCGAAGTGGCCGTGGCCTCGAGAATCCCAGGGGAATGGAAAAACATCAATGAGGTGGATGTTAATATCCTTGATGAAAAGGGCATAAAGAAAGACTCCATCGAAACTTACTATATGAGTTTTGATCCTCATATGCTTTCTGTTTTTAATATGGAATTGAAAGAGGGGGAATTCTTTAGTGGGAACGATCAAAGTGATAGCACCAAAATATTGATCAATGAAACTGCCGTTAAAAAATTCGGACTTGAAAATCCAATAGGTGCAATTGTAGAATTGGAAGGAAGAGGCAAAAGCAGTTACACGATCATTGGGGTGCCGAAAGATTTTAATTTTCAATCCTTGCACAGGGGCTTGGAGCCAATGGTGATTGGCGCCTGGAATAACCCCAATGCTGTTATCGATTACTTTATCCTCAAAATGGAGGGCGATCCAAAGCCCATTATTGAGGCAGCTTCCTTGGTGCATTCAAAGTTCGATACGCGCACGGTGATCGAATACCACTTTCTGGACGACCAACTGGCTAATTTCTACGAAGCCGAAAGACAAGCGAGCGTAATCTTTAAAATAGGAGCTGGCTTGAGCATTTTCATCTCTTGTTTAGGGCTTTTTGGATTGGCCTCATTTACGGTGCAGAAAAGGGTAAAGGAATTGGGGATCCGCAAAGTTTTAGGAGCAAGCGAATGGAGTTTGTTCTATATGTTGTCGAGCTCATTTTCGAAACAGATTTTGTTGGCTTTCATCATTGCATCGCCATTGGCTTATTTTATCATGAAAAAATGGCTCGAAAACTTTGAATATCGCATTGATTTAAGTGTTGGGGTATTTTTATTGGCAGGGTTTGGCACTTTGCTCATTGCCATTTTAACGGTGAGTTATAGGGCGCTTAAAGCTGCTCACTCCAATCCTGTGCAGTCATTGCGAAGCGAGTAAACTTTGAATCCGAAGAAATAGGCAGATCGCTCGGTAAAGTCAAATCTGGATGAATTGGATTTAGGTAGCAAGGAAGTTGAAAACTGGCCTGAATGGCGCTTTTTAGGCAACTCTCAGGATTTTCTCCATTTTTCTGCCTTTCGCCAATTCGTCCACGAGCTTATCCAAGTACCTTACTTGTTGCGTCAAGGGGTTTTGGATTTCTTCTATGCGATGGCCACAAATCAGCCCTGTAATCAAATGGGAGTTAGGGTGTAATTTTGCTTGACTGAAGAACGTTTCAAATGTTGCTTTTTCATCCATCAGCATTTGAAGCTTTTTTTCATCAAACCCCGTAAGCCATTCGATCACCTGTAGCAATTCGGCTTTGGTTCTGCCTTTCTTTTCAATTTTTGTAACATAGTGCGGATAAACCGAGGCAAAGGTCATTTTTGCAATGCGCTCGTCTTGTTTCGTTGAATTGTTCATGGTCGATTTAACGGGTGGCTAAATGGTCATAGTCTCTCTAAATGGCCTTTTCTTTTGACAACGTTTTTATAATCCCACTGAATTTCAGTGGATTTTTTGAGCCATCGGTGAAGGTCTTCCATATTGATTTGATCTACTTGGGTATAGAAAATTGAGGCATCCTTGAATTTTTTGCCAACCACATTGAGTTGAGCTTCCTCAAAACTTGCTCCGCTCCAAAACATCAAACGCAGCCCGGATTTTTGTTTGCTATAACCAACAATGGGATTGCCATTTAAAAACCAAACGGGGTGCGCATGCCAAATTTTGCTTTCTGCATTTGAAAGTTGGCCATTAATGGTGGCAGCAAGCAAATCACAGATTGATTTGTCAATCGTGTTTTGGCTGTCATTATAGTCTTGGATTGTGGGGGTCATCTTTCTTGAAAAATTGAGTAGGACGAAATATAAAAATAACATTTTCTAAATTTCAAAACTCAAATTCCAAAACTCAAATTTCAAAACTCTAAATCTAGAATTCGAAATTGAATCATTTTATCACTGATTCCCGATCCACTGCTTTCCCTGGCCTTTGGCCTCTAATCTAACTCCTCTTTTTCACCCCTTTAATGGCGGGTTCATTCCAAGGGTCATCGGGCCATACATGTTTTGGATATCGTCTTTTTAATTCCTTTTTAACTTCGAAATAGGCATCAGACCAAAAGCTTTTAAGGTCGGCCGTAATCTGAACTGGTTTAAAGCCAGGAGAAAGCAAATGCAAAAGAATGGACTGCTTGCCCTGATTTACCATTGGGGTCTCGGCCAAGCCAAAAACCTCTTGGATGCGAACGGCAAGTACAGGAGCTTCGCCATTATCGCGGTACATCAGCTGGATTTTACTTCCGCTGGTTACTGTAATGTGTGTGGGTGCTTGTTTTTCTAATAACTGCTGCTGTTCTGGGCTTAAACTGTAGTGCAACACCTCTTTGAGGTTGATCTTCTTGAGTTGATCGGGTCTTTTAATACCCGTTAGGTAGGGGCCTAGCCACTCAATATTAGTTTGTAACAAGCTTATGGTGCTTACTTCAGGCCATGCGTCTTGCGGATTCCACCTGCGTAAACTTAAAATTCTGTTTTGCCATTGCTGCACTTCTTCACTAAAATCAAGCAGTTGTTCGCCTTCTTTTTTGAGCGCATCGGAAATGGCAGCGACCAAATGTTTTTCGTCTGGAGAAGGCAGCGGTTTGCTTTGAAGCACAATACTCCCGATTCTCAAATCTCTCGTTGCAATCAGGCCACCTTCTTCCGTATCCCAAGTAATGACTTCCTTTTCCTTGACCAACGGGGCCAAATCTCGAGGATTAAGGGGCGATGCCATGAATATTTTCCCCATGCCATCGCGGGCATCAATATGGCAAATGGCCAACCACGGTTCGTTGGCTAAATCTTCTCTATGGCCAGCCATGGCATAGCGACCGTTGGAGAGTTGAAATTGCGCATTATTGCCCGGTCGGGCGAAAGCGATTCGCTCAGGGTAAGCGCGAGTAATCAAGACTCCTGTTTCGTAAGGATCGACAAGGCTGTTGCTTGGGTCAATATTGAACAGACTTCGGTATTGGGTGGCAATTTTCTCAATTCTGGCCATTTTTCGATTGTCCCGATTTTCGGCTCGATGTTTTCTTAGCGCCTCAATTCTCGTGTTAATGTCGATGCCTGCTTCTCTGCCCAAAGGATCACGTTCTTCGAGCAAAGCGGCAATATCGGTCGCCAATGCCAATTGGTCGTCTTCTTCTGCCATTAAAAGCATATGCGCAATGCGAGGGTGGCAAGGAAGTTTGAGCATGTTTTTGCCATGTTCAGTAATCTTGCCATTTTCCAAAGCTTCGAGTTGATGAAGTAAGTCCGTGGCTTGGGCCACGGGCCCTTTGGGTGGAGGAGTTAGCCAAGTCATTTGTTGCACATCAGTAATGCCCCATTGCGACATGTCCAAAACTAAAGAAGCCAAATCAGCCTCCATGATTTCGGGTGTAATGTGCTCCGTAAGCCGCTGATGCGTAACGGAAGACCACATTCTATAGCAATAACCTGGGCTAAGTCTTCCTGCTCGTCCAGCCCTTTGATCGGCAGAATCGCGAGAGATATGCACGGTTTCAAGTCTTGAAAGTCCAGAGTTCGGGTCAAATTTAGACGTACGACCAAAGCCACTGTCCACTACAATTTTGACACCCTCGATTGTTAAACTGGTTTCTGCAATAGAAGTCGCTAAAACCACTTTTCTACGGCCATTTTTATCTGGGTAGAGTGCAGCATTTTGTTGGTTTTGAGGCAAAGCGCCATACAACATGTGTATGGCAAAGCCTTTTAATTCATTCCTTAGAATATCATGAGCAGTATGGATTTCTCTTTGTCCGGGCAGAAAAACCAAAACATCGCCATCGTGCTTTTTTGCGGCTTTAATAATGCTTCTGCAACAGAGTTCGGCCATTAGGGATTCGTCAATATCGCCTTCATAATGCACTTCGACCGGGTACTGCTTTCCTTTACTGATGGCAGAAGGTGCTTTCAGTAGGGAAGTAAGCTGTGGCATATTCAGCGTAGCCGACATGATCATGATCCTAAGGTCAGGCCTTAAGATCAATTGTGCTTCTCGGCAAAGGGCCAGCGCTACATCGGCATGGATACTTCTTTCGTGGAATTCATCAAAAATCACCATGGCTACATTTTCCAAAGCATTATCACTTTGAATCATTCTGGTCAGAATCCCTTCGGTGAGTACTTCTATTCTTGTTTCTTCTGAAGTGCGATTTTCAAACCGAATCCTAAAGCCAATGGTTTTGCCAACGGGTTCATTCAGAAAGTAAGCCATGCGTTCGGCAATTGTTCTAGCAGCCAGCCTTCTTGGTTCAAGCATCAAGATTTTCTTTCCTGCCAGCCATGGCTCATTGAGCAAAGCCAATGGGAGTAATGTGCTTTTTCCAGCGCCTGGTGGAGCATTCACAATTAATGTGTTGCCAGAAACTAAATGAGATTGGACCTCCGCTATGATTTCGGTAACTGGGAGGGCTATTGAATACGGATTGAAGGACAATGGAAAGCACTTTAATGAAATTCAAAATTAAGCTGCTAAAACTTAGTGTGAAAGTTTAGTTCAAAAAAGGTTCGGCCACCCAAGTTCTAAAGACATCTGTATCAGCGGTACTATTCTTTGACCAAATAAATCTTAAATTCACGGTCTAAATCAAAAACACCACCATGAAGAAATCGGTCATTTCCAGCATTCTATTTTTTTCAATATCAGCTTTTACATTTACCAATTGCCAAAAGGCAGCGGTCATCGATGAAGCCGATGTAACTCGTATCATTTCCACTTTAGCTTCTGACGATATGGAGGGAAGGATGATTTTCACACAGGGCATCGAAAAGGCTTCGCAGTTTATCCAATCAGAATTCGAGAAGATTGGTTTGGAGTATTTAGACGGATTAACCAGTTACAATCAGCAGTTCAGCATTTACAGTATTGCTCCAGGAAATGCGATTATTTCTTTGGATGGAAAATTGATTGATGCGGATAATTTCCTAACAATGTCTACCGCTGAAAGCTTAAAATGGTCGGATATTGCAGATTTGAACATAATAAGTGTTGGCGCTTCAGACAATTTGCAAGCGATGTATAACGACATCCGAAGACAATCAGGAAAAAATCTCGTTTTGGTTGATCCAGCCCACAAAGATTTTTTTGCAAGACTAAAGGGCTTTTCCTTAAGGGGAAATAGAGCAACCGAAGTAGATAATGAAAACGGGATTGTGATGGTTTTATCCACTTTGAAGGCTGTTAAAAATGTCAGCGTTGAGGTTGATAATGTAGTGAAAGCCGAAAGCCTTTCTAATGTAACAGGTAAGATTTCTGGAAAAAGAGCGAATGAAATTATTTTGTTCAGCGGACATTATGATCATTTAGGAGTAAGAGGCACTGAAGGTGATACTATTTATAATGGTGCAAATGACGATGCTTCAGGTACTACTGCTGTCATTACTTTGGCTAAATATTTCAAAGAATCAGGTCTAAAACCAGAAAGAACAATCGTATTTGTGGCCTTTACGGCAGAAGAAAGTGGCGGTTATGGTTCAAGGTATTTCTCAGAACAAATGGACCCAGATCAGATCATGGCCATGTTCAATATCGAAATGATTGGAAAAGGAGCGAAAGAAGGGCCAAATACAGCATGGATTACGGGCTTTGAGAAATCCACCTTCGGGGAATTGTTGCAAAAGGCAGTAGAAGGCACAGAATATACTTTCTATCCAGATCCTTATCCAACCCAAAACCTATTCTACAGATCAGACAATGCTACTTTGGCAAGATTGGGTGTGCCAGCACATACCATCAGTACTACACAAATTGATATTGACAAAGACTATCACCAAGCTTCGGATGAGGTAAGCACACTCGATATGGCGCATATGACAAATACGATCAAAGCCATAGCAAAAGCTGCCGAGAAAATGATTTCTGGAGAGCAAACGCCAACAAGAGTAGACCCAAGTGGTTTGAGATAAAAAGAATCAGAATTTGATAAAACATTAAAGCCTCGACTTGTCGGGGCTTTTTTATGCTTGACTGATCAAATTCAGCTTGCAATCGCTCGGCTTAGCCGAGTGATAAGTATGGCTTTGGCTTCTAGCCAACTTTTAGGCCTTGGCGTACTTTGTGGTAGAATGGAGATTCCCACTTTCGTGGGAATGACGCTCCGAATGTTGGCGTCATGACCAAAAATTCTATTCGCTATTGAAAGTTTCAATCAATTCCTCGAACAAGTCTAAGCTTCAAAGAGTATGTTTGTGTAAAGCTTAAATTTGATATGTTATTAGTTCTTTCACCTGCCAAAACGCTCGATTTTGAAAGCCCATGCAATGCCGAATTTTCTTATCCTCGCTTCCAAAAAGAGGCTTTAGAACTTATTGGTGTCTTGAAGGAAAAGTCACCCGAAGAAATCCAAAACTTGATGGACTTGAGCGAGAACTTGGCCGAACTGAATGTTGATCGCTATCGAAAATTCAAGAAGTCTAAATCTCCACAAGGAGCAAAACAAGCGATTTATGCCTTTAAAGGTGATGTTTATATTGGGCTTGAAGCCGAAGAACTTTCGGATGAAGACATTCTGTACGCCCAAGAGCATGTCAGAATCCTCTCTGGTTTATATGGCTTACTGCGTCCGCTGGATTTAATCCAGCCTTATCGATTAGAAATGGGAACGAGACTGGCCTTTGATGACTATACCACGCTTTATAATTATTGGGCAGATACCATTGCCAATCAAATGAATCGGGATTTGAAAAAGCAGGGAGACAAGGTACTGATCAATTTGGCTTCTAATGAGTATTTCAAATCGTTAGAAAGGCCTGCGCTAAAAGCGAAAGTCATTAATGTAGATTTTCTTGATCAGAGGAATGGTCAATACAAAGTGATCTCTTTCTTTGCTAAAAAGGCAAGAGGCATGATGGCCCAATTCATCATCAAAAATAGAATCAACGAGGTAGAAGCCATCAAAGCCTTTGATACTGAGGGTTATTACTTTGATCAGGCCAGTTCAAATGAATTGAATTTGGTGTTTAAAAGGGATTAATTCATGAAAGATCCCAAATCCATAGCACAACGAGATTTTTTACCTGAATTTCAATTTCAGACTTCGCGCAGCTCTGGGCCAGGTGGTCAGAATGTGAACAAGCTTGAAACACGTGTTACACTCAGGTTCAATCTCCAAAATTCAAATGTATTGAACGAAGAAGAAAAGGAACACTTGGCTAAAAAATGGGAGAGGCAATTGACCAATGAAGGCGAAATGCTGTTTAATTCAGAGGAGCATAGAACACAAATCCGAAATAAAGATGAGGTTGTAGCGAAATTTAGGAAAGCCATTGAGCTCGCTTTTACCAAACCCAAACCACGTAAAAAAACTAAACCTTCCAAAGGTGCCATTCAAGAACGACTGACTAGCAAAAAGAAACATGCTGATAAAAAGGCATCAAGGAAACCTCCCGAACTATAAATAAAAAGAGCGCCTTTTGAGCGCTCTTTTTAATCCAAATTTAATTTCTCTAGTCATTACCTCCAACCCGGGTAGGTTTTCTTGGGCTTGGCCAAGCCATTTGTTCACCCGTTCTTGGGCTCATAGGCAATACACTTTTATCTCTTGGGAAAGTATTTGCGTCTTCTGAGGCCATGTACACAAGAATAGCCGTCAAGATTGCATTGTTTCTTACATCATCAAAAATAATTTTATCATAAGTGTCGCGGTTGGTATGCCAGGTGTAAGTACCATAATCCCAGCTTAAAGAACTTAGCGAGAAACCCGGAGCACCTGCCGCTACAAAAGAAGCATAATCTGAACCGCCACCTCCTGGAGCTCCTGGAAAGTTAGTTTCAATTTGACCTGAAATGCTTCTTGGTACGGCTGAGAGCCATCTGTTGATGTATTCGTAAGCATGCAAAAAGCCTTGACCGCTAATGTTTACGACTCTTCCCGTTCCATTGTCTTGGTTGAAGAGGGCTTGAAGATTGTTGACGATCTCGGGGTGATCTTCGACAAATGCACTTGAGCCGTTTAATCCTTGCTCTTCGCTGCCCCAATGACCCACTAAAATGGTTCTTTTAGGGTTAGGATAAACGAGTTTTAAAATGCGTAGCGCCTCCATCATTACCATGGTGCCAGTTCCATTATCCGTTGCGCCTGTTCCGCCATCCCATGAATCAAAATGGGCAGAAAGCATCACATATTCATTGGGCTTTTCGCTGCCTTTGATTTCGGCTATGGTATTGAATGTGGGCACCATTCCTAAGTCTTTTGAGGTAGCCTTTACAGTGATTTTCGGAATATCCCCGTGCTCCACCATTCTAAAAAGTGTTCCATAGTCTTCTAATCCAATATCAATGGTAGGTACTTTTTTAGTTCTTGCCCCAAAGATTTTATTCACGCCAAAACCTCTCGACCAATTTGAAATTAAAATACCAGCAGCCCCAGCTTCTTCCAAAGCCTCGGGTAAAGTTCTGGCGTTCAAGCCTGTATTTCGAATTCTTTCTGCCCATGCTCTGCTTTTTTCTGCCCTGTCATCTCTCATTTTTTTGATTGACTCTTCAGTGCCATGCTTTTCCCAGTTATAATCCGGACGGCCAGTTGGCTGCGCCATATCCACCATAATGAATTTGCCTTTGATGGTTTTTAACCAAGTTTTGAACTCAGTTTCATTAGCCACATTGGGTACCATCACCACATCTCCTGTTACCTCTTTTCCGTTGGTGGAAGGGCTCCAAGCCAGCTGCATGGCTTCCAAACTTTTTACTCTTGGTGCAATCATGTCTACATGGGTAATACCACGTTCCCAACCTTTCCATTCACCCCATTTTTCGTTACGCGCATCAATGCCCCAGCTTTTGTATTTGGCAACCGCCCAATCGTTGGCGGCATTCATTTGTGGAGTACCGACCAGTCTAGGTCCGTTTTTATCGAGAAGCTCATAGGCTATGTTCTCGAGTTGAGAGTTTTCATTGGCCTCTTTTATAATTTTTTCAACTATGGCTTTAGTGTCTTGGGCTTGCGCAGAAATGGCAAAGCAAAGCACAAAAAGCATAAATAATTTAACTGTATTCTTCATTGTGTATTTGTTTAGTTCGGCTCGAAGATATTAAGCAATCAGAAATATAAGATTACCGATGGTGTAATGGGCTGGGGAGCAGGGTTCGGACATTAGACCTCTTTTTGTCAAGGCCTAATGTCCTAATCCAAAGGTTTACTTTCTAAGGTCCATTTTTACAGGGGTCTCTCTATACTTGTCGAACCAGGTAAGAATCGCAGCGACTTTTGCAATGAGATTGCTTGGTTTCGAAGCGATTCCATGGAAGGCATTCGGTATTCTTACCATTGCTGTCGGTACACCTTGTAGTTTGAGTGCTGTGTAATATTGCTCTGATTCGTGAATTGGGGTCCGCAAATCAGACTCTCCAGTAAGCAACATCGTGGGAGTGGTCACATTCCCAATTAAAGAAATAGGAGAGTGTTTCATGTAAGTTTCTGGGTCTTCCCAAGGTTTTTTATCGAACCAATAACGCGTAGCAAAGGCCGACATATCAGAATTTAATGACCAGCTGTACCAATTGATAACAGGTTTAGCGACTACAGCAGCTCTGAACCTGTTGGTTTTCCCTACAATCCAAGAAGTCAGCACGCCACCGCCAGAACCACCTGTAACAAACAATTGGCTTTCATCGATATAGCCTCTCTTGATCACTTCATCAACGCCAGACATCAAGTCGTCATAGTCCTTGCTTGGGTAATTTTTATCAATTTCATTTCCGAAATCATAGCCATAACTAGTGCTGCCTCTTGGGTTGGTGTAAAGCACCACATAACCTGCTGCGGCCATCAATTGAATTTCTCCCGAAAAAGTTGGCCCATAGCTGGAAAAAGGCCCGCCATGTATTTCTAGGATCAATGGGTATTTTTTATTTGGGTCGAAATTGGCTGGTTTTACAATCCAGCCATTGATGTCTAAACCATCTGCGGATGATTTGAACCAAATCTCTTCAACGCTACCTAGTTTTTTGTAGTCGAAGAGGTCTTCATTTACTTTCGTAATCCTTTTATTATTGCCGTTGTTTCCAGCACCTAGATCTGCGGGCTCGGTAGTTTCTGCCCAAGTGTAAGCGTAATTGCCGTTAGCAGCAATAGAAAAATTGCCAGATGTATAGGGCCTGCCTAAAGAAACACCACCCAAACCTTCGGTTATATCGGTTACTTTCCCTTTGAGGGTGATGTACGCGATTTTCGTATGCGCTTTATCTACATACTGAAAATACAGGCCTTTTCCGTCTGCTGCCCAAACAAGGTTGCTGACATCTCTATCAAGGTTTGCAGAAATCAGTTCACTGTTTGATCCATCGGTATTAGCAATGTATAATCTGTTGATTTGATAGCCTCTGTATTTGTCATCGTATCCAGTGTAGGCCATTTTTTTCCCATCAGGAGAAATGGTAGGATTGCTGTCTGGTCCATAGCGATTGGTGAGTTTAGTAAGCTTTCCCTCTCCCAACGCAATAGAATAGATATCTGAATCTGAGCCTTCAATCTCTTGATCTTCGCGCATATTTGCGCTAAAGTAGAGGTGCTTTCCGTCTTTACCCCAAACGGCATTGCCATGATTAAAAGGTGCATCCGTGATTTGTCTTGGTGTTCCACCTGAAACCGGGACGGTAAATAATTGCTGGTTGCCTTGAGGCAATTCACCGACACCATCTCTACGCCAGTTCAAATCATCCACATATTTTGGTGGGGCATTCCAAGTAGCACCTTTAGGAGCAGCAGGCATTTTAATAGGAGAGGGCTTGGACTTCGGGACAAACATATTGAAAACCAAATGCTTGTCGTCTGGTGACCAGCTTACATTTGAAGGTGATTTTTCAGAATTCACCACTACCATTTCATCGCCTGAATCCATCCAGCGCAAATACACTTCTGATTTTCCTGATTTGTTGGAAGTATAGATGATCTTTTGCCCGTCATGAGACCATCTTGGAGCCCGATCATTCTGCTCGCCTGTTGTCAAAGGACGATTTTGAGTGCCGTCAAAATTCGCAATCCAAAGGTTAGACAAGTTTCTATCCGTCATTACATCCGAGAAATTACGGACGTAAATTATTTTTTGTCCGTCAGGCGAAATTTGAGGATCGGAAACATATTCCAAATTAAAGATGTCCAACATCTCCAATTGATCAGAGACTTGAGCGCTAGCATTAAGGGTGGAAATGCCCAAAATGGCAATTAAAATGAGTAGCCGTATTGATTTCATGATTTTGGTTTTAGATCAAGGAATTTAGCCAATCGATTCTAAACCAGCAATCCTTCTTATTTTGATGGCCAAAACCTGCCTGTGCTACTTAATAACTTGTTTCGTCTAGCTTCACTTTTCCTCGGAATGTTTTGTAAACAAAAATGGTATAAGCCAAAACCAACGGGGTGCCAATGGCTACAATGATCAGCATCGTCTGCATTGATTTTGTAGAGGAAGCCGCTTTGTAAATGTCAATGCTATATTTTGGATCCACAGTGGAGAATAAAAGCATTGGATAGAGCTCAATCGCCACAATAATCAACAGTAAACTGATGGTCAGTGACGAGAAGAAAAATGCCCAATTGTATTTCTTTTTATTGGCCAACCTCGGAACGTTCGCAATGCTAAGGAAAGTCATGAGCGGCACAGCAAAAAGAAGAGGGTTGTTTTTAAAAGCATCTGACAAATGAGGAATATAAAGCAATGTGTAGAGCGAGGTTATCCCAAAGGCTACCATGAAAAAAATCATTCCGCGTTTGAGCAGAAATGTCATTTTTGCAAATAATCTGCCCTCAGTTTTCAACAACAGGTAAATGGCCCCATGTGCCATAAATAGAAATAGGGTAGTGAATCCTGTCATTAAAGCATAGGGGTTAAGGAATTCAAAAAAACCAGCTCCATGGTAGGAGTAGTTTTCACCAATGGCGATGCCTTGTAAAACATTGCCCAAAACTACGCCAAGCAGAAAGGCCAGCATTATACTGGAAATGCCATAGCTAATATCCCAGGTTTTCTTCCACCATGCCATTTCCTCTTTTCCTCTGAATTCTATTGAGATGGCCCTGAAAATGATAAAAACCAAAAAGAGCATAAAAGGAATGTACAGGGATGAAAAAAGCGTGGCATAAACTACTGGAAAACCAGCAAACAAAGCACCGCCACCAATGACCAACCACACTTCGTTCCCATCCCAAACGGGACCCACGGCATTCAATGCTATTCGTCTGCTGTTCTCTTTTTTCAAGAATAGATGCCAAGCACCTGCTCCAAAATCAAAACCATCAAGAATGGCATAGCCCGAAAACAAACCACCTACAACCAAATACCACCATGTTGGATAATCTAAACCTAAAAAAGTCTCCATATTGCTCAATTTTGGGTGATTACTTTAGTTAATTCTTCTGTCATTGGTCGGTCATTTTCTTGCGATTCATGATAAGGGCCATGTTGTATTTTTTTGTTCAGCAAGTAAATAAAGAGAACAAAAAGTAAGGCATACACCAACAAGAAAAGGATCAGTGAGAAAACAATTTGATTGGCCGATACAGCTTGCGAAAATGCATCTGAGGTCCTTAATAAACCATAAACTACCCAGGGTTGACGTCCCATTTCTGCAGCAAACCAGCCTACTTGATTTGCAATTTGAGGTAGTAGAGCAGAGAAAACAAAGATCCAAAGTAACCAACGATAATTGAACAGTTTGCCTTTATACCATAAAAAAGTAGCAAGCATACTTAGCCCAATGAGCACCATGCCAATGGCAATCATAATATGGTAAAATTGGAAAATGGCATTGACTTGCGAAGGTCTTTCATCTTCGGGAAACGCATTGAGTCCCGTCACTGGTGTATCAAAGTCGTAATCAAGTAAAAAGGAAAGTCCCCCGGGTATTTTTACGCCTGTTACCTTCTGATTTTCTTTATCCACCCAGCCGAATAAATACATGTCGGCAGGAGCGCTGGCTTCGAAATGACCTTCTAGGGCCGCTAATTTTGCGGGTTGATTTTTGGCAACGCCTTCGGCAGATTTATGCCCGGTCAATAATTGCCCTAATGAGAAAACGGTGGCAACCACTAATGCGATTTTAAAAGCCTTTTTCGAAATATCGACATACCTTCCTTTAAGGATATAATAAGCATGAACACTCAAAACCAGAAATGCGCCAGAAAGAAAAGCCCCGAGCCAAACATGCGTTAATCTTTCAACGCTGGAAGGGTTAAAAACCATGGCCCAGAAATCAGTAATTTCTGCGCGGGCATTAAAGCCTTCGCCCACTATGTGATAACCAGCAGGGGTTTGTTGCCAACTGTTGGCCACCACGATCCATACGGCAGAAAACATGGATCCCAAAAATACTCCAATGGTAGAAACTAAATGAACCCAAGGTTTAACACGGTTCCAACCAAAAAGCAGGATTCCTAAAAAACCGCTTTCCAGCGCAAAGGCGAAAATACCCTCTGCGGCCAGCGCACTACCGAAAACATCGCCAACAAAGCGCGAGTAAGTAGCCCAGTTCGTGCCGAATTCAAATTCCATCACGATGCCTGTGACTACACCAATCCCGAAGGTAAGCGCGAAAATCTTAGTCCAAAATTTGGCTAGCGTATGATATTCAGTGTTTTTGGTTTTGATATAAAGGCTTTCGAAAACCACCATTAATAAGCCTAACCCTATACTCAAAGGGGGATAGATGTAATGGAAGGCAATGGTGAACGCAAATTGAATTCGGGCAAGTATTTCGGTTTCCATAATTTGGGTAATTGCTAAGATGTTCAGTTTTTTGGATAAGCTTAAGGCCTCGTTCCCCCATGTCCACCCGCAACAATTCGCATGATCTTTAAACTTAGGTAGATAAATTTAAAGAATTGAATAATGGGATTCTTCATTTTGGCATGTTCCTGTTTGGATATTTTTTGTGTCATGATCGTCAATTTATTTTGTTGAAGCATATTAAAACTAGGATGGCAATTCCATATTTATTCTGGGATCAACCACCAAAAGGGTTTCATTTTGGCCTTATAGATAAAGGCGTAATGTAGACTTAATTTTAACCAATGTCCTGCCAGTCCAATGTCGCCAAAGGTTTTCTTAAGTTCTCGCCCATGCGTTTCAGGATATTTGTTGTAATCGGGTACAATCGGAAATGTGGTGATGCTTATGCCACTTCCTTTAGAAAGACCATATCCGGCAGAAGCAATACAAGCCGCACCCATATTCCCCATGGAGCCTTTGTGATGAAGTGTTTTGGCACCGTTGATGGTGTCGATAATGTTGTCTGCCACTAATTTGGCAGTAATACCAGAGGGCATTCCCGTTCTTGGAGGAGCTGGAAAAATTTCCGTTCCATTTTTACTTTTTCTCGGTTTAGAAATGGAGTGGGGCGGGGCAAAGGCAATGCCTGGGGCGAAAATATTATTGTAGCTCGGGTTTTGGTAAGTTTCAGGCCAGTCTTGTACCGACCATTCTTCATATGGTTTAGGGCTGTAATCGGCATCTACAATCATAAAGCCCTTGAAAAGTTTAGCAGTAATGTCTTCGTTTGCTTTATCAAAAGCTTTGAAACCATGGCCGCTAAAGGCAGGGATGAGCATTGCAAAATCAAATTCTTCGGTTAAATGTTCGCCTTCCAAATTCTCGTAGGATACTTTCCCATCTTCAACTTTCTGAATGCCCGCACCTAAAATCCATTTGATACCTCTGTCAGCAAATACCATTTCTACCATTTCGCTGGATTTCATTACTTGATTTTGATAGGAGAGAAGCATGCCATCCATTCCAAAGTCGCCTAGTTCGTTTTCGTTAGAAATCCATGTGATTTCAACTTTGTCGCGCACTTTAAATTTGACCAATTCCTTTTCTACGTTCAAAATATATTCGAATGCGGCACCTTGGCAGGTGGCTTTCGCATGTCCTGTACCAATCAGGATTTTAGCCTTTTTTTGAGTTGACTTTATTTTGTTGATAAGCTCGTGTAAGGCAGCGGATGCATGTGTGGCATGATCGTAAGTACAAACCGAATAGGCTTTGTTAGTGCCAGGATTTAGCCCTTCTGTCAACTCAAAGGCCAATTTTGGGCCTGTGGCGTTGATTAGGAAATCGTAGGTCACTTTTTCTTGCATACCCAACATTTCGCCATAGAGGTATTCCACCTTCACAAAAGGTTTTGGCTCGGTGGCATCTCCTTCAGGATGAAATGACACCACTTTTGCTTGTTTGTATCCAATACCTTTCCTTTTATACAACGGTTCTAATGGGAAAAATACATCCTCAGATTTCATTCTACCTATGCCCACCCAAATATTGGAAGGCACCCATTGATAGTTACGATTCGGAGAAACTACCAGCACTTCGTGCTTTTTAGAGAGCTTTCGCCTTAAATGTGAAGCTGCGGTGTGTCCGGCAATCCCAGCGCCAAGTATTACTATTTTCGACATGACATTTCGTTTAGAGGGTTGTACTATTTCAAATTAAACCTTGCAAGCCTTACCATGCCCCAGTTTCTCTGGGACTGTTAATGATGGCTTCAAGCTCCGTTTGTGTGATGTATTGTGCAGAGTAGCTTCCGCCCGAATTAATGACCTGCCCGTAAAATGAGCGCATATGATTTCGACTTCCTTTGTTCAGGTTTTGATAAACATAGATAATGTCTTGGTTGTCAACCTTGGTGAGCCAAATATTCAAATCGGCAATGTCTAAATCCTCGATGGTGGCGCTAACTGTATAGGCATCCAATATAGTTTTACTGCCCAATTCGACTAGCTGAGTATATAAGCTTTGTAAATTGGCATCAGTAAAAACGCCCACCTCATTTTGATTTACTGGGTCTTCTAAATCGTATTTATCCAGCAACATTTGAACTGCCGAGGTATGAGTTTGCTCGCTTTCAGCAATGTTGGTGAAAACGTTGATTCCCCATTGATTGAACAAGGTGATGTAAACGTCATGCGCCAGCTTTTCCTCTTCTCGCATTAACATTAAGCTCTCGATTTCAACCGCGCTGAGGGGTTCGTTTGGAAGCAGTCCTATTTGAGTAGGAATGTCACTGTCAGGGTTTGGTGCATCGTCCTTGCAAGCGAACAGGGTCAGAAAAGCAAGGGCGGAAAGTGCAACGATCTTTTTCATGATTTTTAAAATTTGATGAGGTCATATTTTGTCAATGGGCAATGGTTTGGTACAAAAGAACCAATCGTAACAAGTCATTTCATCCTCATTTTCCATTCTTTCTTTTGCAACTCCACAAGAACCTGCGGTAGGTACGATCACGTCATCACCAGGCTCCCAATCGGCAGGAGTGGCAATACTGTGCTTATCGGCTGTTTGCATGGCGATTAATGCCCTTTTTAGTTCGTCAAAATTTCTTCCCATAGAAAGTGGGTAATAAATAATGGCCCTGATGATTCCTTTGGGGTCAATAAAGAAAACAGCCCTCACCGCTTTTGTAGAACTTTCTCCAGGTTGAATCATGCCGTATTTTTTGGCCACTTCCATGGTAATGTCTTCGATCAGCGGGAATTTGACTTCAATGTTTTTCATTCCCTTGAACTCAATTTTTTCCTTGATAGTCCTTAACCAAGCAATGTGGCTGTATAAGCCATCGATTGATAGCCCTACGAGTTGGCAGTTGAGGGCATTGAACTCTGGTTCCATTTTCGCGAAAGTCATGAACTCCGAAGTACATACAGGTGTAAAATCGGCAGGGTGGCTGAAAAGGATGACCCATTTGCCATTGTAATCCGATGGGAAATTAATATCGCCTTGCGTGGTGATTGCTTTAAATGCTGGTGCGGTATCTCCGATGCGCGGCATCGAGACAGTTTGTTCAATATTTTCCATTTTATCTGCTTTTGTGTGAAATTCTATTTAATGCCAGGCTGAATGATCGCCTTGAGCAATGACCAAATGTAGATTAGAATAATCACGGACTCTGTAACATTGGTCACATTCAGCCGATCATTATTGAGCCGAAAAAGGAGGTAAGTTGGCTTTGTGTCGAATTCGCACCTTGCCTTTTGAGCTCTGGCCCGATGGATTTGACTATTTATGAGTGAGCAGCACATTATTGAGAGGCTGCAAAGGTTAAATTTGGGCAGATCAAGAAAAATCGCCTGATCTATTAGGCTCATGGCCAAAGACTTCGCTTTGATTTAAAAAATAGACGTGTTTTTTTACCTAAGTATGTTTGTAAATCGCAAACAGTATACTACTTTTGCATCACCTTAAACGAAAGGGCATTATTTAAAATATTGGAGTGGTAGTTCAGCTGGTTAGAATGCCTGCCTGTCACGCAGGAGGTCGCGGGTTCGAGTCCCGTCCATTCCGCTTCATAATCAAGGGGTTATAAGTTTTAAAACTTATGCCCCTTTTTTATTTGTATACAATTTCCCTCATTAATCTTTAAGTCGGCCTTTGATATGTTCATGTTTTGGACAAATAGGCCAGCAGTGTTTTTAGAAAATTTATGCGTGTAATCAGCAGATTACTTAACCAACCTGCACAGGCTCAATGTTGGCAATAAGCTCGTTAAACTGCTTAGCCCTTGATTCCCAACTGTTCTGCTGTGAAAACTCAATGCGTTTTTGAATCTTTATTCGGTTGTTGTAGCGTAATTCCTTTTTAGTGGCCGTAATAAAATCTTCCGCGTTGGCAGCAATGCTAATCAATTGTTCAAAATCTGAAAGGTCGCTGAAGTTTGTGGTGATGACGGGTTTACCCATGGCCAGGTACTCATTGATTTTTAGTGGATAAATGGCTTTGGTCAATTTGTTTTTCACAAAGGGAATAATGCAGGCGTCCCAATTCATAGCAATCTCTGGAATGCTGGACTGGGCCAAAGCGCCTAAGCAAACCACATTCGTTGGCATTTCTGCAGGCAGTTCCACCTTCAAGGGGCCGAGCATTTCGATTTTATACTCAGGCAAAGCTTCGGCTAAGTTTTTTAACAAATCCAAATCTACCCTGTTGTCTATCGCGCCAATGTAGCCAATGCTATGATTATGAGTGGTTTCAATTTTTTCTTGTTTAAAAACGCTCAGATTGACCCCATTTTTAACACATGCGACTTTTGAGTGTAGCCTATCAAATTTTTCCTTTAAATGACTTGAACTGGTGATGACTTCGTTGGCCTGTTGGGCATATTTGGTTTCGTAAATGCTACCCCATTTTGAGGCCCATTCTGTTCCGCCAATTTCATCATAACAATAATAAGTGGTAGGAATGCCCGCCCAATATTTTTTAGTGAACCAACCATAGATGGGATTGAATGCATTGACGAGGACAGTTTGTTCTCGATCCAACTGCCGTATTATTTTTTTGATGCTAAAGCCTACCAACCAAGCATTTAAGGACATTAAAAGGTTGAATAAAAAAGGATTGTTTACCCAATTGACGGGGATCACAGGCAGGCTATTGTATACCTCAATTTGACCATGCTCGGTTTCGATTTTTCGCCATCTGCTTGTTTTGCCCAAAAGTTGTGCCTTTGGCGCATTTGGATGGCGAAATACATCTTTAATGGTATAATGGTAATCGATGAAAATGACTCGGTTATGCCCTGCCAGTCGTGTCATAAGCTCCACTGTAGATTTAATGTAGGGGGTGTCCCAGGCAGGGAAGCTATGACAGATAATGGTTTTCATTTTGGTATTGGGTTTTGCGATTTCATTTTTAATCATCCTTTGTTTCGGTGCTGGCTTAGCTCAGTGCAGCTTTTACTTTTCTGCGCAACCAGCTCCTTTGTTTAGAAACTTCACCAATCACCTCTTCCATAATGTCGGCCCTAACACCGTTCAAGAAGAGTAAAGGCTTTTTGCCTACGAATTTTTTATACACTTTAATGGCATGCTGATCGGCTTCATTCCATTTTCTGTCTGCCTTGGTCACCATCACATGGATGTCCGCGTTTTTTACATATTCATGACCATAAGGATGATTCAAAATGGAAGGGATTTCAATCCAGTTGAAGTCATGTTCATGGCGTGGATATTTTTCTGCAATAAATTTTTGAGCTGTTTCAATGAGCATCGTTTTGCCTTCTTCGGGATGTATGCTGAATACGACAATGTTCTTTATCTTTTTTGCATCCGTACTTTGGACCTTAAGTTCCTGCACAAAGAGGTTCATGGCCTGATTTCTAATCAAATTGAAGTCAATGGGCGATTTATGCTCTTTCTTTGGGCTTTTAGGCAAGAGGCCACCTAGCTTCAATCCCGTTTGAAGGCTTGCGTTTTTGGGACTTTTTAAGCTGCTATCCATCATTTCTACCCCTATAATGCCGCCTGCTGGCAGAATTATTCCTACAATAAAGGCCAAGGCTACCATCATTATGGCTTTCGATTTTTCGGGTTGCGCAGGAAAGAACGGCCTGTCGATTACTTTGAGATTGCTCGACAGTAGCATATTGTATTTGTGCAGCCTGGCTTCATTGAAACTGTGTAAGTTTTCTAGGTATTCTCTTTCGGCCACATCAATTTCTCTTTCAAGTCTTTTTAATGTAGAACCTAAAGGCGCAAATCGTGCATAGATTTTTTCATACTCTTCCTGATGGGTTTTCATCACTTGGAGTTTTGCCGTAGTTTCTTCTTTGGCAATCACAAAGTTGAGCCATTGATCAAGCAGGTTGGCGGTAGGGAGGCCGTCAGGAGTTTGGTTGACGTAGATTACAGATTTGGCTGCGGCTGTCATTTCGTTTTTTAAGGTCGAAATTTTAGCTTCTAAATCGCTTTTGGCAATTATCGCTTCCTTGCTCATGGTGCTGTCGTTGAACAAATTGATTTCGGTGAGCTGGTTGGTATAGTCTGCCATTTGACCCTGGTTTCGGGCGATTCTTTGTTGCAAAAGAGGAAGAATGCTTTTGTCGTCTATTTCGGACTCTACTTTGGCAAGGGCAGATTCTGCACCTGCTTTGATTTTGAGTTGTTCCTGGTATTGTTTGTCTAGCTCTTCCTTGTTGCCAGAGATAAATCGGGTTTGTTCGTAGTAATTGATGATTTGATTCTGTACCCTGAATTTCAGTAAATCATCTTCGGCTTTTTTGAGCCTACTTTGAGATTTGTTTGTGGCAGTTTCAAAGAATTCGATCACGGAGTCTGTTTGGCCCTCTTTGATTTCTTTTTGTTTCTTCAGAAAAATATCAGTGAGATAAATCAATGTGAGTTGGCTCATATAAGGATCAATAGAAGAATATTCCATACGGATCATGTCGCTATTGCCTTCTCTGATGACCATGATTTTCTCAAGCTGCTCCAAGCCGAAGAATGGGTTTTTGGAGTTGGTGATGTTGTAAATCACATTGTATTTGTCGGCTTCTCTTTGTTCTACCAACAAGTCATACACCAATTCCAAGGAATCAGAGTTTACAAAATCAAGGTTTAAACCTTGCAAAGAAAGGATCAATTCTTCTTGATTTTCAGGCAATAAGGGGTTCTTATTGTTTTTAAGGTCGATCAGGGTTTTTGCCAAAAGCCGTGCCGATAGCTGCTTTTGGGTTTCGAGCGAAGTGGCCATATTGATCAGGTTCTCCATCTCGTTGTTGGTGAAAGCGTAGTCTATTCTTTCGCCCTTGTTACTTTCTATGTTATAGCCAGAAATAAGGCCAGTGTTTAGCAAAGTGTGGCTTTTGAACTCTTCCTTATTGTCTTTATTCATCCAATAGACTAGGAATGCCATCGTAAAAGCAGTTCCAACTATCACGATGCTGAATCGAACGAGTAACCTAACAATTTGAACGAAGGTCATGGCTTATTTGATTATGGATTGTCCTACTAATTGTTCAAGTGACTTAAGGTTGTACCAAACTTCACTTTTGATTTTTTCTAATTCTATTTTCGCAGTGGTGGTAAGGTCTACTACCATTCTGTATTGATCAATGTCTAGTCTGCCAGCTTTAAAGTAGTTTTCGGCAATCTCGAGGGCGGTTGCGTTGGTTTCTACTTTGTCATTTTGAAGTTTCATGGTTTTCAAAGAAAGACTCAGCTGATTGTAGCGGCTGATCACTTCTTCGCTGATCATCGTTTTCAAATCTTCTTTTTGGTATTCCATCTCTTCAATGGCCAACTGGTTTATTTTGATTTTATTTTTTCGTTCCGAAATGGCCGAAATGGGCAGTCTCAAACTTATGCCTACTCCATAAGTAGCGTTTTGTCGCGTAATGAAAGTAGCCTGATTGTCCGTGCTCGTAGTCAGCTGATCGGCTATGATGCCCGTACCGTAATTGTAGCCCGCAGTGAGCGCCACATGCTGCATCCAATCCTTTTTCGTCATTGTAATTTCTTGTTCACGTTGCAATTGACCAGCGCCCAAACGCTTGATCAATGGCGCCCTGTTGATTGCCATTTGAATCAATGTGTCCAGAGGACGGATTTTGTCGATGCCAATTTCGGCACGCTCGTTTTGTGCCTGGCTTGAAAACCAAGTAATGCTCAGCAGAGATATAAGGATTAACCTTTTCATAGTTTTTGTTTTTCAGTTTGAATGTGTTGGCGAACGAAAAGCTGCTTGATGCTTTGAAGCATTTGTTGAAACCCACTCGGCTTCATAAATGGCTTTTCTATTGCCTTGAAAAATATTACACTGCTAAATAACACGATAGGGATGATGATAATCAGAGAGATCGATAACTGTACCCAATAAGCCGATGAGTAACCGAATTGGCCGATAACTGAATAAAACAATTCGAGCAAAGGCAAGTGGGTGAGGTAGATCGTATAGCACATGCCTCCTATAATTGTCACCCATTTTAAAGAGAGCATTTTTGGAAAATAATGACCTTTAAAACCTGCAATAAATACTAGGCCAAGCGACAGGTTGAAGGCGATTGTTTTATAAAATTCTTCTGTCCAGGTATAGGCCATTACCAGTAATAATATTGGAGCTAGGGCATCCCAAACCCAAGTTTTGAAATAGGCTGTTTTGCTGTCGTTGGCATAAAGATCAGCCATGAGCATTCCGATCAAAAAGTATTGCAACTGTCCGAGCAAACTGGCTTTGAAAGGGTAGAGGTTCCAGCCCAAAACATACTGATAGGAAAGCAATACAAAAGTGAAAGCAATCAAAAGCGAACGCCTTGCCCCTAGGTTTTCTTGATTGAAATAGAGCAGGGCTATAAAAGGAGCAATCAAATAGTACTGTATTTCGACTTCTAAGGACCAGGCTACAGGGTTGATGATGGAGTATTCGCCATAAATTATATTATGGCTGTAAGTGATGGTCGCCAGATAATGTCCGAGTAGATTGCCAAAACCCAAATTACCTTGCAGAAATAGGATCAGGGCAAAGCAACTGATCCAGAAAAGGAAAGGAGGTTCTATTCTTGTAAGTCTTCGGGTGAGGTAGCTTTTATAATCCAGTTTAAGATTTCCTTTAGCAAAAGGCAATGTGAGTACAAATCCGCTTACAGCGAAGAAGATAAAAACACCGATTGTTCCTCGGCTGATTAAAAAAGAGAGTTGTGCTTCCCAAGCGGAAAGCGCACCCATATCCCCACTGTATTTTAACAGTCTCTCGTTAGCATGCTGAAAAATGACGGGCATAATGGCTAAAAACCTTAAACCATCAATAAAGGGAATGTATTTGCCCGATTGAGGGTTCCGAGCCAATGAATTATAGAGTTCTTTGAGCTTATTCATGCTTAAACGTTTTCGTGTTGAAAGGCCGCGATTGGGGTTTTGATCAGGATTTTCAAATCCATCCAAAAGTTATGTTTCAGGGCGTACTCAATGTCCAGATTACTTCTGCTTTCCGCATCCATGCCTGCCTTGCCGCGTTCGGTTACCTGCCATAAACCGGTAAGGCCTGCGGGAGCCAAAAATCGACCAACCGTTTTGTCCGTAGTAAGCTTTTCGGCCTCATAAAGCGGGAGGGGACGGTTGCCCACCAGCGACATATCCCCAATGAGAATATTGAAGAGCTGAGGAAGTTCGTCTATACTGCTATTTCGAATGATCTTGCCCACCTTGGTAATCCTTGGATCATTGTTGATTTTGACAAAGGCCTTTTTCTCTTCGCTTGCTTTATATTTTTCGTATTCATGCTGATTAAAAAGCTCGTCATCCTTCACAAGGATGTTACTTTTTGTGTAGGCAATCTCATCCCTGGTAAGCGGGTATGACTTTAAAGCCTCTTCCTTTTGATCCGCATATTGGTTCAAGTGCTTTAGCTTGTCTACCATTTGATCTGCATCGGTGCGCATGGACCTGAATTTGTAGAACTTGAAGATTTTATAACCCATGCCTACCCTGTAGGAATAATAAAAGACTGGTCCTTTGGATTCTAAACGAATCATTATGGCCACTATGATGAACAATGGGCTTAGGCAAAGCACTAAAATGCCAGTGACAATAATGTCGAAAGCACGTTTTACGAAAGGTAATTTTACAGAGGGTCGCATCAATGAATAATTTTTATGATGCAAAGCTATTTATCACTTTGGCGTGGGAGCCAATCTTTAGACGACTGACAGGATTTTTGAGATGACTGCTTCCAGTGTTAAGATAAGGTACGGAAGGACTTAGCTCAAAGCGCATTACTCTTTAAAAATTATATTACTAATTTTTTACGCATCGTTTTCCTAAAGGAACAAAAACACTATCTTGAGGCAGAACTTCATACCAAATGAGTCAATTGAAAATACTAATTGTTGAAGACGATGCCATGATTTCCGCCAGTCTCAAAGAGATTTTGGAAATGCTTAATCATCAGGTAGTTGGAATCGCTGAAAACGCAGATGCTGCCATAGAACTTTGTAATGAATATGCACCAGAATTGGCCTTGTTGGACATTCAGATTGGCGGGGACATGGACGGAGTGGATTTGGCAGAGATCATTAATGATCAATTTGATATTCCCTTTATTTTCACCACCGCTTTTGCTGACAATACCACCATTGCAAGGGCCAAGGAAAGAGCCCCTTTTGGTTATTTGGTTAAGCCTTATGGCATCAAAGATATCAATGCGGCCATTGAAATAGCCATGGTGGCCTATGGTAGATTAAAAACCGCTGAGAAAAAAGGCGGAATGTCCAAAATCATTGACAACAGCCTTTTCTTAAAAGTGGATTCGAAACTGATCAAGGTTAAAATAGAGGATATTCTATACGTTGAAGCCAAAGGGGACTATGCCCTTTTTAAAACCAAAGCCAAAGGTTTTATCGTTCACAGCACAATGAAGAAGGTGCAAGACCGACTCGAGGAATTTAACTTTCAAAAAGTACACCGATCTTTCGTGGTCAACCTTTCCAAAATTGTGGACATCGAAGAGTCCAATCTTTTGATTGAAGATAAAGTAATCCCGATTTCAAGGGCCAACAAAGAGGCGCTCATCGCCAAGTTGAATTTGCTTTAATAAACCTATTTACTAACAAAATGACCAACCACATGAATCGATTAATTATTTTGTGCAGCATGCTGTTGTTTTCAGCGGCTACTATAAAAGCCCAGACTTACGATACCGAAATTGATTTTGGTTTAAATGTGAAGTACTCTTCGGTACGGTTTTCTGAAGTAGATAAAAAGGAAGTAGAGGATCAGGGAGGCACTTTCGAATCGTATGGCTTATCATTTGGTACTTTTCTTCAACTAAGAGTAAACCATTTTTATTTTCAACCAGAATTAATATACACCAGAGTTAGCTCAAAGCTTGGAAATCAACTTGGTGGTGGCCCTTATAATTATGGTGAATACGATTTTATTTTTCATTCAATTGAATTGCCATTACTCTTAGGCTATCGAACTAGCTTTGGAAATACGGCTTTCAGAGTTGGAGGAGGTATTGTGTTCTCCTTTTTGGCAAAAACCACTGGTGAATTGTATTTAGAGCCAGGGCCAGAAGTGAGAGACATTCCACAAGAAGAATTGGATGCTTTTAATAATGTAACACTTGGTTCTAGACTGGGTATAGGTGCAGATTTTGGGGCTTTCCTTTTTGATTTGGTATATGAAAGGTCCTTTAGTAAAGTAGGCGAGGAAATAGCCCGTCAAACACCAGTTGTGGCAGGTAATGAAAGTAGTTGGATCATTAGTGTTGGCTATAAGCTGGTCAGGGTGAAAAGATAAGATTTGATTGTATCAAGCTATTCATCAGTTTTTCAGTGTTTTTAAGCCTGCTTTAGCCAAATCCATTGTAGGGTCTTGCTCTAAGGCTTTTTCAAAAAGGGCCTTTGCTTTTTCTTTTTCACCTAGGTGAGCGTAAATCATACCAAGCCTTGCATTTGCGCCTGAATGCGAAGGTAAATTTTTGCCTCTTTCGGCTGCTAAATAGAGATTTAGACATTCAATTCCCCTAGTCAGGTTGGTGCCAGAGATAGCACTGTTTTTGCCGATTTGATATACGCTTCCCCAGTTTTCTTGATTTAGTTTTAGATCATTCTCAAAGGCTTCTGACGACTTACTGTAGTTGCCTCGATTTTGGTAGAAAACACCTAAGCCGCCCAGAAATCTTGGGTCTAACTCCGCGAGTGCTACAAACTCTTTTTCGGCCAATCCCCATGCTTCTTGTCTTTGGTAAATTGTCACTTTGGCCCTATGGCCTTCCACTTTATTTACCTTGGCAATATCATCGGCTGCCTTAAGTGCATTTTCCCAACTACCTCCCATAAATCCCGGTGCTTGACTATAAAATTCAACAAGTCCCCATTGGGCGTCTAAATCTTTAGGGTCAAGCGCTACGGCTCTTTCGTAGGCATTTTTAATTTTTGGAGCCATAAAACCTTGGCGGATTTTGCTCGCACTTTGTGTAAGTGTACCAATGGCATTACCATACCAAGTATGATATTTCGCTACATCCTCCTTTTTATCTATCGCGGATCGAAAATACTCGGCAGCATCTTCGAATTCTTTTTTATCAAAAGCTATTCTACCTAAATAAAAAAGCGCTTCGGCATAGTCAGAACTGTTGGATTTTATTGCCTTAAAGCCTGTTTTGGCTTGATCCAACTGTTTCTTATTGTATTGATCAATTGCAGAAGCCAAGCTTTGAGCTTGGGCAACTGAAACCAATAAAATAAATGATAACAATAAAATATGCTTCATAAGAATGAGATCAGGTTCACCATTAAAAGGTAATGACGCAATTCGAATTGATCAAAAAAAAGCCTCGATATTTCGAGGCTTTTGATCTAGTTATTTTTCATCAGGCAGGTCAATGTCGACATTGTTTCGATAGTCACCCATCAGATGTTCGGCAAAGAAATACCACATCATTTTTTCATAGTAATCTCTTTTGCTACCGTATCCATGGCGAGAACCAGGAATTGGCATGTAATCGAAACGTTTACCAGCCTTCATTAATTCATCGGCCAGCCTCATGCTGTTACCCGGATGCACGTTGTTATCAATTGTGCCATGCGTCAAGAGCAGATGTCCTTTAAGGTTTTTAGCTAATGAAGGATTAGTCTTGATTTTCGCATCCCAAGTCGTTGTAGTGGTTTCATTACCATCTTTGTCTTTTTTGGTTTTGTCTTTTCTAACCACTCCATTATGGGTTTCAGACCACCATTTGTTATAAATGTTGTTGTCATGATTACCAGCCGAAGATGCCGCGGCATCATAAAAATCCGGATAGGAAAGCAAGGCTGCACTAGACATAAAGCCTCCGCCTGAGTGGCCAAAGATCCCCACATTGTCCAAATCAATCCAAGTATGGCGTTCGGCCAATTGCTCTAAAGAACGCTTGTCATCTGCCAAAGCATAATCTCTTAGGTTTTGGTAGCCATAAGTGTGGTAATATTTAGAACGCATTGGCGAACCACCTCTGTGGCCCATACTCACGACTATAAAACCCAATTGCGCCAAAGCAGTATTGTAACCACCCGTAATCGAGAAGTCATTACCGAAAGACTCGACTTGTGGGCCAGGATATACATAAGATATGATGGGGTATTTACGCGTAGAATCGAAGTCAAATGGCTTGTACATAACTCCATAAAGGTCGGTGATACCGTCATCGGCCTTCATGGTAAATCGCTCTGGCATTTTAAATCCTGCTTGCTGCAATAAGCTCAAATCAGCAGTTTCTAAATTCATGATCACAGTACCGTTATTGTCCTTCAATACCGAAGTAGGAGTGAAGTCCACTGCAGAGTAATTATCGACATAGAAACGATTGGTCTTGTTCATGTCCATTCGGTGATTACCGTTTTCAAGAGAAATTGCCTTAAAACCAGTGCCGTCAAAATTGGCCTTGTACATTAAAGCATAGTAAGGGTCGATGCCATCTTCTTTACCGAAAGCTTCGAAGTACACCTTTCTACCTAAAGTATCTACACTTTGAACATTACCAGTCACAAAGTAGCCTGAGTTGGTGATTTTGTTTTTCAATTGACCTGTTTGGCCATCGTAGAGGTACAATTGTCCCCAACCATTTCTTTCCGACCACCAAATCAATTCTTTGCCTTCTTCAAGAATCACCAATTGTTGGTAATCCCAGTTGAAATAGGGGTGATCTACATCTTGGAACAGTACTTTTACCTCGCCAGTTTTAGTGTCGATTACACTAACATCCAAGGTGTCGCTGGTGCGGTTCATGCGGGTCATGTAGAGCTGTGCTGAGGTTTTGCCAGGTAGGTACGGGCTAATGGTTTGGTCAGTATACTTTGCGATATCAAGAATCATTCGTTCTTTGGTAGCTACATCGAAAATTTCAAGTTGTTCCTGTGGAACGTTCAATTCGCCTGGCATGGCATATTTATAAACTTCCAATTTTGGACGTGGATTGCTCAATTCATTGATCACGAAAAGCTCCTCCACTTTCCTAGCATCAGATCTATTCACAAAAAATTTGGCTTCATCTTCGAACCACCTTACCCTGGCCCTGCTCTTTTTGTCTTTTGTGGTATCACCTTGGTCGAAAGCATAGCTAAACCAACGCTCACCATCTTCCGTCAACTGCGTTTCCACCGAATCTTTATCTCCAGCCATCATCATGTACAGATTGTGATTTTTGGCGTAAGTGATATAGGTGCTGTCAGGAGAGTAGCCTGCCCAATTGTTTCGCTTTGGTTTTTTCTCGGTTGAATCGCCTTTGGTGATTCTTCTGGTGTTCAAATCAAACATATAGTCGATGCTGTCGACCATAAAGGTCAATGTCTTGTTATCGTCTTTTAGCTTGATTCCTTTGAGGTCAAGGTCATTATGATTCCATGGCTTGCGCGTCAATTCGCTCAATTGGCCAGCAAAATCTTTGTTGTCGAACATTAAGCTTTTGGATTTCTTCACTGGGTCTACTACATAGAATTTCTTTCCAGAAGTAGTGGTGTAGGTATACCAAAACTTATCGCTGTCTTTGAACCATTGAGGCGAAACGCGAGTGCTTTTGAGCAATTTGGATATGTTACTTGAGCTGAATTTTTCGGCAGCCTTGAAATTGGCTTTCTGTTGTGCCGAAACCTGAAACACCATGAGGGCCAGGATAAGAGTGAGTAGTTTTTTCATGTTTTGATGGTTGTTCAACTCAATAATAAACCCAATGCAGTTTATAAACAAAGCCTTTATTTTATAGTCACAATTGGAGGGATGAACGGAGAGCCGCAGACCAGTAAATGCCGAATATTATCTGCTTTAGCATAAAACTCTTTCGGCCTTTTTGTATGTTAGGCTTTCCTTAATTTTAAGTCAAATCAAAAGCAAAATGAAGCTCTTTTTAATCACTATTCTATCCGTATTTTTTATGTCCAATGCCTTTGCTCAGCTCGATAAAACCGAAAATCGGTTGATTAAATATGTGGATGAACATAACGAGCAATACCTAGATCTTTTGAAGGAATTGATCAACATCAACAGTGGTACCATGAATTTCGATGGAGTGAGAAAAGTAGGTGATCGCCTAGGAAAAGAATTCGAAAAACTAGGCATGACTGTGAAATGGGTAGATGGAAGCGCTTTCAACCGTGCTGGACATTTGGTCGCCAGGATAGAAGGCGGCAAAGGGAAGAAAATTATGCTCATTGGCCATTTGGATACCGTTTTTGAGCCTGACAGTCCAAATCAAAAATGGGAACAAGTAGATGAGTTTACCATCAAAGGCCCAGGCATAGCGGATATGAAGGGAGGAGATGTCATCATTCTTCAATCACTCGCAGCTTTGCACGATGCTGGGTTACTCAAGGATATGAATATCACCGTAGTAATGACGGGTGATGAGGAGCTTTCTGGAAAACCACTTTCGGCTTCGAAAGCTACACTTATCGAAACGGCAAAATGGGCTGACATTGCTTTGGGTTTTGAAAATGGTGATGGTAATCCTGCCACAGTAAATGTGGCTAGAAGAAGCTCATCTGGCTGGACTTTAAAGGTGACGGGTAATGCTTCGCATTCATCGCAAATATTTAAGCCAGAAGTGGGTGCAGGGGCTATTTATGAGACTTCAAGAATCTTGTATCAATTTTATGAAGAGCTCTCAAAAGAAGAATACTTGACCTTCAACCCAGGAATGATTGCTGGTGGTACGCAAGTGGATTTTAGCGAAACAGAAAATAGGAGCTCCGCTTTTGGTAAAGACAATGTGGTGTCCAAAGATGCGATCGTTACAGGAGATATTCGTTGTTTGACACCTGAGCAACTTATAAGAACGCAAGAAACCATGAAGCGCATTGTAGCTAAGCACTTACCTCAAACCAATGCTGAAATCATTTTTGAAGAAGGTTATCCGCCTTTTGCGCCAACAGAAGGCAATTATCAATTGCTCAACTTGTTCAGTACCGTGAGTCAAGATTTGGGTTATGGTGAAGTCAATCCGGTAAATCCCGCAGACGCTGGAGCAGCGGATATTTCTTTTACATCTGGCTACATTGAAATGGGAATAGATGCCATGGGAATGTCTGGCGCTAATGACCACACCATCAATGAAACGGGTGATATCCGAGCTTTACCAAAGCAATCCAAAAGAGCAGCGGTATTGATGTACCGACTTTCTAAAGGAGTTAAAATGAATCGAGGGAAGGAGTAAAGTGTTGATGTGTTGGAGTGTTGAGGTGTTGAAGTTTTGATGTGTTGGGGTAATAAGGTGTTGAAGTTTTGAAGTGTTGGGGTAATAAGGTGTTGAAATTTTTAGCTGTTTAAGGTCTTAGCCCTGAAGGGGCGATGTACTCTAAGAATGGGCATAGCCCATTCCCAAAAATAGCTTTTCTGTTGAGCCCTGAAAGGGCGAAATATTAAAACTTCAAATCCCACTTAAAAACTCCAAAGTATCCACACCATCGGCATAATCCCAATGCTCGGGGTTTTGTGCTTTGCCTAATGGTAAACTCCCTTCGTACCAAGCATTGGCAGAAACTACGCATTGGATTTTCTCTGAGTTGGTGGCTAAGACGAGATCAAGCTCTGCTGGGCTATTATAATATTCATAAAACAGCACAGAGATTGGAGATACAAGTTCTTCGCTTTCTCGCATCAAAAAGAAGCCAGAATCTAGGTGCGGCTCTTTATTGACAAGGTAAATGGATTTATTATAGTCGTAGTTGTTTCGGTATTTATGATGATCTAAAACCTTTTCATAGCCTAAAAGTGCATCGATCAATCTTGGTAATTCGTAGCCTTTTGGCACATAGACCTTAGACACATTCCTACAACCCAAACCAAAATATTGAAAGTAATCATCGCCAAAAGCCTTCAGTTCTTCTTTCGTTTCTTCACCATTTAAAACAGCGATGGCCGTTCTGTTTTGGCGGATAATATGGGGTTTGCTTGCAAAATAATGTTTGAAGTAACGTGCGCTATTGTCAGATCCCGTGGCAATGATGGCATCCGCATCGTTCATCCTTTCAACCAACACAATTTGCTGACCCATTTCCTCAGAAATAGATTTAATCTCATTGATCATGAATTGCATCAGGTAAGTATCTTGCGAAGAAAGCTTCACATGAGCGATGTGTCCAGCAATAAGCACTGAAAGCAAATCATGAAAACCAACCAGTGGGATATTGCCAGCCATCACCAATCCGACTTTCATGGGCTTTTTTGGTGACAAAGTATAAGGTGCAGTCCATTTAATCAATTGTGTTTCATTCAGTACTTTACCCCAAGCCGATAAAGCAGCACTTACGCTTTCAGCGGTAAACCAACTATTTCCATTTCCGGCACTGTAGCAAATCTCCTCTAATTGGTCTTGATCTATTGAATTTAGGCGGCTGCCCAGTTGGTGGAAAACTTCGATTCTTTTTTGAACAGTCATATTTTGCAAACGTTGGGGCAAAAATACACCTAATGTTTACTTCAAAGTCAAATTAGTGATTAGTTTTGCGCCAAATATGTTGAACATTAGGAAACTTCTTAGGTTCAATTATGTTAGCGAGTAGAATAAAAGCATACAAATAAGATCAGCAATGGCGATTATTATAACTGACGAGTGTATCAATTGTGGGGCCTGCGAGCCAGAATGCCCTAATACAGCAATATATGAAGGTGGTCAAGAATGGACTTGGGCCGGTGGTACCGACCTTCGCGAAGTAGAAATGGAAGATGGAACAGTCGTAAGTGCTACTGAATTACAAACTCCTGTTTCGGACGAATTCTACTACATTGTTTCAGGCAAATGTACAGAGTGTACTGGTTTTCATGAAGAACCTCAATGTGCAGCTGTTTGTCCAGTAGATTGTTGTGTAGATGATCCTGATTATAGAGAAACTGAAGAGGAATTATTGGCCAAGAAAGAATGGCTTCACGTTTAATATGTGATAAGAATTGAAAAGAGGCTTCCCATCGGAAGCCTTTTTTGTTACGTTCACTCGAAAAAAGCCAGTCGATTAAAACTTTGACTACCAACGCAGTTTGCGTTTGGTGGGCAGGGCGGATAAATGAATTTCAATATTGAGTTTTGATCACTGAAAGTGATAGTCACTTCCTGAATATATTGATCAGATGTTAAAATTAGGTCTTCAATTTCCGAAGGTAAGTTTTGAAAATCATCAGTTAGGTAAACCTGTTCGAAGGAAAGTTGGAGTTTGTCTTCTTCTAGGATGAATTTCCCTTCTGCCCTGTAAGTAAAGCCTATTACATCATTCAAATTACCATCTTTTATCACCCTGGCAAGAGTGCTGAAAGTGCCATCACCATTAAATTGATATAGCAAAGAACTAGAGCTACCATCATCGAAGGCATAGTTTTCGGCTGATATCCAAGTGCCCTCTAAAGCCTTCAAGTTTTGCTTATCTTCATTACAGGAAGTAATTAAGACAAGTGCGATAAGAAGGGTAAATATGTTTCTAAATTCCATAAGACTGTTCTTTTGACTGATTTCGGTTATTAGACCCGATCACTTTCCAAACGGTTGTATTTATGATTATAGAAATTCAATATATCTGAAGAATGAATTTCCCATATTACTCACTCCTCAAACTCCGAGCAGGATTGACTTTGGCCGTTTTGTAGGTCTGCATGGCAACGGTGAACCAAGCAATAAGCAGAGCAGCTAGGCCAGCACTTAAGAAATACCAAGCTTTCAAATCGATTTGGTAAGCGAAACCTTCCAGCCATGTCGACATAAAATAGTAGCTGATGGGTATGGCGATCACAATAGCTACAGCAATCATTTTGTTGAAATCAGATGACAACAATCGAACAATACTTAGACTGCTAGCACCCAGCGCTTTTCTAATACCAATTTCTTTAAATCGTCTCTCTGCTGTAAAGGCGGCAAGCCCAAATAAACCGAGGCATGAAATAATGATTGCGATGCCCCCGAAATATTTAGACAGGATGGAGACTCGCTCTTCTGCCGCATATTGTTGCGCGTAATCTTGATCAAGAAAACTGTAATTGAACTCGAAATCAGGATTGTATTCTTTATAAATTGATTCAATCCTTTCAATGGTAGCGCGCTCTTGTCCGGGTTCAATTCTTACCAAAATATTGGTTAAGAACTTGTCATCCAATTTGAAAAACATAGGGGTGATGGTTTCGTGAAGAGATGCGAAGTTAAAATCCTTTACCACACCAATAATCTGCATATCGTTACCCCACAGGTTGATTGTTTTACCAATAGGATCCTGATAACCAATGGTTTCAATTGCTTTTTCATTGAGAATAATTTTGGATATGTCAGTGGTGAAGTCTCTTGAAAAACTTCTTCCTGCTGTAATTTCAACCCCAAGGGTTTCAATAAAGTCATAAGAAACCGTCATGTTACCAAATCGGGTATTAACATCGGGGTTTTCTGTTGGCCAGTGAACACCTGTTGTATAGCTACCACCACTGATGATGGTGTGAGAAGTTGCACCTGCATTAATTATTCCCGGGCTGTTTTGAAGTTGATCTAAGAACACATCAAGTTTTTCTGTCAGTTGACCCTCGTTGGCAAAGAGGATTAGATTTTCCTTGCGATAGCCCAAGTTTTTAGATTGGACATATTCAATCTGTTTGGAAACTATAATCACTGAGACAATGAGTATTACGGAAAGCGTAAATTGAAATACGACCAACCCTTTTCTCGCCCAAAGCTCGCCAAGAGAGCTTTTTACGTGACCTTTAAGTATAGTCGTGGCTTTAAATGCCGACAGATAAAGCGCTGGATAACTTCCAGCAACAAATCCAGTACCTACTAAAATGATCAATAATGAAATTAAAAGTTCAGAAGAGAAACGAAGTGAAATCTCTTTGCCAGTAATAATATTGAACTGAGGCAACAGAGTAACCACCAAAGCCAAAGCGACCAATATCGCAATAAGTGTCATGAGAAAAGACTCTTGTAAATATTGTGCAACTAAGGTTTTACGTTCAGCGCCTATGGCTTTTTTAACACCCACTTCTTTGACCCTACGCGAGGCCTTGGCCGTTGAAAGGTTCATAAAGTTGATGCAAGCAATCAATAAAATGAAAATGGAGATGATCGAGAACAGATTCACGTACTCAATGCGGCCTCCGGCCTGAACACCGTTTTCATAATTCGAAAATAAGTATTTATCAGAGTAGGGACGTAGATAGGGACTCACATTAGACCCAGGGTTCTTTTCCTTAACAAAACCCGCAATTTTTTGATTTAATATAGCAATATCAGTTCCCTTGGTTACCACAGCGTAGGTCAGGGCATTGTAATTTCCCCAATGGACACCATCTCCTAAAATTTCAGCAAATACTTTGAAAGGCAGAACAAACTGAAAGTCTTCTGTAGAATTATGGCGGACGTCTTCAAAGATTCCTGAGACTTGAAAATCCTGACTAAACTGTAGCAATTGCCAACTCAAAGTTTTACCCATTGCAGCTTCTGGACTTCCAAATAAGCTAGTGGCCAGGCTTTTTGAAAGCACGATACGCGATTTGTCTTTTAGCACTTCGCTGGGCTTGCCATAAAGCAATGGGAAAGTAAATACCTCAAAGTACTTTTCGCTGGCAAACCTGCCTTCGGTTTTAATGGTTTTTTCTTCGGTGCTTAAGGGCATTTTGCCGAACCAGAAAGAGGGTGTGGCTTGAATACCTATTTCGATCTCTGGAATTTCAGCTTCTAAAGCTTGGGCCAGAAGAGCTTGAGTATCTTCTTGGGTATTGATGGCACCAGATTCCTCGTGCATCGTCAAGACTTGGAAAAGTTGAGAGTCTAGCTCGTGAAATTTATCTACGCTGCGTTCATCACTCACCCAAAGGTAAATGAACAGAGCGCAGGCCAATCCGCTAGAAAGGCCAATTAGGTTGATTAGAAATGCACTTTTATACTTTAAATAGCTTCTGAATGTGATTTTTAGGTTGTGTTTAAACATGCCGTAATAATTGAGTTGTTGTTTTCCTTTTGATTTTCCGATCATGCTGGGCCTAAAAAGCCTGAGCACGTCTTTTACAAATAGCTTCTTTGCTATTTTCGCGCCTTGTTTTTCAACCCTGAGGTCAAATCTTTCAAGTAAATCACCTTCAATATCTTCCTTGTACTCAGCCTTGCAGAACCACCTGAAGAACTTGAGCCAAAATTTTGAAGGTGCATTATCATCATGTGACCGCATGATGTTTAATCGTTAAGTGAGATTTCAGGAATTGCATTCCACATGCTCATTCTTTGTTCTTTTGCTTCGCGAAGCTCTTTTTTGCCCAAATTGGTTACTGTGAAATAGCGTTTTCTTTTGCCGCCTCTTGTTTTAGTAGCCTCACCAAATTCTGAAGTCAGAAGACCTTTGTCTTCCAGTCTTCTCAAAACCGTTTGTAAAGCGCCAATACTCACCGACCTTTTCAATCGAGATTCCATCTCTTCGATAATCGAAACCCCATAAGCTTCGCCATGCAGAATAGCTACGGTGAGGAGTACGATTTCTTCAAATTCACCAAGATGATGTTTGCCCATATTCTTATTATTTGCCTTAAATGTAGTTAATATAAAAAAGGATGCAAGAGAAGACCTGAATTATTTTTACCTTGATTGTAGTTTATATTAATTGTCTTCCTCGATGGATGTAATATCAGAAGCCCAATATTTTCACGGATGTCCACCCTCCTCACTGTGAGGAGCAAACCGAGCGATAGCTAAGGCTTATGACGCGACAGTCTATCTGTTTATTGAGTGGGTTTGGACAGAGTCCTGAATTATAAGTGTCACAAGCCCCGCAAAAAGGCGGATAAATCAGAGAATCTGCAACTGGGGGGGGTAACAAGGATCAGAATGGTTTGAGAACTGACGTTATTCTCTTGCCTTTAGTTCAAGGAGTTCTTTAAGTGATAGAACTTTGGTTTGGATATTGAGCATGTGGAAGGCCACTTTAGCCTTATTTCTAGCTCGTTTGTCATTTGAAATGAAAAAATCACAAGCAGAACTAAAGTAGGTGTGACTTGCATCGTAAATACGAGCCATCTTCGATTTATTGTTGGGTTTGTCAGTCCAATAACCCAAAAAGTCGAGGAAGTTGAAAATAGAAACTATTTGCTCTCTCTTTGATGTGCCAGACATTTCTATCATTGTCTGGAAATTTGGGATGAATTGCTTATCCAAGATTTCATTTAATTGAGATACTACTTCATCTGGATGAATGTTATTCATTTCAATTTTGCTAATGCCAAGCTTATTAAGTAAAGAGTCTCGCTCAATATCAAAGCTTTGTACAGTTGATCTTAATTGATAGTTTAATACTTTCAAGTTTTGATAAAACTTGATTACAGAATTTGGGTCTTGATTTTTAAATTCAATTGTAAAACCATCAGGGTATTCATAAAAATTATTTGTGACATTTTTTAAGGTTTGAGTTCTTCGAGGAATCAAGCTTTCTAAATCACTGGCTTCAAGAAGTTCTTGAATATGAGCGTAAGAGTATACGAATTGTGTTTCGGTACTAAACATACCAGTCAATTCAATAATTTTAATCTCACCTTCTTCAATTGAAATTAAGATATTGCTATCTAAATATGCTCTCATTAATTATGTGGTCATGGTAGAGTTTGGAATTCTGTGGTCTTTCGGGGTGATGTTATTATTCAAAGCTTTATCGACAACTCAATTTCTCCACCTAAACCCAGCTCCACAATCTTCTTAAGGGTAGAAAGGCGCACTTCTTTAATGTTGTTTTCGATTTTGGAAATGTACGATTTGGTGGTACCTACTTTTTCTGCCAATTGAGCCTGAGTAAGGCCTTTTTCTAAACGGGCTTCATGTATTAAAGCACCAATCTTAAAGTTTTCATAACCATCTTCAAACTCGGCACGGCTTGGTGTGCCCATCTCACCAAAATGCTTGTCTTTGAATTGGTCTAGACTTGTAATATTATTTTCGTTCTTGCTCATACTCGTTTTTAATTTTTAAGGCTCTTTCAATTTCGCCCTTTGGTGTCTTTTGGCTTTTCTTCTGAAAACCATTCATAATCACGACAATTTTGCCTTCATCAAAAAAGCAAAAGATACGGTAAATATCACTTCCAGCTTGTACTCTTATTTCATACAAGCCTTCTGTTCCCTTTAAATGCTTTAAATAGGTTTCGGGAACAGATTGGACTTCTTCAATCAAACTGAATGTCCAAACCACTTTCTTTTTAACCTTCTCGGTGAGTTTAAGAAAGAAAGGCTCGAAGTAATTTTTGTAGAAAACTACTGTGCGTATCTTGTTCACATATCAAAGATAGAAAGAAAGTTTCACTAAAGTGAAACTTTTGATCTTGAGTTTAAGGCTGTTTATTCCGCCCTTTCAGGGCTTAAATAGGAGTAGTGCTTTTTGCGAAGGGTTACACCCTTCGTTTTGATATGATGCCCTTTCAGGGCTGGAAGCACAGGAGGAAGTGATTTTGTGTCCTAAGCCCCAACAGGCTGAATAGCATACAAATTGTTAAGCCTTTTTCTTTTCGCTAAGGATTGCACCCTTCGTTTTGGTATGATGCCCTTTCAGGGCTGAGAAATGATAAGGACTGACTTATGACCAAAGCCCCAACGGGGCGTCAAATCATAGGAATGGGTGCAACCCATTCCTAGAAACGTCAATTAAGTTAAGCCCTGAAGGGGCGAAATATCACTGTTTTTTTCCTTTGCAGCTTGTCGACCCTTAATTGACATAGATGGCATTACCGACATTATTTAAAAACTTTCAGAACGAAAGATCAATGCTTTTTTAGCTTTAAATTGGGAGAGAGCAACTCAATACCTGATATAGTTTTTATTTATAAGTTCATTAAAACTATAAATAAGGACTATCGAAATCATTGTTGTAAATTGGATGCTCGAAACAAAATAATCTATCGATATGGAAAATAACATGCATTCTGGAGCAGGCAAATGCCCTTTTACAGGCGGAGCTCTAAAACAAAGCGCGGGAGCGGGTCCATCTAACCGTGATTGGTGGCCAAACGCATTAAAGTTGAACATCCTTCGTCAAAACTCTTCCCTTTCCAACCCAATGGGAGAGGACTTCAACTATGCTGAAGAATTCAAGAGCCTAGATTTGGCTGCTTTGAAAAAAGACATTTATGATCTAATGACCGAGTCGCAAGACTGGTGGCCAGCGGATTACGGACATTACGGTCCTTTCTTTATCCGTATGGCATGGCACAGCGCAGGTACTTACCGTATCCAAGACGGACGTGGTGGGGCAGGTGCGGGTCAACAGCGTTTCGCGCCATTGAACAGCTGGCCAGATAACGCCAACTTAGACAAAGCTCGTTTGTTGCTTTGGCCAATCAAGCAGAAATACGGAAAGAAAATCTCTTGGGCCGATTTAATGGTGCTTGCAGGTAACTGCGCATTAGAATCAATGGGATTTGAAACCTATGGTTTTGCAGGTGGACGTGCCGATGTTTGGGAACCAGAAGAAGATGTTTACTGGGGTTCTGAAACAGAATGGATGGGCGATGACAAGCGTTACAGCGGAGATCGTGAATTAGAAAATCCATTAGGAGCGTCACATATGGGACTTATTTATGTAAACCCAGAAGGTCCTAAAGGCCAGCCAGACCCAAAAGGAGCGGCACACGATATTCGTGAGACATTTGGTCGTATGGCAATGAATGATGAAGAAACTGTAGCATTAATTGCTGGCGGACATACATTCGGTAAGACGCACGGTGCGGCTGATCCTACTAAATATGTAGGTGCTGAGCCAGCTGGTGCAAGTATCGAAGAACAAGGTATGGGTTGGAAAAACACTTACGGTTCTGGTAAAGGTGTAGACACCATTACCAGTGGATTAGAAGGTGCATGGACCAAAACTCCAGCTAAATGGAGCAATGACTATTTCGATCACCTTTTCGGATATGAGTGGGAGTTGACCAAAAGCCCTGCGGGTGCTCATCAATGGAAACCTGTGAACAATGGTGGTGCAGGTACAATTCCAGATGCGCATGACCCCTCTAAAACTCATGCTCCTTTCATGTTGACCACGGATATCGCTTTAAGAGAAGATCCAATTTATGAGAAGATATCTAGAAGATTCCATGAAAATCCCGATGAGTTTGCAGAAGCTTTTGCAAAGGCTTGGTTCAAATTAACTCATAGAGATATGGGGCCAAAGTCACTCTATTTAGGTGCTGAAGTGCCTAAAGAAGATTTGATTTGGCAAGACCCAATTCCAGAAGTAAATTATTCATTGATTAACGAAGACGATATTGCCGCGCTGAAATCTGAAATTTTAACTTCTGGATTAACGGTAGCTCAATTAGTGTCTACGGCTTGGGCTTCGGCTTCAACTTTCCGTGGTTCAGACAAGCGTGGTGGTGCCAATGGTGGACGCCTTCGTTTAGCGCCTCAAAAGAATTGGGAAGTGAATAACCCAGCTCAGTTGGCTGTAGTTTTAGAGAAATTGGAGGCTATTCAAAAAGAATTCAATGCTGCTCAATCGCGTGGAAAAATGGTTTCTATGGCTGATTTAATTGTTTTAGGCGGAAGCGCAGGAATTGAGCAAGCGGCCAAAAATGCTGGCAAATCGATAACTGTTCCTTTTACTCCTGGACGCGCTGATGCTTCTCAGGAACATACAGATGTGGACTCATTTGCTGCGCTAGAACCAGCGGGAGATGGTTTCAGAAACTACTTTAAGCCAAAGCATAAAGTAACGGCAGAGGAATTATTAGTGGATAAAGCACAATTATTGACATTGACTGCTCCTGAAATGACTGTTTTGGTTGGCGGTATGCGTGTTTTGAACACCAACTTCAATCAATCATCTCATGGCGTATTCACAAAACAGCCAGAGGCTTTGACGAATGACTTCTTTGCGAATCTTTTAGACATGCAAATAACTTGGCATGGAACAACGGATGCTCAGGACGAATTCAAAGGTCGCGATCGGAAGACAGGTGAAGTGAAATGGACTGCCACCCGCGCTGATTTGATCTTCGGATCGAATTCAGAGCTTCGTGCTTTGGCTGAAGTTTATGCTTGTGCAGATGCTCAGGATAAATTCATCAAAGACTTCGTAGCCGCTTGGACAAAAGTGATGAACCTAGATCGTTTCGATTTAGCTTAATTGGAATTTTACATAATTAATGAAGAGGTGATCTGGAAACAGATCACCTTTTTTACTGGTAATGTGGCCAAAAATAGTTGGTGACTTTGTAATGAAATTTGCATTATTTGGATATTGTAGATCTAAAGAGGAAGCGAGCTCT
>PCUU01000089.1 GCA_002786855.1 Cytophagales bacterium CG12_big_fil_rev_8_21_14_0_65_40_12
ATACTCGGCACTGGTATTGCCATATTTAACCCCTTCATTGAAGGTGATCCAAAATCGATTATCGTTTGGTGACACACTATTGACAGCACTGAGCAGAACATCTGTGGCACCATTGCTTGGCGTTAAACTTGAAATGCCAAGACCTGATGGCGCTTCTGTTGTGAAACTCCAAGTAGTCTTATCATTGATGCCGGCAAAGGCAACTCCTTCTGTACTTTTAAAGGCGGTGTTGGGGATATTTACATAATATTTTGTGTCAAATTCGAAATTGGTATCTCCCAACCCGATGCTAGCCTTATCGCCATCCACAGAGACCAAAGATAAATTAGCAGCTATGGCGAGTAAAACTTCGTCATCTGAAGCTCTTCTTATTTCAATGTCTCCGGTGCCCTTGGCAATGGCTTGGTCGAAGGTGATATTTAAGGTAGCGTCTATTGCTACTCCTTCTTCATCCTTCTCAGGCGACAGTGCTGTAACAACCGGACCCTGCTCTGTCACAGTAAGTGTAGCCAAATCAGAAGTTTCCCTACAATTTCCCTTGCTCACGACCACAAAGAATTCCGACTGATCTAAATCTAGCGTAAGATTATTGATAGTAAGCTCATGGGTATTGGCCCCAGTAATTTGATTGCTCGCAGTATTGTCAGCATTATCTGTTTGTTTGGTACTAACGGATAATATGGTAAAGCCTATAGCAGTTCCTACATAAACCTTCCCTTCTGTTGCATAAACAGAATATACCCTGTTAATATCTGGAAATCCATTTTGACCACGCGTAGTAGTTGTCCAACTAGCTCCCCCATCTGTTGAAATCGACAATCCACCGTTAGTTCCTGCATAAACTGTATTACCTACCGTATGAACAGAGTTAACTGAATTAGAGCTTGCAAAGCCATTTTGACCATTGGTAGTGGTTACCCAGTTGGCTCCTCCATCCGTAGAAATAGATAAGCCACCATCATTAGTTCCTGCATATAGGTTATTTCCATCAACATGAATAGACAAAATCTTATCAGTATTTGCAAAGCCATTTTGGCCGCTTGTCGTAGTGGACCAACTAGCGCCCCCATCAGTAGAAATCGACAATCCACCGATAGTTCCTGCATAAACCGTATTACCTACAGCATACACAGAATTAACTATATCAGAACTTGCAAAGCCATTTTGACCATTGATTGTGGTTACCCAATTGGTTCCTCCATCCTCAGAAATAGATAAACCGCCACCATTAGTTCCTGCATAAACAGTATTACCAACGGCATATATATGCCTGACACCATTTGCAAGTGCGAAACCGTTTTGACCATTGGTAGTATTTGTCCAGTTAGTCCCCCCATCTGTTGAGATAAACACTCCCGACCCTGTTCCAACATAGATATTATTACCTACAGCATACACGGAAAGAACAGAAATTGAGTTTGCCGATCCGTTTTGATTTATGATTACCGTTGTCCAATTAGCCCCTGCATTTTTAGAGATAGAGAGGCCTGTATTGTTACCCACGTAGATCGACTCTCCTTCAACAAAAACAGAATTAGCAATTATTATTGCGAACGGCTGCCCTAAGTTATTAGAGCTAAAACTGTCCTCTCCTTTTTTAAACCATCCATAAGTAGCACCAGCCACTTCTGGAACTGAAAAAGTAACGCTCCGGCCAATATAGCCCGTCTCATCTGTAGGTTGTTCTAAAACCAAAGGCTCGCAAATGGTGGAGAACGTATATTTTTCTTTATCAGTAACCGCTAAGTTTCCTAAGCTGATATTGTCAAGTACAGCATCCGCATCTACTGTAATATAATATTTAGTACCATAACCAAGGTTAGTAGTAGGTAAAGTAACCACCCTGCCAACTATAGTGACATCGTCAGGAGAAAAGGCTTGCTTTTCTACATCGGTGGTGTAGTCTATGATCCGAATGCTTCCCGTCCCTTTTGTAATATCTCTATTGAAAGTAATGGCTATTGGTACATCAATGGATACATCTGTAGATGCTGTTATTGGCGAAACGCTTTCAATACCGGGAGCCTCAACAATGGTTAATACTCCAACATTTGAACTTTCCGTACAAATGCCTTTATCCACAACTACATAGTACTTTATACCATTTACATCCTGGTTTAAGTTATTAAAAGTAAGCTCATTGGTGGTTGCGCCAGTAATTTGATTTACAGCGGTGTTATCAGAATTATCATTGAGTTGACTTACGTCTGAAATGGATAATCCGCTTTGGGTACCATAGTAAATAAGACCATCAAATTCATAGACTGCTTGGGCAGTTGCAGAAGGCAAACCATCTTCAGCACCATAATTTGTAAAAGTAAGACCCTCATTACTTGTTGCCGAAATACCATGATCTGTACCTAAATAAATCACTCCATCTGACTCAAAAACTCTTTTAACATTATTGTTAATCAGCCCATCAGTTGTAGTCAGTATTCTAAAAGTATCACCATTGTCATCTGATATTGCTAAGCCTTTGCTGGTGCCTACATAGATTACATTATCCCGCATCAATACCTCATATGAAGTTGACGTTCCGTCACCAATTGTCTTAGTTACAAAACTTTGTCCTCCGTCAGTTGAAATCGAAAGCCCATCACGCTTGGTTAATACATATAAAGCTTCATCTGTCACAAAAACACTAGCAACATTATTACTTGGCAGTCCACTATTATCTTTTGTTCTCAGTTCAAAGCTATCTCCTTTATCTACAGATATATGTAAACCAAGACCAGTTAGAATGTATACTATGCCATTTTTTATAAAAAGACCTTGAACACTCAAGCCTGTACCAGTCTCTGGATAAGGTCCTTTTGCTGTAAAAGTATCCCCGCCATCCATAGACACCGAGAGTCCTGACGTTGTTCCCACATATAGTACCCCCTCAGATTCCTTTACGGATTTTGTAGCGTTGGAAGACAGACCACTATTATCATTGGTTTTATTTTCAAAAGAAAGTCCACCATCACTCGAAATCGACAAGCCTGCTTGAGTAGCGACATAGAGTACTCCGTTGGATTCAAAAATGTCAAAAACAGAATTATCCCCTAATCCATGTTCAGTTGTCTTGGTTGTAAAAAGCGTTTCCAAATACCTATGCCATTGGTAAGTTGCACCTTCTACTAAGGGTACTGAAAAACTTGCACTCCCATTAATACCAGCCGTTTGATCGACAGGTTGATCGAGAATAAGGTCTTCACATACGGAAGAAAATTCAAACAAACCAGCACCTAAAAGCTCCGCGTTTCCGTTTCCTTCTACATTCTCTACAACACCTGGTTCGAGTTCAACATAGTACTTTATGGATTTTTCCAAATTAGGGCTCAAGGTGATGGAGTTACCGGAAACCACTACTTCATCATCCGCTACGTCAAAGGCCTGTAGCACATTGTTATTAAAGGCATTTTTTAAATAAATGGAACCTTCACCCTTCACTATTTGAGCATTGAAAACAATCTCTAATTCACTATCTAGTGCAATGTCAGTGCTTCCATTGGCGGGAGACACACTTGTAATCCTTGGTATATCTGCCACGCGAAGCAACACAGCATTTGAGGTTTTAAAACAACCATCTTTAGCTACCTCAACAAAATACTGGGTCTGGTCTTGCTCTAAACTTAAATTGCTGATAGTTAATTGATGTGTTGTTGTACTCGAAAAATCTAGCAATTTTATATCTGTCATGAACTGAATATCCTCATTAGATCCAGTATAAATACGGTCTTCAAAGCCTCCAACTGATTTTAGGTCATTACCAAATCGCTCATCTTTAATAAATCCAGCATTGATATCGCTTAAGTTCATGGTATACAAACCATCTTCGAAAGCAACATAGCAGTTATTGTTACTTATATAAATATCAACAGGGGTATCTATAAATTTTCCGCTCTGTGGTATGGTAAACTGTTGATATTGATCTGCATCTAAAAAATCTGTCGTAATAAAAAATGTTCCAGCCACTGAATAGCCAACTACGTAAGTGCCATTATATTTCAGCACTCTAGGTTGCATAATTTCACCATCCTTTATGTCGATCGGTAAATTACTTTTTTCTTCTACGTTGTTGTTAGCTGGGATATATTCATCAATTATACCATCATCTGTGACATAGATTTTATCATCAATTTTTATGGAGATATAACTTTTATTGTTTATTGAGATATACTCAAAATCAGTCTCGTTCTTGTATTTTATTGATATATCCGTAAATTGGCCGCCAAAACCGGGGCGCTTTCCGTGAATAACAATGATGTCCCCCTCACTGTTAGTATATACACTTCGTGTAAACAAAGAAGCTAATCCATTTAGTTCTTTAAGCTGGGTGAAATTTATTGGGTTCAACTCAGAAACGAAGATACCGCTTGACTCAGTGGCTAAGTAAACCAAGTTATCGATGAATAAAATATCTTGAACATTTGGTATATCATAGAAAGAAAAATTTCCCCCTTGGTCTAGCGACAAAGAAATACCCTCAAAAGTCACATAGATCAATACATTACCATGAGTAAAAATCCTTTTTACTTGCTCAAAACTATCGTCTCTTTCAACAAAATCTCCCCTTTGATACCACTGATAGCTTGCCCCCGGAACTTGATCTACCTCGAAAGTTACACTACCCAATTCTAAACCTGACTGCGCTATGGGCTGAGTTGGAATCAAATTGGTAAAGCTTAATGCAAACTCATCAGTTTTTTGAAAGAGGGGGGTACCATAAGTTACACTGTAGTTGGTAGTTCCCTCGTCTATGGTAATATTTCCTGTAGCATCTGTATCAAATTCTGTTCCCTCTTTTTTCCATGAGAAGGTACTATTGTTCAATGCATTATAGCCCGATATTTCAGCTTCGGCATTTGACACCAAAATCGAACGGCTTGTTGCAATGCCATCGTTGAGATTATCTGTTAAATCAAAAAGTCGGTGGTCTGCGATGTTTTTCATCGCGCCATAGAAGGCAATGAGGTTAGAAGCATTATGCACAGGTGCAGCCGACATTAAACTAGTCACCTCCTCTTCTAAGAGTAGTTTGTTCCAAACTGTAATTTCCGCGAGTTTCCCATCCAAAAAGTCTGATGGGCCATTATCATCCAATTCCATGCCCAGATAGGCAGTATTGCCCAAGGTTATTGGCATTGCTTCCGTGAAGGTATTGATCACCGTTCCGTTCAGGTAGACTTTGGTCTCGAACGTAGTAGCATTATAGGTGTAGCCCACAAAGTTCCACATATCATTGGCCAAAGTACTTCCCGCATCCCTTACATTTGCACCATCAAATATGGCCAGTTTTTCATTGTCCCGAATGTAGAAATTGGTAACAGACTCTGTTCCATTATCCGCATGTATAGAGAACAGGTTATAATTATCTCCGCTTGGCACATTAGACTCCTTGTTGACCCACATAAATACGGACCTATCGGTGCCCACCAGGTCGTTCGTTAATTCAGAAACATCAATGTAATCGTCCTGATCCTTTTCAAAATCAAGGTAATTGACGGCACTGGTAGAAACGGTTTTAGTAATGGCATCATCAGAACAGACAGTCTCATCGTCCACGTTATTGACCGTTGTGCTGTTGTTATTGGCTGTTAGAGTCCATGTATTTATACTTTGAATAAAGTTTCTAGTGGTTACAAACTCATAATTGCCAGTTGCAACATTGAAAGTATAAGTTGGGTCAATTGAAACTTCAATACCGTCTTTCTTCCAAGAGATATTTTCGTACCAATCTATGGCATTGAAGCCGGGAATGGACTGTACATTTTTGAAGTCAACGGAAAAATTATTCTCCATTACGCCATCATTGTCCTTGCCCGAATGGTCTTTCAATACATCAGTCGCATCATCGCAATCTCCAAAAATGGAATAGTAGCCTACCAGATTGGCATATTTAGGGTGGCTATCGTTGATTTTAGACTGCATGGCTTCTCTGATTTCAGCACCAGTTAACACCTCATTCCAAACAGAAATCTCAGCCATATCTCCGTTGAAGTGGTCGGTATCATTGGCATTGTCGAATTCTTGACCCAAAGAATATTGTGAATTGGAGGCTGTCAACTGATTGTCGGTAAATCTGTCGTTCTCAATTCCATCAACATAAATCACAGTTTCATGAGTAGTGGCATTATAGGTATATCCAACGTAATGCCATAGCTGATCACTCATATCAAAAGAGGCCGACTGATTATCTTGACTATCAAAAATCTCCAAATTATCACCAACATTATCTATCCAGAAAATAGTAACATTACCTCCGGAGCTAGTATTGATGGCAAAAAGCACCTGTTTATCTGTTGCCACATTGGCCTCAGACTTTACCCACATAAAAACCGACCGATTTGTGCCATTTAACTCGTCTTGCAAGGCATTGAGATTTACCCAGTAGTCCTGAGACTTGTCGAAGGTTAACACACCTGTGGCGTTTGTATTAGCTTGATAGGTTACTGAGCCAGATTCAGCCATTGTAGCATTAACATATACATCCGAGACAATATCGGTACGGTCGAAAGTGACATTGTAGTAAGTTTTAACTGTTCCCTCTGTGACCTCATAAGTTCCATTGCTTGAAACCAAAGCCCCCCCCGGTACCTGATAAGTGTCGGAATCACAAATTGAGACATTCTGGATTTCGCAGGTAAAACCAGAAGCACAAGAGACCGTCCCTAAAACAGGGAAAATGGACTCGCCAAAAGACGTTCCATCATTTGGCGTCACTTTAACCTTAAGTAAGCTGCCAAGATCATTTATTGTAGGTGTGTAACTAGCATTTGTTGCTCCTGCTATGGCTACCCCCCCTAAGTACCATTGAAAAGTGGTACCAGACTCAACATCGCCCTCAGGATCTGAATAGTCATAAGCGACAGTAATTTCTTTACCTACCTCAGCGCCACCCGTAGCCATTGGATCAAAAGTAATAGCTGGCGCTTGATTGAAGATACCCTCCATTTGTACCTCAGCTATCTGCACACTGTTTGCTGCACTCGCATCACACGGATTATGTAGTCTGATCCAATAACTGTTAAAGGCTAAGTCATTTCCATTGCTAATGTTTTTGCTGTTATCGGCACCCCTATTCTTACCTAGGGTAGTACAGCTAAAACTGACTTCATCTATTAATGTCCAAGATGGGTTTGTATCTGTAGTTGTTGCACCCTCTGAAACAAGTCGGCCATAGATTTGAACTAATTTCGGATCTCTCTCTGGGTGATCATTAGCCGTTGTGATTGTAAGCGATTTGACAATTGAAATTGCCCCTGTATTTACATAAAAATTTAACCCCCATGACTTTTCGAAAGTCAGGAATTTGTTCAACTTATTTCCGTCAATTACATTATTTATCCCTTCACCCAAAGCAGATTCAGAAGGCCCGAAAGTGATGGGAGTCATTGAAGAATTAAAGACTGGTTCTAAGATTTGTCCATAAACCTTAGCGCCAGCCATTAGCCAAAAGGCGATAAGAAAAAGGAATTTAAGCGAATGGAAAGGCTTCATAGTTTTAGCAGTTTGGTATTCAAGTCTTGTAGGCGAATAAAGTCTATGCTTTACACGCGTGAAAATTTATGTTCTGAACTGATGCTGGCGTGTTCTGAAAGTGGGGATGGTTGTTAAAACCTATTTGGGGATTCGCGTATCAACAAACCCATGAAACCTAAGATAGGTCATGGTTTGATGCAAGCTTACGGTTTGAGGTAATCCGAACAACGGACACACGATGTTAATGAAGCAAGAGTTTGAAAACCTGAAATTGTTCTGAAGTGGTGGTTTTTTGTTCTGAGAGAAGACCAAAATTATCATGTAAAGTACCGAGGTGTACTGAGCTCCGCTTTACGCTAAACAAGTGAGATGATACCTACATGTTTCGACCAAATGCTATTTCATTTAGTCTAATGACTTTCTAACTTACACAGGGTTTACGAGTCGCAAGTCCAGTTCAGTAACTCTGGAAAAACCACTATCTGCGGTGACAAGAGGACAATTAAGATAAAGAGCAGTGGCTGCCACGATGCTATCCGGAAGTTTCAGACTATAGGCTCTTCTTAGTCTAATGGTTTCACGCTTTATTATATCATTGAGTTCTATCAGATTCATGTCCCTGATAAAGGAATGTATGACAAACTCCTCTTTTTTGTCAATTTTAGGAAAACTCAGTAACTCAAGTTCGGAGATCACCGACAGATAAGCATATTTGGAGTGAATAAGACTTGCCAACTCACGGTTGCCATTAAGCACGTAGATAATCACATTGGTATCTACAAGCATCCGGTCTTCGTAATTCACCATTCAGAGCGCCATTTTCTTTGTAGTTCCAAACCATCTTTGCCGATGTTAAGCAAACCGCAATATTGGAAAGCATCCAGTTTCTTTAGTGAGTCATCAGAGGTAGGTTTACTAGAAAAACCCGATGGCTCCTGTAATACTGGAGCATCTGACGCTAGCAAATCATAGACTTTAGTAGAGAAGATATCACGTTCAGCCACACTCAACGCCTCGGCTATGCGCGTTCTAGTGGAAACGCCTATAACCTCTTTGCCCAACCATTGGGTAATGGTATTGGCATGCACTCCCATTAGCGTTGCCAGTTTCTTCTTTTTAACACCTAGCTCCTGTAGTTTTAGCCTTAATTGATCTCCATGATTCATTTCACAAAAGTAATTTTAATCACATATTCGTGATTTTTATCATAAAATCACAATGAATTCACTTGAAATGATTAGTGATTAAACAGTAATCACTACTCCACCCGAATCTTCTTCAAAAGATCATCGCGGTAGTTTTTACCGATTGGGATTTGCTCTCCGTTCATTAGCACATAGGCTGAGTTGATGGCATCCATATGGTCCACATTAATGGTGAAGCTACGGTGGGTACGATAGAAGTTCTTTGGGAGTCTTTCTGAAAGATCGGTTAAACTACCACGGATAAGGTGTTTTTGGTTATTGACCGTATAAAGTTCTATGTATACGTGATCGCTTTTTAGGTAGCGAATATCATTAAGTTTGATTTTATGAAAGAGGTTTTTCTCCTTTATAAAAATGGCGTCTTTGATCAGTAAGTCTTCTTCTTGAGTTTTGACATTCCCCCTGCTTTCGGCATAGCTGTGTAAGGCTAACTCTATTGACGTATAGAGATCATCTTTATTAAATGGTTTGACCAAATACGCGGGAGGCGATACCTTTTTGACCCGTTCTATAGTACCCGCATCGGCATTGGAAGTAAGGAAAATAAAAGGGAAATCGTATTGCTCTTTGATTGTCCAAGCTAGGTCTACTCCATCCTTTTTTCCACCCAATTGAATATCGAGAATAGCGATATCAGGCCTCTCGGCTTCAATCGTTTCAAGGGCTTCTTCATAGTTGATGGCAGGCTCCAAAACTTCATAGCCTAAGTCTTCTAGGATCAAGCAGATATTCTCTGCAATCACCATTTCGTCTTCAACTACCAGTATTTTTACTTTGCTCATTTTAGATTGCCTTGCGCTGTAAGGTGTCGGTGAAGTTAACAACAAATTTTGCTCCTCCAATGTTTGAATACTCAACACTGCCATAGAGTTGTTTAGCCAATCTTCTGACTAACCTTAAACCTAGACTTTTGGCTTTTTGAAAATCAAATGAGTCTGGCAATCCACCTCCATTATCTTCTACTGTCAATTGATGCTTTCCTTCACCCAATGAATTAATGGAAACAGAAAGGGTACCTTGTTCGCCATTGTTAAAGGCATATTTATAGGCATTAGAGATCAGTTCGTTCAAAATCAAGCCCAAAGGAATTGCAGTATCGATATCGAATTCAGACGTTGATCCGCCATTTACCACGGTATTCACATCTGCTTTTTTATTATAAATGGTGCCCAACTCTCCTACTAACATATTGGCATATTCTTCAAAATTAATGGTTGCCAAGTTTTCGTTTTGATAGAGCTTTTGATGAATTAAGGCCATAGCTTTTACCCTATTCTGGCCTTCCATAAATGTCGCTTGGGTTTTTTCATCGTCAATTTCTCGTGATTGCAAATCCAAAAGGCTTGAAACTACCTGAAGATTGTTTTTTACCCTGTGGTGAATTTCTTTGAGTAGCAACTCCTTTTCTGACAAGGATTTTTCAATAATCCCGTTCGCCTTTCTCAATTTTTGGCGACCTCTTTGAATCAAAATGGCTATGGCAATAATCAAGAGCAGCACAATGAGGATTCCAATCAGTAAATATCTTTGTTGTTTTAATTGTGCCCGTTGTGCTCGCTGACTTTCTTGCAACAAAGCGTTCTCTCCTTCTATTCTTTCTGTTTCAAACTCAGTGGTCATTTTGGCGATGGCATCCGTTCTGGTCTGATCATTGATTTCTTCAGATATGCCTTTAGAAATTTGGCTGAATTCATAGGCCTTTTGATATTGATTCAGCTTAGAGTAAATCAAGGCCAATATTTCTGCTAGTTTTAGCTTTACATTGCCAGATTCCGCAATATTGGCAAGCTCCCAGCCCTCTAGAGCATAAGGCAATGCGGCTTGTAATAGGTTTTTACTTTCCTGAGTAAAATCAGAGTAAACCGAGTCCACCAAAAATAATTTTGCTTCAGCAAGGCTTCCATAAACATCTGCTTTGGATTTTGGAGCATAATTTGATGGGATTGACTTTACAGCTTCCACCATATACTCATGGTTTTTGCGATAATCACCTCTCTGTTTTTCTATCCAAGCCACATTGTTATAATAACTCACTGAGCTCCTTCCTAGCTCCTTGTCTATTTCCCACGCATTAGTCAACGACTCAAATGCTTCATCCAAACTGTCCTGCAATATCAAAATCTGCCCAATATTGGTGTAGGCCAAGGATACTCGCCCTTTTTCACCTGCCAGTCTTGCTATCTCTCTTGACTGTCTTATGTAAGCTTTGCCCTTTTCGTACTGCTTTTGTTCTTTCAAAATCAGGCCATAAACCATGTACGGATAATGGATTCTAGCAGTGTCACCTGTGGCCTTTCTGAACCTGATTGCTTCCAATATTCTTTCAGAGGCTATGTCCAGCTTTCTGAGATAATAGCTACAAAGTCCAGAGTAATTGTAGCTCATCGCAAGGCGATATGAGGTCCCATCTGCTATATTTCTTGTTATAATTGAGTCATAATGTAGAATGGCAGTATCAAAATTAGACATGCCTTGGTAAGTCGAAGCCAAATCAAATTGGGTATAAGAGAGTTCCTTTTTGAGGCCCTCTCTTTTTTGGATTGTCATCGCTTCATTCAGCAATTCAATCCCCTTCTCTTTTTGCCTAATATTGACATAAGCTACCCCTAGGGCACTAAGGCTTTCAGCCTCATACTTTGGAGCATCAACGGATAAGGATAGAGCTGTTTCTAAGGCTCTATTCATATAAAAGAGGGCTGAATCGAAATTAACTCTTGTCAACTCTTCACCTACTAATAGGTCAATAGTGAGCTTTACGGTATCATGTGCAGCCGATGCTCTAATTTGTAGAAGCGAGTCTATTTTGGTTTGAGCAATCAGATTCTGTTCGTCACAAACCGAAATAAAAAATATCAGAATAGATAAAACAGTTAGTGCTCTGAATTTCAGCATGGCTTAAGTCTAATGGAGTTAGTCTGTTTAACCGAAAATACAACTGTAAATCCTAAATCAGACACTCATTACAAATTATCTTAAAGAATAATTCTCCTGATTTAAATGTCTTTATTGAGTTTCTTATTTATCAGAAATTTATAACATACTTTTTAAAGTCAGAATGTATTAAACCGTAGAACCGTAAATACCACTGATTCAAATGAATTGCCAGATTACTTCAAAAATAGAACTTGTTTAGCAAAGCATAAAAAAACGGACTCACCTTTTCAGATTAGTCCGTTCCAATATTTTAAGTATTGCTTAATTAAGCGATTTCTACTAATTCTATATCGAAGATTAAATCTTTACCCGCTAGGTCATGATTGGCATCGATCACTACGATATCTTCTTTTATCTCTTTCACCTTGACTGGTACTTGTTGCCCATTGGGTTGGGTCATCGCGAGTTGCTGACCTACTTCAGGGTTTAAATCTGGAGGTAAATTATTCTTAGGAACATCAAAGTAAAGCTCTTCATTCACTTCACCATAAGCTTCAGCAGCAGGAATTTCAGCTGTTATTTTCTTACCCATTTCAAGTCCATCCACAGCCATATCGAATCCTTTAATCATTTGACCCGCGCCTACCTGAAAACCAAGGGGTTCTCTGCCTTCTGATGAATCGAAGATTGTTCCATCTTTCAACCTTCCTGTGTAATGTACTTTGACGTTATCGCCCTTTTTTGCTTTTAACATAAATCTTGGTTTTAGTTTTATCCTTGATTTTTAATTGGTTACAAAGGTAAAAATCCTTTATGGAATGCCCAGCAATAACCCGAAAAGCTGCAAATTAGTTGATCCTCTTTGGTTTATGATCAAGGATCTCTTACAGGAATGAGCCCTTGATCACGGTAGATAAAACAAAGTTTGCAATCAGGCTCATCTTGTTTAGTTTTATGGCATGTCGACATTAGATCAAGTGCGCATCAATTTTTCTGATGATAGCGTAGGCCTGCTTAATTTCTGTTTGGGGTTTATCATGTTTGGAGTGGCTCTTAATCTTAAAAAAGCTAATTTCCTTAACTTATTAAATCATAAAAAAGCCTTTTTTACTGGTATCAGCAGCCAATTTATTCTGCTTCCCGCTTTTACTTTTCTACTGATTTGGATAATTAAGCCTCATCCTGGTTTGGCCTTAGGCATGATCCTGGTAGCGGCCTGCCCCGGAGGGAACGTATCCAACTTCTATTCCCTGATCGGAAAAGGGAATGCGGCACTCTCGGTTACACTTACGGCCTTTGCCACCATCATTGCTGCTTTTGCTACGCCTTTCAACTTTCAGTTTTGGGGAAGCCTCTTACCCGACACTTCCGAAATGATTCAGAATATTGGACTTGGATTTTGGCAGATGTTCAAAACCGTTTTGCTCATTTTGGTCTTCCCATTAATATTAGGTCTGCTTGTGGGTAACCAATTGCCGAAACTTACCAAAACCATAGAAAAACCGACCAAAGTGATTTCATTTCTCATTCTGCTGGCGTTTATCGTGGTGGCCACGGTAGATAACATTGATGTTTTTAAAAACTACATTCATTATGTAGTGCTGTTGGTGTTGGCGCATAATCTCATGGCCTTAAGCATTGGTTATTTTTCTTCGAAACTGGTGGGGAATAATGAAGAAGACTGCCGTACCATTTCCATTGAAACCGGAATCCAAAATGGTGGACTGGCTTTGGTGCTGATCTTTAACTTTTTTGATGGCAATGGGCCGATGGCCTTAATCGCAGCTTGGTGGGGAGTTTGGGACGTTTTCTCTGGTTATTTAACCGCCAGCTATTTTGCGTATAGATCCAAAAAGAGATTGGCCTTAGGCTAAACTTTAGCCATTGCAAGATTTCATGCCTTTGAGATCGACCTCGTTACAAACAAGGTCGAGTGGATTAGTTGATAACAGATTAGTTGGGTTCTGGCAATTCTGCAGTACCCTTAGTCCTCCATTTGGCTACGAAAAAGGTAAGCGTATCCGATCCCGTGTTCAATAAGCCATGCGTGTCCCAAGGTTGGGCATAGAGCAAATCCTGAGCATTAGCCACTTGTTCCTTTCCATTGATACTCCAAACGCCTGAACCTCTGGCGATGTACATTAATTCTTCTTCTAAATGTCGATGAGGTGGGTGTACTTCTTGTCCCGGCAGCACGTCAATAACGGCAGTAAACATCAATGAAGTCCCAAAAGTGGTGGTTTCATCGGGCGTGAATACATCCATTCTCCCCCATTGGTCCACAGTTTTTATGGCCTTGGCTGTGGTGAATACTTGGGTATCAATTGATTTCGAATCTGGTTTGGCAGCGTTCTTTCCTAGATAGAAACCAAGGATGCCGGCTGTGCAAATAACTATAATTACAAAGAGTGATTTCATAGTTGAAATTTAAGGTTCATGACACAAGATAATGGCTATCGAACAAATTTCAACTTTTACCATCGAGGTGGAGTGCTACTACTGCGGTCGAGCTTGTTATATCGGAGATAGAGAAGACCACGAAAGAATATTAAAATACTTTTTATTATGTTTAGTTAATGAATAATATCACGTATGAATACCGATACCTGTTAGAACTTCTTAAAGGTCAAAAGAAATTAAAGAGACTTCGAACAGGTTGGAGTAAGCATCACCTTTTCAAAACAATCTCGGTCTATCTCCTTATAGATATACTCCTGAATTTCATAATCATATTTCCCCTCTATTTGTTATTTGAGCAATTTTTCGATACTTACAATGAGTTCCTAAAGAATGACTTTGAAATAATTCTGTTAGGCGTTTTAATTTTACCCTTTATTGAGGAACTCTTGTTCAGGTGGCCCATGGTCTATAAAGAACTGCATTTTAAGCTGTTCTTAGTCCTTGTAAGTTTAATTCTTATCACATTATACTGGCCGATCGGACTCGCTCTGTTTATTTCCGTGCTTTTTTTGGTTTCGTTGGATTGGAAGAAAGACTATAAATATGATATTGAAGGATTACATGCCAAATACTCAAGACACATTTTCTGGATCCTCACAGTGTCATTTGCATTAGTTCATATGAGCAATTATGACTACCAATCAATTCCAATTTGGGTGTATCCATTTATGGTCATACCTCAGTTTATAGGAGGTGTCTTCTTAGGCATAGTCAGAATAAGATTCGGGTTAAGGTACTCCATTATACTGCATAGCTTATTCAATTTGTTCGCTTTTGGAGTAGATTTCATCTTTGGTTGAATTAGTTTGAAGGCCAACATCGTTGTAAACAAGGTCGATTAGGAATAAGCTTTCGCTGTCAACCTCGTTGCAAACGAGGCCGAGTAGGGAGAGGTAGAATAGGAATTTAAAAACAAAAAACTCTTCCAGTTTTCGCTGAAAGAGTTTTGAATCTCAAAAGACCAAACAATCTTAGTTCGGGATAATCACTTTGCCATTGGCTTTTAATTGATGCTCTTTGCCAAATAGGTAAACTGAAATTGGTTCAGCAGACTCATTCGATATGTTCACGCTGTCTTTCTTTACATTGATTTTGAGGTTGCGCTCGCGGAACTTGATCTTAAACGAATAGCCACCCCATTGATCAGGTACTGTCGGGTTGAAATGAAGCTGTCCTTCTTTCACCCGCATTCCAGCAAAACCTTTGACGAATGCCATCCAAGTGCCCGCCATGCTTGTGGTATGACAGCCATCTTCGGTGTCGTTATTATAATCATCCAAGTCGAGTCGGGCAGTGCGCAGGTACATCTCATAGGCCTTTTCTTTTCTGCCCAACTTGCAAGCCAAAATAGCATGTACGCATGGCGAAAGCGAAGACTCATGCACCGTCATCGGTTCATAGAAATCGAAGTTGCGCTCGATGGTTTCTAAATCAAATTCATCTTCGAAAAGGTAAATGCCTTGCAAGGTATCTGCTTGCTTGATGAAGCATGACCTCAATATCCTATCCCAAGACCATTTCTGATTGATCGGTCTGTCCGTTTTGGCCAAATCTTTGGTTTGGATCAGCTCCTTATCCAAGAAGCCATCTTGCTGAAGAAAAACACCTTTCTCCTCATCATAACCCAAATACATTTTATCTAAAATGTCCTGCCATTTGGCTGTTTCAACGGCTTCATCAAATTCAACTTTCTTCAAGAGGCTGGCCAGCTTTTTATTGCCCTTGTTCTTGGCAATTCCCTCTAAGGTATATTTCAAAGTCCAAAGTGCCATTTTGCTGGTGTACCAGTTATTGTTCACGTTGTTTTCGTATTCATTTGGCCCTGTAACACCTAACATCACATACTGCTGTTTGCGATCAGACCAGTTCACGCGTTGCGCCCAGAAACGAGAAATGGCAATCAATACTTCAAGTCCATAATCGAGCAAATAGTCCTGATCATCATGGTAATTGATGTAATCGAAAATAGCATAAGCAATAGCACCATTTCTATGGATTTCCTCGAAAGTGATCTCCCATTCGTTGTGACATTCTTCACCGTTCATGGTTACCATTGGGTACAAAGCAGCACCATTGGTAAAGCCTAATTTCTCAGCATTTTCGATAGCCTTTTTCAAATGCTTGAAGCGATACAGCAAAAGGTTTCTTGCTACTTCCTTATCTGAAGTGGCTAGGTAGAAAGGCAAACAATAAGCCTCTGTATCCCAGTAAGTGCTTCCTCCATATTTTTCGCCTGTAAATCCTTTAGGGCCAATATTTAGTCGCTCATCCTCGCCAGTATAGGTTTGGTTCAGTTGGAATATATTGAAACGAATGCCTTGCTGTGAAGAAACATCGCCATCGATAGTGATGTCGCTTTGCTCCCACTTTCTAGCCCAGGCTTTAACATGTTCTGCCAATAGCTTGTCAAAACCTGTATTGAAGGCTTCAGTCACCTCTTTTTCAGCTACCGTGGCCAAGGTATTCTTACCATGATTCATGGAAGAAATATTGGCGGCATATTTAAAGACGGTAATGGACTGTCCTTTGGTTAAATTCCCAGTTTCTACTGCTTCAATGTATTTATCACGTTCGTTGAAGGATTGGCCCGTACTCTCCCAAGCACCATCAATGTTATATTTCATGGCCGTGGCCACCCAAAAATCTGTTTTCTTCGTGCTTGCAATAACATAGGAAAAATCGCTTGCGGTTTTCTTTTCTTGCTCGATCCAAAATTTCTCATCGTAGTTCGAATCTTTGTTCATTACATCGAAATCCACATAAGGGGTTATTTTGGCTTCGCCCGAAAAATTGAGCGGAGTCAATTCGTATCGAATCGCTCCGATCCTGGTTTTTACCATGCTGCAAATTCGCTTGGCGGCTACTTTCACCTGCTTTCCGCTTGGTAATTCAGCTTTGAAGGAACGCTCTAACCAACCTTCTTTCATGTTCAATTCTCTTCTGAAATTGGACACTTTACAGGTATGTAAATCGAACATTTCGCCTTCGAACTCAAAATTGATTCCGATCCAATTACTGGCATTCAAAACTTTCGCGAAATATTCAGGATATCCATTTTTCCACCAGCCCACTCGGGTTTTGTCGGGATAGTAAACCCCTGCAACATAATTGCCTTGTAAGGTTTCTCCAGAATAATGCTCTTCGAAATTGGCCCTTTGACCAAACATGCCATTGCCTAGGCTGAAAATACTTTCGGAAATACAATTATATTCTGGCTCAAAGCCTTCTTCTATAATTGACCATTCATTGTGTTTGATGTAGTCTTTCATGTTAAACTGCGCGTTTCAATATTTTTTATCGACTATTATAAGCGACTTAATAAGTCAAGATTAGCCTCAGAGAGGGATTTAATCACAACATTGGCTTTTCCGAGCACATCTTGCTCGCCAATTCCAATGCATTTCATTTTTGCGTTAATAGCGGCCTCTATCCCAGAAATGGCGTCTTCAATCACAACGCAATCTTCTGGCGATAGCCCCAATTTAATCGCTCCTTTCAGGAATACTTCCGGATCTGGTTTAGAATGCGTTACTTGATTACCATCTACAATTGCATCGAAAGCATCCTGCAAACCAATGCACTTTAGAATGGTTGGTGTGTTTTTGCTCGAAGAGCCTACAGCCATTTTAATCCCTTGATGCTGAAGCAAATCCATAAAATCAATTACTCCAGGTAGAATATCATCTGCTGTCATTTTAGAAATGATATCAACATATAGCTCATTCTTCTTTGTGGTAAGTTCAAGAATTTCACTATCTGATCTTTTCAGACCACCAAGGGCCAGAATCTTCTTCATTGAGTCAACTCTGCTCACCCCCTTTAGTGCTTCGTTAGCCTCTTCATCGAAGGCTATGCCCAATTCATCTGCAATACTCTTCCATGCCACATAATGCGCAGGAACAGTATCGACAATTACGCCATCCAGGTCGAAAATCACCGCTTTTGGTAAACTCATTTGAAGTCGGGGTAGTTAGCTCGAATCATATCTTCGGTTTCTTTCAGTGATTTAAAAACCTCGAAAGTTCGTCCTTGGGTACGTTGAGCACCTAACGCATTCGCGTACATGGAAGCCACATTGTATTGCCCTTCTCTTCCCATCAAACCATAGGCGAGGCCTCCAGCAAAGGAATCGCCACAGCCGGTAGTGTCCACTACATTGCTCATGAAAATGGAGGGAACAAACTCTTCGATTAACTCGCCATTCGGTTTGGTAAAAACTTTGCAGCCAGAGGCATCGGTGGTCACTATCAAACATTTTGGACCTCTGTCTAAAATGTAATCGGCCATCGGCCTTAAATGTTCCTGCCCAATATCATCCAACAGATCGGTTAACTCAGATTCTGCATATTCATTTTTGTACCAAGTACACCAAGATTCTTCAAGGTTCATTTTTAGCACATCGATATAAGGCAACCAAAGGTCCCTTTCTACCCAGAATTTTTTGTGTCGATCGCCACTGATGGTCATGGTATGCGTTGGGCCATGACCGTCAAAAATGATAATGCCAGTGCTGTGTTCCTTCAAATACTTGAGGGTATCCAAGACAATTTCATGGTCCGTGATTGGCACAAAAACAAAGGCATCGCAATCCAAGTAGGGCGCCATATCGCGGGGCATGATGGGGTTCATAAAAGCCGTCTGTTTTTCGACCCTGAAATTTTGATCTAAAAAAGTGAGCTTGATCACGTCCCCACTGTCTGCCTCATCGCTCACGCCAGACATATCAATCGCTGGATAAGGGGCAAAAATCTCCTGCACCGACTCCATGTCCACTTTTCGGATATGAGAGATTGGGTACACCGTTCCTTGCCCTTTCAATAATTGAGCAAGGCCAATGGTCGGGTGGGTAATGCAGCCATATTTTTCAATTACCTCGCCTTTGTAAGTGGTAATATGATCCCGAGGTATGGGGCCAACAACGGCAATTTTCAATGCTTTACTCATAAAGTTATTAACTAAAGTAAATCCAAATGACAACGATAATGGCAATTAGAATTGCGGTCAATATCGCATCTTTTCCTTTATTGGCAGACTCAGATCGCACACCTTTTTCGTAAGTGATACCATCGGTATGCTTAGCATCGGGTGCAGGTGTCAACAAACTGACCACGACCAGCACAACACTACAGATGACGAACAAGAAAATCGCGAAATGCAAGAAGTTGATATCCGCGAAATCATACCAGAAACCATCCAATGCACTTTTATTCAGCTCTAAAATAAATCTGGTAGCCCCAATCACTAAACCTGTTAAAAGCGAAGCCATAGCACCTTGTCCATTCAGTCTTTTAAAGAAGATTCCTAGCAAGAAAACAGAAGCAATTGGTGGAGAAATGTATCCTTGAACGCTTTGCAGATAAACGAAAATTTGATCTGAAACATTCTCCATAAATGGTATCCAAAGCAAACCGATACCAACCATGATTACAGTAGCTACCTGGCCGATGATGACCAGGTTTTTCTCACTCGTCTCAGGTTTCCATCGCTTATACACATCGATGGTGAATAGAGTAGAACAAGAGTTGAATACAGATGATAATGAACTCATTAGCGCGGCCAATAAACCGGCAATTACCAAACCTCTAACACCAGCAGGCACCATGGCCTTCACCATCACAATCAAAGCTTGGTCATTGCTTTCAAGGGTGAGCATTTCTTTTTTAGCTAAAGCAAAGGCGATAATACCAGGAAGCACAAACAAGAAAAGTGGAAGCATTTTCAAGAAGCCACCGAAGATGGTTCCTTTTCTGGCTTGCTCAATATTTCGGGCAGACAGTACTCTTTGCACAATGTATTGATCGGTACACCAGTACCAAACCCCCAGGATGGGCGCCCCAAAAAGGATTCCAGTCCATGGGAAATCGGGGTGGTCCATCGGCTGCCACATATCGAAATATTCTGCGCCTACTGTTGCTTGCAGTTCGTCCCATCCGCCAAGTTGCTGAAGTCCAAAAAAAGTAACTGCAATCGAGCCTCCAATGAGCACAAACATTTGAATCATATCGGTGTAGAGTACCGCCTTTAATCCTCCGAAAATGGTATAAATACCAGTCGCTACCACGATTATGATTGCCCCGGTCCAAAAGCCTACCCCTAAAGCGGTGAAAACGATTGCCCCAGCGGCTATGGTTACTGAAATTTTGGTGAGAATATACGCTATGATTGATACCCAAGTAAGGTAGGTCCTAGCCCCTGGTGAATACCTTCTTTCCAAGAATTCTGGCATGGTAAACACCCCACTTTTTACATAAAAAGGAACGAAAACCCAGCCCAACAAAAGCAGCATAAATCCTGCAAGGATTTCGAATTGCCCAACGGCTACCCCAGATCCAGCGCCAGACCCGGCCAAGCCTACTAAGTGTTCAGAGCCAATGTTCGAAGCAAAGAGGGAAGCTCCAATTACAAACCAGCCAACATTCTTTCCGCCCAAAAAATAATCCGCAGAAGAGGCATTCACTTTTTCTTTAAAAGTGGCCCATGCTGCAATTCCAAAAACGACCACGAAGTACAGGGCAATGACAACGTAATCGAGACTAATCAAATCTACCATGGAGAATAAAAGTTAAGGTTGACCAACAAGTTATTAAAATTCATAGATACGTACATAGTCTATTTGCAATGTTTGTGGCCATATTTCATCATTTACCCCAAATTTACCTCCCCAAGTGCCTCCAACTGCAATATTGAATATCAAATAAAAGGGTTGGTCGAAGGGCCAAGCATCGATTCCGTTGCCTGTATTGTCAAAAGTATGGTACTTTTCACCATCCAAGAACCAGTCAATTTTCTTATCTGTCCACTCAATGGCATATTCATGAAATTGGGATGAGGCCGTAGCAACCAGAATAGAATCTCCCTTTTGAGTGCCTTTGATATGATTGAATGACTCCGTATGCACTGTTCCATAAACCATTCCCTGATTGTAGCCCACATGTTCCATAATGTCTATTTCACCACTTTTTGGCCAACCGAATTCGCTTTTATTGGTAGGGAGCATCCAAATGGCGGGCCAAGTGCCTAGGCCTACAGGTAACTTTGCCATCACCTCTATTCTTCCATATTTAAAATCCCCTTTCCCTTTACTGATTACTTTAGCAGAAGTATAGGCAGAATTCATCATAGAATCCTTTTGAGCGGTAATGATGAGTTTTCCGTCTTCTACAAGGACGTTTTCTGGGACGTCAGTATAATATTGCAATTCGTTGTTTCCGAAACCACATATACCGGGGCATCCATCGCCAACATAAGCCGTCCATTTATCAGGGTTTAGCGTTCCAGCATTGTCAAATTCATCGGACCAAACAAGTTTTGGTGTTTTCTGTTGGCAACCGAGTGCAATGAAAGCGCTCAAAAAAATGACTGTCAGCAAAGGTTTTTTCATGATTAGTTGATTTGGTATTCAAAGTTTAAAGATTGTAAATCTAAAGTATTCGGCCCTACAAACACTTTAAATTCTCCAGCTTCAGCCACCCATTGCATGTCATTGTTGACCAGCAAAAGATCATCTCGGCCGATTTCAAAAGTAACCACCTGATGCGCTTTCGCTTTCAATTTGATTTTCGCGAATTTCCTGAGTTTTAAAAGTGGTTGGGTTACACTGGCCACAACATCCCGAATATAGCATTGCACTATTTCCTCACCTTCTCTTTCGCCCATGTTGGTGATTGTCACACTTATTTTTAGTCTCTCGTCATTCGTGATGCGGTCAGCAGAAGCTTCTAACCCACTGTATTTGAATCTAGTATAACTTAACCCGAAGCCAAAAGGGAATTGCGGGCTATTGGGCGAATCCCGATATTTTGACACATAAATACGCTCAGAGGCAGGCTCGTTATTTAACCCAAGATAAGGTCTACCTGTATTTTTCATTTGGTAGTGAATGGGCACTTGCCCCACATTGCGTGGAAAGGTAATTGGAAGCTTAGCCGAAGGATTTACATTGCCATATACCACGTTCGCAATGGCGTTTCCAGCCTCTGTGCCCAAAGCCCAAGTTACCAAAATGGCGTTTGCGTTTTGGGCCAGCCAAGGAATGGCCATGGGCCTTCCGCAAGAAAGCAATACAATGATTGGTTTGCCCAAAGCATGAATTCGTTTGGCCAATTCGAGCTGATTATCGGGCAAGCCGATATCCGTTCTGGAGGCCGCCTCGCCATTCATTACCGCACTTTCTCCTAGGGCTAAGATTACCACATCGGCTTGGCTGGCAACAGTGATGGCCTCTTCAAACTTATCTTCAGTAGATTCATAGAGAGCACAGCCTTCTGCAAACAATACTTCATTTTTACTCAAATTTTGAAGCCCTTCGAGCATTGTTACTGGTGCGTTGGCATCTGCAAAGAATGACCAGGTACCATTCATGTCTGGGCGATTATTGGCCAATGGGCCGATTAAAGCAATCTTTTGACTGGACTGCTTCAAAGGAAGAATTTGATTTTCGTTTTTAAGCAGCACAATGCTCTTCTCAGCCATTTCTCTAGAAATCGCCAAGTGTTCGGCCGAAAACACCTTGGTTTGCTCGGTTACTTCATTCGAATAGAGGTAGGCATTATCGAATAAACCGAGATCGTATTTTAACTTTAGGACGTTGTAAACCGCCTCATCCAATATTTCGAGTGGCACCTCACCGCTTTCGACTAAACCTGGTAAAAAATTGATGTACGCATCAGCCATCATGTCCATATCGGTACCCGCAAGAATGGCCTGCTTGGCCGCATCCGAATGATCTTTGGCAGTGCCATGCACCGCCATTTCACTGATTGACGCCCAATCTGAAACCACCATGCCTTTGAATCCCCATTCTTCTCTTAAAATTTTCTTCAAGAGGAAGGAATTTCCAGTACAAGGCACTCCATTCAAGTCATTGAAAGAAGTCATTACGGTGGCTGCTCCAGCATCAATTGCTTTTTGATAGGCAGGTAGGTAGGTTTCGCGCAATCGCCTTTCCGACATATCAACGGAATTATAATCGCGTCCACCTTCTGGAGCACCATAGGCTGCCATGTGTTTTACGCAAGCCGCTAGCGTATCGGCATCACTCAACTTTTCACCCTGAAACCCGCGCACTCGTGCTGCGGAAATCATTCCAGTCAGGTAAGTGTCTTCACCCGCACCTTCAGCCACTCTGCCCCATCGTGCATCCAAACCAATATCGCACATGGGTGCAAAGTTAAAGTTGATGCCCACGGCAGTTGACTCGATGGCAGCGATTCTTGCGGTTTTTTCAATCAGAGCTAAATCCCAGCTCGCGGCTTCAGCCAAAGGAATCGGGAATATTGTTTTAAGGCCGTGAATTACATCGGCTCCCATCAAAAGAGGAATCCCTAATCGAGATTCCTCCTTTGCTATTTTCTGTAAACGATGCGTATAGCTCGCCCCATAAATATTAAAAATCCCTGTAATTTTCCCTTCTCTGATCTGATCATCAAACTTATCGGACTGAGTAGTTTCCATGGTTGGGCCTGTCATGAATAAATCTCCAACCGGAAAATTAAGCTGACCCACTTTTTCTTGTAGCGTCATTTTAGCCATGAGTTCTACAAGATGCTTGATCTTTGCTGACATCTTACTTCAATTCATAAACCCGTACATAATCGAGAATGAACTGCTGACCATCGATACTTGGATCAATTGCACCGCCCATTCCCCCACCCATGGCAAGGTTTAAAATAATGTTTTGGGGTTTGTCAAAGGGCCATTCTAATGAATCTTTAGTTTTATCGTAGGTATAGTATTCTTTGCCATCCAGGAAAGCTTTGATGCCATCAGGTTTCCACTCAATTGTGTAGGTATGAAAGGTGTTTGTCATGTCCTCCACGTTGGTGACCGCGGTAATGGAGGTATTCTCTTTGAAATAATAGGTGCGGGTATGGCATGAAGCATGGTTAATTCCATCACCTGTTTCGTCATCAATTTCGCTTCCCACACACTCTAAAACATCAATTTCTCCACAATAAGGCCAAGAAAGTTCATCTCTGTAAGCATCGCCCAGTAGCCAACCTGCAGCCCAAGTACCATCCTTTGCTGGGACCTTTCCTCTAAATTCAATTTTTCCATAGAGAAAACTGGTTTTTCCGCGAGTCGTCAATCGTGCTGAGGTCCATTCTTGCCCCATGTCATTTTTACGGGCTTCAATGATCAAATTACCATTTTCAAGTCTGGCATTTTCTGTTCTAGATGCAGTATAATATTGCGGTTCATTATTGCCCCAACCCCAATTGCCTACATCATAAATCCATTTGGTGGTATCTGGCAGCCCTTCGCCTTCAAATTCATCAGACCAAACCAATTCCCAATTATCACCCGTGGTACTTTGAGTCAAAGTCTGGGGCGTCATTTGGTGATCAATCATTTTAGTGAATTCGATCTTATCGACTTGAAGATTGTCTCCCTCGAAATGAAGTCTCATTTTGTGAGTTCCTACGTTCAAAGGACTGCCCTCTTTGGCGACTGTAACGAATTGTTCTAAATCCGATCCCTTGAAGTTTCCTGTAATATTGTAAGTTCTGCCATCAGCATTTTCAGCATAATCTTCGAGCCATATCTGGCCTTCGCCCATCATAGCAATTTCAACCTTATAGCGTGCTACTTCTTTCACCGCCACATCGAAACCAATCCATGAATTGCCCATGCTGCTGACTCCATTTTCGAGTTTTTGGACTTCTCCGGAAGAGGTCACAAAATCTTCAGCTTCAACAATCATATCGGCACTCGATTGAACTACTTCTTTAGAGGTTTCGCAGTTCATGACAAAAAATGCCATAAGTGCAATGGAGGTCAATATTCTAATTTTCATGATCGATTAATTTCTATTTAACAAGTATGGCTTCAAGCTCTTCGAGACTCTTTCCTTTGGTCTCTGGCACTTTAAATATAATAAAGACCAAACCAAGGACAGCGAATAAGCCATAAATCAAAAAGGTGGCCGCACTGCCGATGGTAGACAGTTCCCAAGGAAAGACGAATTGCACACCCGCACTAACGGCTGAATTCACAAACCCAACCGCGGAAATAGCAATTCCTCTGACATGCAGTGGGAAAAGCTCCGAGAATAATACCCACATGACTGGCCCGAGTGAGATGGCAAATGAGGCCACAAAACCGATGATACCAATTAAAATCAACATTGGATCCATATCAATGGCCGCAGTGATTAATTCGGACTCGTATTGCTTGGACTGTGTTGGTCCCAAAAGGTCCTTTAGGGCATTTTTATATTCCACATCATTGCTGAATTCTATGCCTACTAAAGGCATGATCAATGACTGGTCAATCGCTGAAGATAAAGCGGATAGTTTTTCTTGTTTAAGCACGTAATTCGCAGAGTTGAAACCATAAGCGAGTAAAAACATAAAAACCGCAATTCCTGACACTCCGATGGCCAGCAATGGTTTTCTGCCCAACTTATCGATGAAAAGCATTGCCAAAACCGTAAATACCAAATTGGTCAAACCAACAAGAATGGCTTGAATGAAAGATGCATCTGTGCCTATGCCTGATTGTTCAAAAATCATTGGTGCATAAAAGAACACAGAGTTGATCCCCGTGATTTGCTGTAAAATACCAATCACTAAACCAATGGTAAGCACTACTTTTAAAGAAGGCATCAAAAGTGATTTAATAGAAGCCTTCTTTTTATTCTGATCAGACTTAAGTGATTCTTGAACCGATTTAATGTCTTCTTCCGCTTCTTTTTCGTCCCTGAATAATTTCATGACTTGAAGTGCTTCATCGATTTTACCTTTCATGGCCAACCATCGCGGACTACGCGGCACTAAGTACAAACCAAAGAAATAGAGCACAGCAGGCACTGCCTCGATTCCCAGCATCCATCGCCAGTTATGTTCGCCAATCCCCAGACTTTCTACCCAAGTAGCATCAGAATCAGCCAAAGCCAAAATGAGGTAATTGGTAAAAAAGGCCAAAGAAATCCCAACCACAATATTCAACTGATTGAATGAAACCATTTTACCGCGAATCGCAGGAGGTGCAATTTCGGCTATGTACATGGGGGCTAGTATTAGCGATGCTCCTACTCCAATTCCACCGAGCATTCTGAAAATCAAAAACAATTCAAAATTGGGTGCTAAGGCTGAACCTATGGCAGAAACGGTAAAAATAATCGCGCAGGCCTTGAGAACGACCCTTCTACCAAAGCGGTCACTGATAGGGCCTGAAACCATCATGGCCAAGGAAGCAATGATCGTAAGTGAACTTACCGAAAAGCCCAATTGAAGATCGGTAAGGTTGAAATCTATTTGAACAAATTTGTTCACTCCCGAAATCACAGAAGCATCGAAGCCCATTAAAAGGCCTCCTAAAGCCACAATTGCTGCGACTTTATAGGTAAAGGTTGATTTTTTGGCCATAAAATTGGTTTAAGGTTGATTTGCAGGCCAAACAATTTTATGCGATGATTACTGAATCGCCTGAAGCAAAAGTTAACATTAATTATTCTGAAATACCCGAACGTAATCAACAATCAGCCTTTGTGGGAAATTAGTGGTATTGTCAGGATTTCCTGGCCAATTACCGCCCACCGCAAGATTGAAAATGAAGAAAAACTCATTCCTGAATTCGTCTAACTCTGCGGGTGTTGTATCGATTCTATGATATTCGTTGTTGTTGACCAACCAGACAATCGAAGATTCATTCCAAACGATTGAGAAAACATAAAATCGACCGATGAAAGTTGATGTAGGTAAGGTTCTGGAACCTCCAAATTCGGCCCTTTGACCATTGAGGTCATTTAGCCAATGTACTGTACCATGAATAGTGTTTTCCCTTCCAGAGCCACCTACCATTTCCATAATATCTATTTCGCCAGAAGAGGGCCAACCAACAGTTGGAAAATTGCTGCCCAGCATCCATAGCGCTGGCCACATGCCTTGGCCTTGTGGTAAAGCCGCCCTAATGTCTATTCTACCATATTGAAAGCTCTGCTTGCCTAATGTGACAATTCTTGAAGACGTAAATTGGCTTCCATTCAAAGCTTCTCTTTTGGCTGTAATTACCAAATGACCATCCACGAGCGAAGTATTATCCGCAGTGTAGTACTGAAGTTCATTATTTCCCCAACCGCTTTGGCCAGTCCCTATTTCATGTGTCCAATTGGCCGAGTTGAGAGAAGTACCTTCAAAATCATCCTCCCAAACCAAGGTCATATTAGGATAAGATTCTGCTGATTCAAAACCTTCGGTTGGAATGAAACTGGTTTCTCCTTCGGGATCTGATGGATCATCATTTCCGCAGGCAAATAATGTCAAGAAGCAAATGTATAGTAAAGCCTTTTTCATAGGTTGTAGGGTAAGTACACCCGAAGATACACTATGAATGCATACTCCGGGTGCAGGGTTAAACCATTATTATTGCTTAGAAAGCTTGAAAGTCCAGTGAACCTCATCTGTTCCGTTAGAACCAGTGTTGATTCTAATTTCAGCTGCGGTAGAAGACAAAGCAGCAACTGAATATGTTCTTGAAGTCGGCTGAGATGCACCAGTTGAAAGTTCACCAGCGTTAGTAGCTTTTGGTAAACCAACAAATGCACCAGCACCATTCAAGGTAAGAGTTCCAGTGGCTTCATCAAAGGTGTAAGTATAAGTTCCACTAATGTGCGGAGCTACTGGAGCGCCACAAGCTTCTGCACCACCACCATTTTGCCAAGACTCAAGCCATGTTTCGCTTCCCATGGTAATAATCAATTCACCATCAGCTGTGAATTCATAAGTATCATCATAAAGACAAGCTCTTTCAGTACGGATTGGATCAGGACTAGCCCACCATGCACCACTACCTGAAGCTGGACCTACAGCTAAAGACCCTGGAGCATTGGTTAAAGTCCAAGTACCAACAATTGCGCTCACTTCTTCTGGAGCATCAGGCTCATCGTCTCCACATGAAACAAGAGCAATTAGAGCGAAAGCCAAAAGGCCTAAAATAAATTTGTTCTTCATAGTTTGAATTTGTTTTTGATTTCAATTACTTCTCATGACATTCATTTTCCAAAAAAAGACCTACTACAATCCTTCATCGCTCAGATTTTTTTACTACTACAATACTTTCTCATTCGGATTAAAAAATTGGTTTATGCAATCGAATTCCGCATTTTAACCTTAATTGAAAAATGGATGAACAAATCTGCTTTCAAGAGAGTATTTAATGACTAAAGCCGCAAAATGAGTAGTGTTTATATCAAAAGGCAATTGCTTTTTTCGATCTTCTTTTTGGCTTGTGCCTACCTCAACAGCTATGCACAGATGGTTTCAATCAAGGGACTTCCCTTTGTAAAAAACTACACCCCCGATGTTTACGAAGCTGGCATCCAAAACTGGTCGATGACACAGGATGAGGATGGTATATTATACATTGCCAATAACCTTGGTCTCTTACAATTCGATGGAAGCAAATGGACCATCCTGCACATCAAAAACAATACTAAGGTGCGATCGGTATATGTGGCTTCGGACCGAAAAATATATGCCGGAAGCCAAGCAGATTTTGGCTATTTCTATCCAGATGCCCACGGGCTTATGCAGTTCAACTCCCTTGCCGACAGCCTTCCTAGTGAAGTCCGGGATTTTGACGAAACCTGGAAAATATTCGCCCAAAACGGACTGATTTACTTTTGTACTTTTAAGAACATCTATGTCTATGATGGGGTCAAATTAAGCACTATAACTTCTAAATATGCGCTAGAGATTTCCTTCCAAGTCAATAATCAACTTTATGTGCAGGAATGGAATAACGGACTCTCGCTGCTCAAAAATGGTGAACTACAGTTGATCCGCAATGGTGAATTTTTCAAGACCAAACGAATCTCAGATATCATCAGTTTTGATCGCGACCAGCTTTTGATCAGCACCTTTAACGATGGAAATTTTCTCTACAGTCAAGGCGAAATCAAAGCCTTTTCTCTCAAAAACAAGGCCATTGAGGATGAAATCATCAATGACGCCCTTCGGCTATCCAACGGTGAAATTGCCCTGGCCACTCAAAATGGCGGGCTGTATTTGATCGACAAAGAAGGTCGTATCAATCTTCATTTAGACAAAGACAAAGGTTTGATTGATAACACCATTAATTCCATGCACGAAGACCATCAGGGAAATCTTTGGCTTGCTTTGAACAATGGCATTGCCCGAGTGGAATTGAATTCGCCCTTTAGCATTATTGACGAAAGATTAGGTTTGCCGGGGGCAGGCTATACGGCACTTGCTGCCGATAATAAGGTCTTTTTGGGTACGAACAACGGGCTGTATTCTTGGAAAGATGGTGCATTAAAGTTTGTAGCGGGTTCTTCTGGAAAGGTATATTCCATTCAAAAAATCAATGAAACACTGCTCATGGGACATCATAGTGGTGCTTTCAAAATTGAAAACGATAGGGCCATCAATGTTTCCGATGAGAAAGGCGCTTGGGTGTTCAAGCAGCATCCCTTCGATAAAAATAAAATTATCGAAGGCACTTATCTGGGTATCAATTCCCTTACCCTAAAGGATGGTGAGGTGGCTACTGTGAACAAAATCCAAGGTTTTGACGAGTCTTCAAGGGTGATGGAGTTTTCTGACAGCATACTTTGGGTGGCACAAGGCTACAAAGGCGTTTTCAAAGTGAAACTCAGCTCAGATTTACAGACTGTAAAGGACAAAAAACTGTACAACAGCAACAAGGGCTTTCCATCCGATGTACTGATCAATGTTTACAACATTGCCAACGAACTCATTTTTAGCTCCGAAAGTGGCTTTTATAAATACGACAAAGCCCAAGATTCTTTCTTTCCCTATGCCAAATACAGCGATATCCTGGGCTATGAGTCTTCGATTGTAGACATGGAAGAAGATGAGCTGGGCAATATTTATTTTATTGAACGATCAAAAGTCGGGGTGCTTAAATCGACAAATACTGGAGGTTTTGAGCTTTCGACAGCGGCCTTCAATAAAGTCAAAGGTCTGTGGAATGACGATCTAGGCAATATCACCGTGCTGGACAATGACAATATTCTGATTGGCGCACGCGAGGGATTCATCCATTACGACCCTACTTTTTTGGTCAAAAAAACCGATGACTTTAGTGTATTGATCAGACAAGTTTTGAACAAAGGCAAGTCCGATTCCATCGTTTTTCATGGGCAGTTTATGGAAGGCAAGGAAATTGTAAAAACTCAACCCGAAAAGGCCATCAGTAGCTTTAAATTTCGTCAAAACTCATTCGTTTTCGATTATACTGCCATCCATTTCGAGAGCGAGGGCGAAATTCATTATCAATATAAGTTGGAACCCTACGAAAATGAGTGGTCGGACTGGACCGCTTCTAGCACCAAGGAATACACCAATTTGCACGAAGGAGATTATACCTTCCGACTACGGGCGAAGAACATTTATAATGAGGAAATGGATGCTATCCCCTATTCATTCCACATCAAGCCTCCTATTTACAGATCTACTTTCGCCTATTTATTGTATGGCTTTGGCTCTGTAAGTCTACTTTTCTTGGGTTTCAAATCCATCGACAAACACTATAAAAAAGCTGCTTTAGTATTGACAGAAAAACAGGATTTAGAGATCAAGGAAAAAGAAGACGAAATTGAGTCCATTACTCAAAAAACCGAGCAAGAAATCATCCAACTTAAAAATGACAAGCTCCAGTCGGAGATCCATTTCAAAAGTCAAGAGTTGACCTCATCCACCATGCATTTGATTCAGAAAAACGAATTACTGAACCAGATCAAAAACACCTTGAAGAATTTTGCACAGAACGAATCACCAAAAAACCTCAGCGCAGAACTGAATAAAATCGTCAAAACAATTGATAAAGATTTGGCCAAAGCCGATGAATGGCAAAAATTCGTAATTAACTTTGATCAAGTTCATGGCAATTTCATTACCCGTTTAAAGGAAAGTTATCCCAAACTCACTCCACAAGAATTGAAATTCAGTGCTTACATCAGAATGAACCTGAACACTAAGGAGATCGCCAACCTGCTGAACATCAGCGTGCGCGGTGTCGAAATTGGCCGCTATAGAATACGGAAAAAACTAAACCTAGAGCGTCAGGATAATTTATCAGACTTCATCCTCAGGTTCTGAAAAGAGATGCCTCTAGCGTGAGGAATCTCTGATCACTACCCTTGAATCAAATTTCAAATTCTTCTCGTGTTTCGGGATATGCCTTTTCTGAATCACCTTGAACAAAAGTTCTGCAGCTGCCTCGCCCATAATTTTGGGCTCGTGGGTCACGCTGGTCAGGTTAGGCTCAATGATTTCGCACAAATTGCTATCGCCAAAACCCACCACAGAAACTTCTCTAGGCACGGTCAAGCCCATTTTCTTTAACTTTAGAATGGCTTCTACCGCCAACTCGTCACTGAAAGTAAACAAGGCATCGGGCATGTTCTTTTTATCTTTGAACATCTCCTCGATTTCCTTTTCATGGCTTACCTCTGGATTTGTAAAAATGACATAATCCTCGTTGATCGGATAATTGTAAGCTTTCAAAGCGGCTAAATAGCCTTGGTACCTTCGCTGGCTAATGCCCAATTCTTTCGGGCCACCAAGGTGTGCGATTCTGCGTCTGCCGCGTTTCACCAAATGCTCCACAGCTTGGTAGCCACCTTCATAATCGTTGGCTTCTACAGTGGGCATATCGAATCCAGGAGCAGCCCGATCGAAGAAAACGAAGGGCGTGTCATATGCGGTCAGGGTTTCGAGGTGCTCGTAATCCTTAGTATCGCTGGAAATAGACAAGATGATTCCTTCTACCTTGCAGGAAAGCAACGAACGGAGCTGGTCTACTTCATCGTGATAGTTTTCATTCGATTGACAAATGATAGTAAAATAACCGTGCTCGCTTACGACCTTCTGAATACCATCGATTGCAGTAGAAAAGAAGGAGCTGGTGATATGGGGCACTAAAATGCCAATAGAATTCGATTTCTTGGTCCTTAAGCCGGCAGCAATAAAATTCGTTTGATATTTCATCTCCTTCGCCTTAGCAGAAACCAATGCTTTGGTTTCATCACTAATGTTGGGATGATCGTTTAACGCTCTTGACACCGTTGACGGAGAGATTTTCAACTGGTTCGCAATGTCTTTGATAGTTACTGGCATAATTTATATTTTCTTTTGAGCGTGGGTTCCATCGCAATAAGGGTATTTCCCTGATCTTCCGCATCGGCAAAACGAAACAGTTTCATGATGAACAGTTTCGTCCTTTCGGTCTTTTACCGTGGCACCTCCCCTAATAATTAAAGGGCCATGCGGTATTAAATTTACCTCGGTTGAGCTATTGTCTACTTCCTTGAATTTAACTCCTTTGATTGAAAGTGCCTTTGAAGGGCAATCTTTGACCAATTTAACGATTTCTTCAGAACTCGCGCCTTTGATATCCACCCATGGTTTTCTTTTTAAATCAAACACCTGAGGCAAACCCCGTAAACAAATCCCAGAATGAATGCACTGCTGAGGTTTCCACAAAACGGTGATTTCATCGTTGGAATACTCTTTTACAATGGCAGGTTCAGACATTTTCTTTGGAATAAATTCAAACTCACTTAAAAACAAAGTTAAAGACTGCTGGCAAAACTTTATAGTCAAACCAAATGACTAAGTAATTTGGCTATAAGAAAATTGGAATCGGTTGTTTTTGAGAAAATCATTTATGCAAACGTTTTAATTCGGCCAAAACAATGCCTTGCCAACGCAACTGCCCCTCGGCATTTCGGCCATTTCCGCTTTCTTCATCATATTGATTCGAAAAATCATTGAATTGAATCAAGATGTTTTTAATCTCGCCCCGGTATACCCCTGCCCGCTTTTCGCCTTTGTGCTGCAATTCGACAATTCGGCTTTCAATTTTTCTGCGGTAAATTTCTCCAATATCAAAATGCAAGCGCTCATGGCTGAGCAAGGCCAGGTCGGTGGTGTCGCCTGTCCATGATGCTTTGGTATCGAAATACACTTTAATGTCGAATTCGGGAAGTCCGTTGCGCATATAGCCCTTTACAGAATGTTTTACTGAAGTAATGGCCACATAGCCCGCCCTTCTTACCCGCCTAAAACTGTAGTCTTTCCATTCCAACGGCCGCCCTTCCACCCATTCGATCAACTCCAAGGCCTCCGCTTTTGGCATTTGGGCATGGCCATGCTTCACCAAGCCAAAAACGAGCACAGTTAATATGGCTATTTTAATGAGGTTTGAAATGGATTTAGTCACGAGGCTTTTCAAAATGACTGGATGAAATAAAGAATCTGAAAGACTACTCAATTGTTTGAAAATCAAAATCAAAATACGCGCTTTTGGATTGACTTTATTTATTCTGTCAATAAAACTAACAGCAGCCGCGAAGAATACCACAGCTTTACCAAATTTTAACTTACTTCATGTGAATTAGTGTATAGGCTGTAAGCGCAGGAACTTTGCGATGAGAATTTTAGCAACAGAAAGATTATGGGTAGAAGAAGCCAATGCCGATGACGTTGAATTCATCTACGCCCTTTTGAATAGCCTCAATTGGTTACAATTTATTGGTGACCGAGGGATTCGTTCACTCGATGACGCCTTGGAATACATTGAGAGCGCCATGATCAAAAGCTATCGTAACAATGGCTTCGGGCTTTATAAGCTTGTTCTCAAAGCCGATCAAAAACCCATCGGGCTTTGTGGCCTACTGAAACGTCCTGTTTTCGATCATCCAGATATTGGTTTTGCTGTTTTGCCTGAATATGAAGGCAAAGGCTTGGTATTCGAAGCGGCCAAAGGGGTGTTGGAACATGCGCAAACTATATTGAAAATTGATCATATTTTAGCCATTACTACCAATTTGAACAGCAGGTCTCAAAACCTACTTTCGCGCATTGGGCTTAAAATGGAAGGTTGGGTAGACTATGCTGCCCAAGGGGTTTTTATACGCTATGCTACCCAGCCCAAAACCTATATAGAAAAGGCCAAAGTAGAAGACTTGCCCATGCTAAACCACATCATTTGGGAAGCCAAAAAGCATTGGGGCTACCCTGATGAATGGATGGAAAAATGGCGCAGCGAACTCACGCTACATCCTTTGGATTTGGCCTCTCAGCAAGTTTACCTGATCAAATCCACAGCAATTCTGGGGCTTTGCGCCATTAAAGAGGCAGCCGATCATTACGAAGTCACTCATCTTTGGATCGATCCGCAGCAGATGAAAAAGGGATTGGGCAAGCAATTATTAAAAACCAGTTTGGCGCTTGTAGCGCTCAATGATAAACCCATCTTGGTAGAAGCCGACCCCAATGCCGAAGCCTTTTACCAAAGCCAGGGTTTTGCTACCTACGCCAAAAAAGCCAGCCAAATTGAAGGCAGGTTTTTGCCTTTGATGAGAAAGGAGCAATAATTGGCCAATAATTAACCTCGCCCAAATATAAAATAGACGATACTATGACGCAATATCACCTAATATTGGAGATATTGTACCATAAAATAGATGAGGCAAACGCTTTCCAGACCTCCAAGGTTTTGAAAACCTTGGAGGTCTTCGAGGCAGGTTTTGCTTCAGGCGGGTCGTTCAAATTTATTGCTTTGTGTTGCAATGAACCTTGGTATTAAATTAAAGCTTTTTGCTCCGTAATACGGTAACAAACCGCGCAATGGAGCCGCTCATTTCAAAAGACTATCAAATATCATAATATGAATTTTTCAAAATTAGTACCCAGTGTATTCTATACAGATATTTCGGATGGATTAAAGCTGTTCGTTGATTGTCTTCAATTTTCGATTCAACACCAGGATTTAAAGACTGCGCAGCCTTATTGTGTATTGGAAAAAAATGGTATCAGGCTTATGCTTTTTCAAGACGAGCAATTGGCCAAAGAGCATTACCCAGAGCTTAGGCTGGAAACGGATGATATTGCCGAAGTATTTGCAAAGGTATCTGCTTCTCATCCCCAACTCTTGCACCCCAATCTAAATAAAGTGACCCAAAGACCTTGGGGCGCCAGAGAATTTGCAATTGCCGACAAGCAAGTTGGCATCAGGTTCCAACAATGGTAAGTCCTTCATTAAAATACAGACCTTCAGGCCATTCTTTGAGCGAAAAGGATTTGAAGTGGTTGTAAAGCAAAGAAACGCTCTCAAAAAGTAAAACACTCCGCTCCTGTTAGTATTTTTACTAACTGCCTTGAGAAGGTTCTATAAACCTTAAGGAGCTGAGATCAATGAAGATACCTGATGCTGGAGGAAATAAAGTCTAATTGTGGGAGTCTTCGGTTAGAAAGACTTTGTAGTAATGAAGAGGATTATTATGAGTAACAACAATGCAAAATAATGGAGTTAAGTAGTCAATATTCTGAACTTGTTGGGTCAATTGGCCAATTGCTTTCTGCGGGTAGGCAAAAGGCTTTTCAACAAGTAAACACAATACTCGTGCACACTTATTGGGAAGTAGGCAAATACATTGTAGAATTCGAACAAAAGGGAAATGAAAAGGCTGAGTACGGAACAGAGTTATTAAATAAACTTTCAAAAGATCTAACATTCGCTTATGGTAAGGGATTCAGTAGATCGAATCTATTCCAGATTCGACAATTTTACCTCACATTCCCAAAAGTCCAGACACTGTCTGGAAAATTGACTTGGAGCCACTATACCGAAATATTAAAAGCCGACAATCCATTAGAAATCAGCTTCTACATAAAACAAACCGAAATAGAGAGATGGAGTGTACGCGAGCTAAAACGCCAAATGAAAAGCATGCTATTCCACCGTATTGCATTGAGCAAAGACAAAGAAGGTGTGCTCAAGCTGTCTAAGGAAGGGAATATTATACAGAATCCACAAGACTTGATCAAAGACCCTTTTGTTCTAGAGTTCCTGAACATTCCAGAGCAATACCAATACTTAGAAAACGAACTTGAGCAAAACATCATCAATAACCTTCAAAAATTTATTCTAGAATTAGGTAAAGGATTTGCATTTATAGGTAGACAATATCGCATGAGTATCGGTGGCAAACATTTCAAAGTAGATTTGCTTTTTTATCATCGCATTCTCAAATGTTTCGTGCTCATTGATCTCAAACGTGGTGAAATAGATCATCAAGACATCGGACAAATGAACCTCTACCTTAACTATTTCAAAAAAGAGGAAGCCACTGAAGGTGATAATGAGCCAATCGGGATCATCCTAGGTGCTCATAAAAACCATGTGCTAGTTGAATATGCAACTGCCAGCATAACCAACCAAGTCCTACTAGCCAAATACCAACTACACTTGCCTAAAAAAGAAGAGCTACAGCATTTCATAGAAAATATCATTCAGGAGTAAATAAAAACCCCTCCAAACAAACGTTCAAAGGGGTTTTTAATGAAATTTACAGCGTATTACTTCTGAAACAACTCTCCTAGAATATCTTCTATGCTGTAGTATTGAAAAGTGCGGTTATCACTCATGGCTACAAAAATGCCATTTTTGAAAGTAGCATTAAAAGCAACATTGCTGATTTCAGAACCATCGCTCTCATTGGTCGATACTTTGATTACTTTAAGCAAATTGTGTTGGTGAGGATTCTCTGATGTGCCTTCACGCTGAAAAACCTGAAACTGATTGGCTTGCTGGTCGGACACCAAAATAAAGCCTTTGCCCTCGCCATTATCAAAAATAGAGATGCCTTCATTATCGCGGGTAAAGCCAGTAGTGCCGAAAAGTGCCAGTTCTTCATTGCCCTTGTCAGGATCAGCATAGTACTTTCTTACCCCAACCGTTTCATCAGAATAATAGACATAACCTAATTCATGGTCTACCGCTATGGCTTCAATTTCCTTGATGCCGCTAAAGAGGCCGAACTTCCTTACCAAAGTAGCTTGTACAGTTCCGTCCTCAGTGCCTTCCAGCAAATATTGCCATAAATAAGAACCATCCATTGGGCCTGTTTTTCTGCCCATAATGGCAAAAATAGCTCCATCTGAGGGTCTTTTATACAAAGCAACGCCCATCAAATCACGAAACTCCACGCCAGTTTCTCCTTCGAAAACGGGAATTCCTCCACCATCAATGGGTTTCATATCAGGCAAAGAGAATATGCGCATATTATGGGTAAATCTCTCCCCTGTTACAGCAATGTCCAGGGTATCCCCAGCCACAACCAAACCATAAGCGATGTCCACATTATTGGGCCTTTTTAGTCCCTTTACTGTTTTCTCGGGAATGATTTTTCCTTCCAAATCAAAGGCATAAAGGGCTCCATCAACATCTTTGTCGGTGCCAATGATCATGCTTTTTGATGGATCACTTGGATTGATCCAAATGGCAGGATCATCGGTATCGTGCAAGGTGGTTTCGGTAACGATCACAGGTTTTATGGCCTCTGCTACCACCGTTTTTTCTTTTGCTCCTCCGCAACCCACCGCTAGAACGGCAGATGCAAGGACAAACTTGATTGTTAAATGCTTCATAAGAAAAGAAGGAAGGAGGTTCAACATCAAACAGACAGACCCTGAGACGAGCTCAGGGTGACTGCTTATTATCAAACCACCTTCCTTAATGATTAATTATTGAATAAGTCGAATTTTATTCCTGCATTGAATCTTACATTGTAGTATTCAACTTGCATAGTTCTTGCACTTACACCCTGATAGTATCTCAATGGCTGGTTCGTTAAGTTATTGATTTCGAAAAAGAACCTCCATTTTGGGTTGAAAGCATAAGAACCATTGATGTCCAAGAAAGTCTGCTTGTCATAGTAACGGTCCTCGAAAGCCTCACCACCCAATTCATCGATGTAATCGCTAGCATAGTTTAACGAAGCCCTCAACACCAATTTATCAGTTTCGTAGCTCAAAGATGCGTTGAACATGTTTTCAGCTGTACCTGGCAATGCTAAATCTTCAGTTTCTCTGTCTTGGATTCCTGTGGTGCTAGACTGTGTAAGGGTATAGTTTAAGTACAAACCTAAACCTTTCCATAACTGTCTTTGGAAAGAAACTTCTAAACCGTAAATCTCGGCCGTACCACCATTTTGGAAGGTAGTGTATTGCAAGTCGTTACCAAACTGAGGGTCATTGAAACCTTCAGTTCTTTGCTGGTATACAAATTTATCCACATCCTTGTAAAAAACGCCACCTGACACGATACCAATGTTTTGGAAGTAATTCTCATACATTAAATCGAAATTGATAGAAGTAGTAGCTTCCAAATTAGGATTACCTCTGGTCAATTCTTCATCATCTGGGCTAAACTCAGCGTAAGGAACCAAATCGAAGTAATTTGGACGGGCAATAGTATTGGTATAGGCGAACCTTAAGATAGAGTAATCAGTGAAATTGTAATTTAAATGCAGGGCCGGCATGAAGTTAGTATAATCTTGAGAAGCCGATTCTTGCGTGAAAGTACCATTGTCGATATCCAATAAGAATCCTGAATAATCAATGCTAGTAGATTCTATTCTTAAGCCAACAATTCCAGAAAGTTTATCTGAAAGTTGAACATCACTCATCACATAACCTGCATAGATGTTTTCAGTCGCATTAAAATTACTTGGTAGGTATTCTTCCAATGCATCTTCCGAATCAAAAAGGCCTGAATTTGTCAGGTTCAAACCACCCAAAAATTCTGGAGTCACAAATCGACCTACTCTGTATTTACTTCCGGCCAAATAATCAGCATCTGAATAATCAGTATTTGGTAAATCGCCAAGCTCTGCACCAAAAGCATCCTCATCTACTGGTTCGTAAAACAAGAATGAGTTGTTTCTATCTTTCGATTTAGTCCTAAGTCTTGCACCAAACTTTACTACTGCCTTAGGCGAAGCTGGCAATTGGAAATCAATTCTGCTGTTAAAATCCTCATCGGTAGTATTTCCGAATTGCTCCGATAACTCATTAAAGCCTATGCCCAAATTATCTGATGGGTTGGCCAATAATGCCAATGGAAACTCAGGGTCTCTCAAGTCAACATTTACACTTTGATTGTTTGACCTGTAGCTGATATAACGCTCGTTAGGTCTTTCTTCAGAAGCCTTGGCATAAGTGGCAGACCATGTCATTTTAAGGGCGCTGAACTGGTGCTCGCCTCTTAAACTAAGATTTCTGTTGCGTTGGTCTTCTAACCTGCGGTTGTCCACTCTGTCGTTACCAATTCCTCCTTTGGTTTGGAATTCTACCCTAGCAGGAAGATTGTACTGGTCAGCACCAAGATTTACCAAGCTATTGCCGTCAAAACCTCTATCGATGCGGCTCACTCGCATTCTGAAACGATTTTCCCAGTCATCTCTCCAATTGTATACACCAGAAAGAAAAATCTTGTTGTTTTTGTTGATTTCGTAATCTAAAGCAAGGTTAAAGCTTCTTCTTGTTCTTTGAACAAGATACTCTCTAATATCGAATTCTTCGATCAAAGCTTCTCCGTTATCGGCTTCGTACCACACCGCCTCTACGTTGTCAGATCCAAATTGATGATCTTGAAATGAAGCTGAAAAAACAGCTCCTAGTTTTCCGTTGGCAAAGCGATCTGCCGCAATAAACGAACCTGTCCAAATAGGTTTTTGAGAAAGGAAGTTATAACCAGAAGCTAAAGTTCCTGATAAACGTGGCCCTGTAGGCTCAGAACGAGTTACCAAATTAACAGAACCGCCAATGGCATCGGCATCCATATCAGGCAACACCGCCTTATTCACTTGGATGGTTTGAATCATATCTGAAGGAATCAAATCCAACTGGATATTTCTGTTATCTCCCTCAGCAGAAGGAATTCTTTCACCGTTCAGGGTTACCGAATTCAATTGAGGGGCAAGACCTCTGATGATGATATTTCTGGCTTCTCCTTGATCGTTTTGAATGGTGATACCCGGAATCCTTTTCAAGGCGTCTCCAATGTTGGCATCAGGAAAACGTCCAATTTGATCTGCCGCCACCACGTTAGTGATATTGGCATTGGTGCGCTGCTGATTGAGGGCTTTGGCTTGACCTTTCAAACGGTCTCCTACCACAATCACCTCGCCTGCCTGAGTAAAGCCAGCTTCCATTGAAAGATTAAAATCTGTAGTTTCGCCAGCCACCACAGTGATGGTTTGCTCGGCTTTTTTATAACCAATGTAAGACACACTGACAAGATGCTCACCTGCTGGAACTTCAACCATTGTAAAGTTTCCGTTCACATCCGTTACGCTTCCTTTGTTGATTTGAACGATATATAACGTGGCGCCCGGTAATCCTAGGCCCAGTTCATCGGTAATACGACCTTTAATGATTCCGTTTTGCGCCTGAGCCGCACCCGAAATAATCAAGGCCAATAATAATGTTTGTAAAAGTTTTCTCATGGATTAGATAGTTTTTGATTCCAGCAAAGGTCAACACAGAACAAAAACTGGCCGTTTCCACAAGATTATTAAAACTAAAACTCCAAGTAAATTATGCATTACAAAAGAAGAGGCTGTGTTAAGATTGAATTAAATATGAGTTATGATTTAAGTCCGAAGACGGAAGACCGAAGACCGAAGCACGAAGTCGGGAGTCGGGAGTCGGGAGTCGGGAGTAACGGTCGGTACCGAAGGTCAGACCGGGAAGTTGGAAGAACGAACAGCAGAGACCGAAGACCGAAGACCGAAGACGGGAGTCGGAAGCACAGAGGCAACTATAACCCCGAAGTTTCGGGGCTTCTTTCCCTGAGGCACGAAGGGTCTAGAGTTGGAAGACCGAAGCCCGAGGTCCGAAGTTGTTTAATCAATTTTTAATATACGCTATTAAATCCAGGTACTACCCTAACCAATGATTAAGCGCTCAATCATCGGTTAATATTTTGTTTCTAGCGGAAAGCGTAATTTCTTTTATTCCTCAACAAGTCACAGCAGCGGTATTTAAATCATAATAATCCTACTATATTGACTCGTAAAACATAAAACGAGTAAACACTATGGCGTTTACTCAATTGTTACCACACATACCCCTAGAGCCGATTGAGAATAAGAGAAACCATATTAGCAGTTTTATTATGTTTGCCAACCTTAACATTTGCGCAAATTGAAAACAGTTGGCAACCTGACAGTGTGTATGCGAACAGAAACGTTAAACGAATATATGTCTATCTAAATTCACCAAGAGATTTATCCGAAATTGTTGATTTTGATAAATCTGGTAAGCGAACTCGCTCGGTAAAGTACAGTGCTTCTTATAACAGAAAAACTAGAAACCATAAGAGCATTGAATCAGTAAAACTTTACAATTATGACTCTTTAAATCGGTTAATCAGCATTGTAGATTCTGTCGGAACAGACTCGATCATTTACCGGTATGGAGCTGACGGAAGACTCGAATCTTCTATAAAAAACGTAGGTAATTTTGTCTATTTCAACCAATACTATTACGATCCTTTCAAAGTGACAACTACACAAATGAAGGATTCAACTGTGGTCTACAAAAAGACTAAGGAATATGATAAAGATTTCTACGTAAAACGGTTTTTTGGATACTATCTTGAACCCAAACTGAAAAGATTTCAATCTACTATCGATGGAGAGACTAAGACCACCGCATATTCAGACTATGAAGACATGGAAAGATTCGAGGACGATAAGTCAATAAAAAACACTTTTGATTCCAGTGGTCCGTTAATTAAGTCAGAAATTCGGTCAGTATTCATGAACGACAGAATTAATGAATACGAACTTTATTACAAATACTATAAGAACGGACTTTTAAAAAGTGTCAGAGGATATGTAGCTAGATATTTTGAATACGAATACTGGAAATAAACGTGTGGTAACAAATGCTATGAATGAATGGGGTTTAATCGGTCAGGGTATTTTCGTGGGTTCCGAAGTTTCGGAAGGAAAGTCCGCCACAAGTTTTAAATTTAAATCAAGGCTTGGCTATGTGCGAGATGATAGCTTAGTGCTTTATTCCCGAATTCTCGGGGCCTATTCATCATCGCTGGCCGTAGTAGGGCATAGCTCAACAGAAATTTTAGGTAAAAAATCGTAAATTTGGTTTGCATTAAAAAAGAAGGACATGGGGACAATTGAGTTGAAATCAGACCTACACAAAATCCTAGACAGGATTGAAAACGAGCAATTGTTGCGGACAATCTATGACTTTCTAAAACAAAGAGAGACCGCAAAAGAAGGAGAGATATGGAAATCGCTGACCGAAGAACAAAAGAAGGAAGTTTATTTATCATACGAAGAGTCTCAAGATGACGAAAACCTGATTGATTGGGAGACTGTTAAGAAAAAGTATTAATGCAAGTTTATATTACCCCGCGAGCCGAACGAAACTTCGACTCAATTGTGGATGACATCAAACAAAAGTGGGGACAAAAGACAGCTAAAGAGTTCATCCAAAAGGTCGATGAAATTTTCAAACTTCTTAAAAACTATCCCTTAATGGGGCAGGTTGAAAATAACGACATTAGAGGATTTCAACTATCTCGCCAAACAAGGATCCTCTATAGGATAAGGGACAACAAGATAATTGTCCTTTCATTCTTTGACGTTAGACAAGACCCAAAGAAAAAATTAGGATAGACCAAGCACAATTGACCATTGACCAAAAACTACCTCCCGAACTTCCCTTTCAAAGCCGCCAACTTATCCGCCATATCACTTGCAGATTCTTTTTTAGGCTCTGCTTTTGGCTTAGGTTTATCGCTTTTCTTGACTTGAGGTTTCGCTTCGCCTTTCATAGACAAAGAAATTCGCTTGCGATTAATATCAACTTCAAGCACCGTTACTTGTACCCGCTGTTGAACGCTTACCACCTCGGCTGGATTGCTCACAAAAGTATCGGACAAATGACTGATATGCACCAATCCGTCCTGATGCACTCCAATATCCACAAATGCACCAAAATTGGTAACGTTGGTCACAATACCCGGTAGTTTCATGCCTGTGCGCAGGTCTTCCATGCTGTTCACCCCTTCCATAAAGCTGAAGGCTTCGAATTGCTCTCTCGGGTCACGGCCGGGTTTGGCCAATTCAGCGAGAATGTCCTTCAGCGTGGGCAAACCGATTTGGTCTGTGATGTACTTTTTAAGGTCGATTTGCTTTCGCAATTCTTCTTTCTGGATTAAATCGGTGACCGAGCATTTTAGGTCTTTCGCCATTTGATTCACAATCGCATAAGACTCTGGGTGTACCGCGCTTTCATCCAAAGGATTGGATGCTCCACGAATACGCAAGAAACCAGCGGCTTGCTCATAGGCTTTATCACCTAATCTGGCTACTTTTTTAATGGCTTCTCTGTTTTTAAAAGGTCCGTTCTGATTTCTGTATTCTACAATATTTTTAGCCAGCTGAGGCCCTAAACCTGCCACATAAGTCAGTAATTGTTCCGAAGCAGTGTTCACCTCCACTCCCACTGCATTCACGCAACTCATTACTACATCGTCCAATGAATGTTTCAAAGCGTTTTGATCGACATCATGCTGATATTGACCTACACCAATTGACTTTGGGTCGATCTTCACCAATTCTGCCAAAGGATCCATCAGTCTGCGACCAATAGAAACTGATCCACGCACCGTAATGTCTTCATTCGGAAATTCGTTTCTAGCGATTTCCGAAGCAGAATAAATAGAAGCCCCGCTTTCATTGACCATCACTACGGTAACGGATTTTGGCAAACCCAAAGCATTCACGAATGTCTCGGTTTCTCTTCCAGCAGTACCATTACCGATAGCAATGGCTTCGATATTAAATTTTTCAACCAAGTGCTTTACCGTTGCCCCCGCTTTGGTGGTTTGTTTCATTGGCTCATTAGGGAAAATGGCTTCGTAATGAAGTAATTTCCCTTGTTTGTCCAAGCAAACCAGTTTACAACCTGTTCTGAAACCTGGGTCAATGGCCATCACATTTTTGCTTCCCAAAGGCGCGGTCATCAATAATTCTTTCAGGTTTTTAGCAAACACATCAATCGCCTCTTCATCGGCCTTCTTTTTAGAAACCATACGCAATTCCGTTTCCATACTCGGCTGAAGTAGGCGTTTATAGCCATCGCGGATCGCCAATTTCACTTGTTCCGAAGATGCTGATCGGCCAGTAATAATTTTTCTATCCAAAAGTTCGATGGCTTCTTCTTCCGAAGGAACAGTATCCAACATCAAAAACATTTCGCTTTCGCCTCTGCGCATGGCCAACACTCGGTGCGATGGTGCTTTAGCCACTGGCTCTTCCCATTCAAAATAATCTCTGTATTTCTGGGCTTCTTCTTCCTTTCCAGGATACACACGGGCTTTGAAAACGGCCTTCTCTTGAAAAAATCTTCGCATTCTAGCACGCACTTCTTGATCTTCATTGATCCACTCTGCCATAATATCGCGAGCACCTTGTAAAGCCTGTTCTATGTCTTCTACCTGCTTTTCAGCATCAACAAAGTCGGCAGCTTTCGCATAGGGATCAAGATTTGTTTGTTCGTAAATAAGCTTCGCCAAAGGCTCTAAACCCTTTTCGCGAGCGATGGTCGCCTTAGTTCTTCTCTTGGGTTTATAGGGAAGGTAGATATCTTCGAGCCTGGCCATGGTTTCGGCTTCGTTGACTTGCTTTTCAAGCTCATCCGTCAGTTTATCTTGCTCTTTCAGCGACTTTAAAATAGCTTCCTTTCGCTTATCTAAGTCACGTAATTGTAGAATTCGGTCACGAATTGCAGCGATTTGAACTTCATCTAAACTCCCTGTCATCTCTTTTCTGTATCGAGAAATAAAAGGCACCGTTCCGCCCTGATCAAGCAGATCGACAGTGGTGGCTACTTGGGTGGTAGCAATTGAAAGTTCGCTGGCTATTCGCTTAAAATGTACTTGCATTGAATCCTTTAATTATGAAGGCTGCAAAACTAAACAAAGATGTGGAAGAATGAAGTATGAAGACGGAAGATCGAAGTCAGAAGTCGTAAGATGTCCATCCCTAAATAGCATTGACCGTTTTGGTTTACTATTGTTTTAAATGTCCATCGGGCAAATATGA
>PCUU01000023.1 GCA_002786855.1 Cytophagales bacterium CG12_big_fil_rev_8_21_14_0_65_40_12
AATTACAAAAATATCTTCAACTTTTGTTAATTTTAATTACAATAGAATTAACACTAATATCATAAGCAAATTTAAAATATAATCATCTTATTTAACCTTTACTAAGATTTATGTAATTTACTTTACATATAAGTTATACCATTTTATATACATTTATCAAATTAGAAATTGAATTATGTTTAAAGAATCAAAATAAAAAGGTAAAATAAAATGAAAATAGGATTTATCGGGCTGGGAAAAATGGGGTTTAATATGGTTCAGAGGTTATTAAATAACGGACACGAAGTTGTTGTGTGGAATATAGACCCTAGTCCAATCAAAGAAGTAGAGAAGAAAGGCGCGATAGCTGCATCTTCTGTTGAAGATATTGTGAACAAACTGCCTGAAAGAAAAATTGTATGGTTGATGGTGCCATCTGGTAAACCTGTGGATGAAAATCTTAATTCACTGCTAAAGTTGTTAAAAAAAGATGATATAATAATAGACGGGGGAAATTCTTACTGGAAAGATTCACAGGCGCGCGGGAAAAAAGCTGGTGAACTTGGAATTCATTTTATAGATTGCGGCACAAGCGGTGGTGTTTGGGGTTTACAGAATGGATATTGCCTTATGTATGGTGGAAATAAATCGGCAACAGATTATGTGGAACCGATCTTTAAAACCCTGGCTCCGGAAGACGGCTATGTTTACAGCGGCGAATCCGGCGCAGGGCATTTTGTAAAAATGGTGCATAACGGAATTGAGTATGGAATGATGCAGTCTTATGCAGAAGGATTTGAAATTATGGAAAAATCACCTTTTAAGATTAACCTTACAAAAGTTGCTGATGCATGGCAGTACGGAAGTGTAGTACGTTCGTGGTTGCTTGAACTTGCAGTTAATGCTTTTAAAGACGATCCAAATCTTGAAAAATTAGAAGACTTTGTACAGGATAGCGGAGAAGGCAGATGGACTGTACAAACGGCAATGGAACTGGATGTGCCTGCTCACATTATTACAGCTTCACTTTATGCCAGGTTTCAATCCAGGCAAAATGAATCTTTTGCAATGAAAGTAATTGCAGCACTTAGAAATCAATTTGGCGGACATGCCGTTAAATCTAAAGAATAGGTAAAGTATGAACAAACCGGAAAATCAAATACTCGTAATATTCGGAGCTTCAGGAGATCTTACCAAACGTAAACTTATTCCATCATTGTTTGCCCTTGAAATGCAAAATTTGTTGCCTGAAAAGTTTGCAATCTTCGGCCTTGGCAGAACAGAAATAACCTGCGAAGAATTCAGAGATTCTATGAAGGAAGGTATTTCTAATAATTCTGATGTCAAAGACAATAAAAAGCCCAACGATTTTCTAAACAAACTTTACTACCGGTTCATTGACGCAACTGATGCTGAATCTTATAAAAATTTTAAAATGAAACTTGATGAAATCAGAAACGAACTTGGCATTAAGGGAAATACAGTTTTTTATTTATCAACTCCGCCCAGCCTTTACGGTGTTATTCCGGAGAATCTTGCTAAATGTGGTTTGAATACTGAAGAAGACGGCTGGAAAAGAGTAATAATTGAAAAACCATTTGGCTATGACCTTAAAACAGCCGAAGAGTTAAATAACTCGCTTCAAAAAAACTGGCGTGAAGATCAGATATATAGAATTGACCATTACCTCGGCAAAGAAACAGTTCAGAATGTGCTGGTAACCAGATTTGCAAATGGAATTTTTGAACCTTTATGGAATAGAAATTACATTCACCATATTGAAATTACATCAGCTGAAAGTATTGGAGTAGAGAAGCGAGGCGGTTATTACGAAGGTTCCGGTGCATTACGGGATATGATTCAAAACCATTTATTGCAGGTAGTAGGATTGATTGCTATGGAGCCGCCCGCCTCTATGGATTCCGATGCAATAAGGAATGAAACAGTTAAAGTACTGCAATCACTCCGCCCGATTAAAGACGAAGAAATAATTAGCATTGCTATTCGCGGGCAATACTTATCTTCAAGTATAAGAGGAGAAAAAGTGAAAGGATACAGGGAGGAAGACGGAGTTAATCCGGAATCAAAAACAGAAACTTATGCTGCTTTAAAATTTTATGTCGATAACTGGCGATGGGGTGGGGTTCCATTTTATATCAGAACCGGTAAACGATTGCCAACCAGGGTTACTGAAGCTGTAATTCATTTTAAACCTACTCCGCATCATCTGTTCTCACAAAAGGCAGAATGTGATACCTGCAACCAATTGGTTATCAGGATACAACCGGATGAAGGCGTATTGTTGAAATTCGGCATGAAAACTCCCGGCGCAGGATTCGATGTGCAAAATGTAAATATGGATTTCCATTATTCCGATTTATCCCATCAGAGTATACCCACTGCTTACGAAAGATTACTACTCGACAGTATGATTGGAGACTCAACTCTTTATGCGAGGGGCGATGCCGTTATGGCTGCCTGGAAATTTTTAAACCCGGTATTAAATGCATGGAAGAATGATCCGCAAATACCGGTTTATGGATATCCTTCCGGTACCTGGGGACCGGAACATGCAGATGACCTAATTGAGGAACCGGGAATGTCCTGGCGCTATCCTTGTAAAAATTTAGCCGATGACGGAGTTTACTGCGAATTATAATGAAACATCAAACTGTTAAAATATTTTCATCAGTAGAGCATCTTTCAAATTGCTTCGCTTGTTTATTAAAGGAGAAAAATTTCTGTTTACCTGAGGGTGATAATTTTAATATTGCCGTTTCAGGTGGTTCAACTCCTGCGAAAATTTTTAAATTCATTAAAGATAACTTTGCCGATAAAATCAATTGGAATAAAATTAATATTTTTTTTGGAGACGAAAGATGCGTACCACCGGAAGATGATGACAGTAACTTTAAGATGGTAAATGAAAACCTGCTTAAGTATGTTTCAATACCTAAAGAAAATATATTCAGGATTTTTGGGGAAGAAGATCCGGGTAAAGAAGTTGAGCGATATAGTGAAATAATCAAGAGAAACATTCCCTTAAAAAATAACACACCGCAATTTGATTTAATAATGTTAGGGCTGGGAGAAGACGGACATACTGCTTCTATTTTTCCCGATCAAATAAGTTTATTTCATTCCACTAATAATTGTGAAGTAGCAGTTCACCCCATCACGGGACAAAAAAGAATTACTCTTACCGGGAAAATTATTAATAATGCAAAAGTTGTTGTTTTTATTGCTACAGGAGAGAATAAAACGAGGATAGTTTACGAAATAATTGGTGGAAATAGCCCGGATAAAATTTACCCCGCTTCACTTGTTGAACCAAGTGATTTGATATGGATGCTGGATACTCCTGCGGTGCAATTGTTAGATAGTGAAATTAAAAAATTATGGTATGTGAAATGATATTGGCTGGTGATATTGGTGGTACAAAAACTTTACTTGCTTTGTTTGAAACAAACGGTAACAGGCTTGTCGAATTAAAATCAAAAAAATACGCAAGCAGCGAATTCAAGAATCTTGATATTATTATAAGTGACTTTTTAGACGGGCAGCAGGTTTCTCCGGAAAGCGCAGCATTCGGTATTCCCGGGCCTGTAGTGGGAGGAATAGTAAAGTCAACTAATCTGCCGTGGATAATTGATGAAAAAATCTTAAGTAAAAAGATAGGCATACACAAAGTAAAACTTGTTAATGATCTTGCGGCTACTGCTTTTAATGTTCCTTACCTGGGAGAAAAAGAACTAATTACAATAAAAAATGGTTCAAAGCAGAAGGAATCGGAAAGAATAGTGGTATTGGCTCCCGGAACAGGTTTGGGGCAGGCATTTTTAGTTTGCGAAGGTGACAAAAAAATTGTTATCCCTTCTGAAGGTGGTCATTCTGATTTTGCACCTTCAAACGAACTTGAAACTGAACTATTTCTTTATCTATATAAAAAATTTAGTCACGTTAGTTACGAAAGAATAATCTCCGGAAGCGGGCTGCCCAATGTTTTTGATTTCCTGGTTGAAAAAAAATTTCATAAGCCTGAACCGGAAACTATTGCCAGGCTTAAAACTGAAGACAAAGCTTCTGTAATTTCTGAATTGGCCCTGAGTAAAAAAGATAAAGTTTGTGAAAAAACCCTAAATATTTTTACTTCTATACTTGGTTCACACGCAGGAAACCTTGTGATAACTTTGATGGCTACAGGGGGAGTTTATCTTGGAGGCGGAATACCTCATAAAATATTGCCTAAGCTTCAGGATGGAACATTCACACAAAGATTTGTTAACAAGGGAAGATTAACAGATATAGTTGAAGCTACACCTGTTTATGTAATAAATAATAATTATGCGGCCCTCAACGGGGCAGCAAGAATTGCACTTGAGTTAATATAAAAGGAAATAAATGTCTAACAATATAGAACAACTTTGTATAAATACAATTCGTACTTTGTCAATGGATGCGGTACAAGCCGCAAATTCAGGCCACCCGGGAACACCTATGGCCCTGGCACCGGTCGTCTATTCTATTTATAATAATTTTATGAAATTCAATCCGCAAAATCCGGAATGGCTTAACCGTGATAAATTTATTTTGTCTGCCGGCCATGCTTCAATGCTGCTTTACAGCGCACTTCATATAAACGGTTATGATGTATCTCTTGACGATATTAAAACATTCAGGCAGTTACACAGCAAATGCGCAGGGCATCCGGAATACGGGCATACGCCCGGAGTGGAAACCACCACGGGACCGCTTGGTCAGGGCGTTGCAACCAGCGTTGGATTTGCCATTGCTCAAAAGTGGCTGGCCGATCATTTTAATAAACCCGGATATAATTTAATTGATTATAAAATATATGCGCTTGCCGGCGACGGCTGCATGATGGAAGGAATTTCAGGCGAGGCAGCCTCGCTTGCAGGACACCTTGGACTTGGTAATCTTGTCTGGCTATACGATAATAACCACATTACTATTGAAGGGAACACGCGTCTTGCATTTACTGAAGATGTTGCTACAAGATTTATTGCTTACGGTTGGAATGTTCAACGGGTTGGCGATGCTAATGATTTAGAAATGCTGAACCGGGCATTACAAATTGCAAATAAAGAAAAAGAACGGCCATCTTTTATTATTGTTGATAGCCACATTGCATATGGCGCACCAACAAAACAAGATACCCATGGAGCGCATGGTTCTCCACTTGGCGAAGACGAAATAAAAGCTACAAAGAAATTTTATGGGTGGGACCCGGAAAAGAAATTTTTCGTCCCGGATGAAGTGAAGGAATACTCAAAACAGATTATTGAAAGAGGTAAAAAACAGAATCAGGAATGGGGTTACTTATTTGAAAAGTATGAAAAAGAATACCCTGAACTTGCAGCACAATTAAAAATGATACAGCAAAGGGAAATGCCCGAAGAATGGGATTGCTGTATTCCTAAGTTTGAAGCAGGGACAAAAATATCAGGCAGAGCAGCAAGCGGAAAAGTATTGAATGCAATAGCAGATCATATTCCATTTATGATTGGCGGTTCTGCCGATCTTTCACCGTCAACTTTAACCGATATCAAAAATGGGGGCAGCTTTCAAATTAATAATTACAGCGGAAGAAATATTCATTTTGGTATTCGCGAACATGCCATGGGTGCAGTTGCAAACGGCATTTCATTAAGCGGGCTAAAAACATTCGCATCAACATTTTTGGTCTTTTCAGATTATGTACGTTCATCAATAAGGTTATCGGCTTTAATGAATCAACCGGTTTGTTACATATTTACTCACGATAGTATTGGTGTTGGAGAAGACGGGCCTACTCATCAACCGATTGAACATATTGCATCACTTAGGGCTATTCCGAATTTAGAAGTTATACGCCCGGCCGACGCAAATGAAGTAGCGGTTTTATGGAAGTATATAATGGAATCCAGGAATAATCCCGTCGCGTTAATTTTGAGCAGGCAGGATTTGCCGGTAATTGACAGGAAAAAATTTTCCCCCGCAGAAGGCGCTTTAAAAGGCGGTTATGTATTATCGGACGCCGGGGAAACACCGGATGTAATATTAATTGCAACAGGCTCAGAAGTGCAAATTGCAATAGATGCGTATGAAGAATTGAGGAAGGCCGGAATAAATGCAAGGGTTGTAAGCATGCCAAACTGGAATTTATATGAAAGACAAACCCCTGAATACTGGGAATCAGTTTTACCATCGAAGGTAAAAACCCGGATTGCTATAGAGGCCGGTTCAACTTTCGGCTGGAGAAGGTTTGTTGGGTTGCACGGGGAAGGTGAAGTGCTTGGTATGCGAACGTTCGGAGCATCTGGAAAATTAAGCAGCCTTTTAGAGGAATTTGGATTAACGGTAAATTCCGTTGTAAAAACAGCTAAAATATTAATTGAAAAAAATAAAAAATAATACTACAGGAAATCAAATGTTAAAATTAAATCAACTGGCATCACTTGGCCAATCAATTTGGTATGATTATATCCGCCGTCAATTTGTAACCCGCGGCGAACTGCAAACCTTAATTGAAAAGGGATTAAGAGGCGTTACTTCAAATCCTTCAATATTTGAAAAAGCAATTGCTGGCAGCAGTGATTATGATGATGATATAAAGGAATTGATAAAACAGGATTTGTCAACTGAAGAAATTTATGAAAAGCTTGCTCTTAAAGATATAGAAATTGCTGCCGACCTGATGCTGTCTGTTTATCAAAAAACCAAGGGGATGGATGGATATGTCAGCATAGAAGTAAGCCCAAAATTAGCTCACAATACCGAAGGCACAATTGAAGAAGCAAAACGTATTAATAAATTGTTAAACAGAAAAAATGTAATGATAAAAGTTCCGGCTTCTGAAAAAGGATTGCCGGCAATTACCGAACTGATTGCTTCAGGAATAAATGTAAACGTAACATTAATTTTTAATCTGGATAACTACAAGCAGGTTGCTGAAGCTTATATCAGGGGGCTCGAATTATTACTGGAACGAGGTGGTGATGTTACCAATGTATCTTCTGTTGCATCTTTCTTTATTAGCAGAATTGATATTGCAGTGGATAAAGAATTAGAGAAAATAAATGCCGGCCATCTTAAAGGAAAAATTGCAATTGCAAATGCAAAAAATTCCTACCAGGAATTTCAAAAAATATTTCACAGCCCGAGATGGAGATTCCTTGAAAAAAGAGGAGCAAAGGTACAAAGGTTGCTTTGGGCAAGCACCGGTGTGAAAAATCCACATTATCCGGACACTATTTATGTTGACGGCTTAATCGGAAAGAATACGGTCAACACCGTTCCACCGGTTACTTTTAATGATTTTATGGATCACGGAAGTTTAGTAGTTACTCTTGATGAAGATATTGAGCAGGCAAATGAACAAGTAGTGGAATTAAAAAAGTTAGGTATTGACCTTGATATGATCACAACGCAGCTACAGGCAGATGGTTTAACTTCATTCTCTAAGTCATTCGAAAATCTTATGCTGTCTATAGAAGAAAAAACAGAAAGAATAAAACTTGAAGAAAAATTATTTCATGTATCATTAAACGGATATCAAAAAGAAGTTGATGAAGCATCTATGCAGCTAAAAATGCAAAGAATAGTGGAAAGAATCTGGGAAAAAGATAACACAGTGTGGAGTGAAAAACCGGATGAAATAACCAACAGGCTCGGCTGGCTTAAGAGCCCTGATGTATCTCTTGAATATGCTGATGAAATAATTGAATTCGTAGAGTCAGTAAGAAAAGAAGGGTATACAAATGCTCTTTTACTCGGAATGGGCGGTTCAAGTCTTGCACCCGAAGTATTCAGTCTGACTTTTGGAGTAAAGGCGGGTTATTTAAATCTGTCTGTTCTTGACAGTACAAATCCTGAAGCAGTACTGGAATTATCAGAAAAGCTTGACCCCGCAAAAACTCTTTATATTGTTTCAACAAAGTCAGGCGGTACGGTCGAGACTTTTTCATTTATGAAATTCTTTTATAATCAAACGCTTGCAAAACTTGGAAAAGAAAAAACAGGCAGTCATTTTATTGCCATTACCGATCCGGGCAGCGGGCTTGAAACGGCGGCAAAGCGATTAAATTTCAGAAAAATATTTTTGAACGATCCGAACATTGGCGGAAGATATGCCGCTCTTTCATTATTCGGAATTGTTCCTGCTGCATTACTTGGAGTTGATATTAAAAAAATTCTGCACAGTGCAGCTATTATGGTTTGCAACAGCGAAGGAGCAAATTGTCCGATTCATGGAGATAACACCTCCGCAAAACTTGGTGTGGTTATGGGTCAGCTTGCTAATTCAGGCAGAGATAAAATTACTTTCATCACATCAAAGCAGCTATCATACTTTGGCAATTGGGCAGAACAGCTTATTGCAGAGAGTACCGGAAAGATCGGGAAGGGAATACTTCCGGTTGTCGGCGAAGAAGTGCTTTCCCCAGCATATTATTCCAACGACAGGCTTTTCATTTACCTGCGATTGGAAAACGATAATACTAATAATGCTTCTGTACAGGAATTAATTAAGGCAGGGCATCCTGCGGTAGAATTAGTTTTGAAAAATCTACATGATATAGGCGGGGAATATTTCCGCTGGGAAATGGCTACATCGATTGCAGGGTGGAGAACAGGAATAACTCCTTTTGATCAGCCTAATGTTGAAGCTGCAAAAATTCTTGCAAGAGAAATACTGGCCGATTATTCAAAGAATGGTAAACTGCCTCAGCCTATAATGAAATTTGAAGCCGATGGAATAAAAGTTTATTCCGATAAAGATGGTACTGACTTCAAAAGTCTTGTAATTGAATACTTCGGAAATAATTCTGAAGA
>PCUU01000086.1:0-42507 GCA_002786855.1 Cytophagales bacterium CG12_big_fil_rev_8_21_14_0_65_40_12
CAATAATCTTGATTTCCATGCGGGACATTTCGATTTGCTTTGTTAATCAGTCTTTTTAAACTGAGGCCTTCAACTTCTCTTGAATTGAATTCCCCCAAGCTACTCTTTCTTCACCAACACCATCGCCTGTAACAGCTCTTAAAGCTTGAAGTAATTGAATTGCTTCTTCATGTTCATTGCCAATAAATCGTAAAAAGGCATGACTGATCATGCCTGTGCGATGAATTCCAGCAGAGCAATGAAGATAGATGTTTCCACCATTATTTAGGATCTCGTTCATTTCAACGAAGATTTGAGCCAAGACTGTAAGCTGTTCTTCCGTAGGTGGTTTGGCAGACTCCATTGGAAACCACAACCATTCCATCTGCTGCTGTATAGTCGTACTTCTAATGAGTAAAGCACCTTCGTGTTCTGACAACAAGGTTAAAATATGACTGGCTTTCTGCAATTTTAGATCTGAAACGAGCTTAGCACTCGGTCGATGTCCTATGGCTAAATGCCCTTTGTTAACAGGCACCCAATCCATCAGTTCAATCGCCATTAGTGTTTTTTGAGTGCCTTTAATTTTGCCAATCAAAGGGCCTAAGGTTCTTTTGAATTCATCGTTTTGGGTGATGAGCGCTTGTAATGCAGTCAGTAGTTCATTTGAGAAAGCCAAAGATTCATCTAAATTCCCGTTAAAGGGGCTGTTTAACCAAGCTTGAGCATTTTGAACCTGAGTTTCCATTGAGGTGATTTATAGGTTAAAGTTAAAGGAGAATGAGTCTGTTTTATGCCTTTCATGTATTAAATACCCAATTCCGCTTAAATCTTATTTATTTAGAGTAGGTCTATTTAAGGACGGCTAAAAAAATTCAAAATAGATCGTACTAACTTAAATCCCAAGTCTAAAAATTGTTGCACTGAAAAAAATAAATTCAATGAATAAAATCATTCAATACGCAAGTACTACGAAGCATCTAATTTTCATTGAGCGATTGAATTGCTCAAAAAGTCTATTTCAATTACAACGATTAGGTTTGGCTTTACTTTTCTTAGTAGTGTCGCTACCCAATCTTTCGGCCCAATCTGCTACACAGAAATCGGGAAATCCGATTGTTGATGGCTGGTATGCTGACCCTGAAGGGGTAATTCTTGATGGTAAGTTTTGGGTTTTCCCTACCTATTCAGCGAAATATCGAGAACAAGTGTTTATGGATGCCTTTTCGTCAACAGACATGGTGAACTGGGAAAAGCACCCAAGCGTGATTGATACGAGCATTATCAAATGGGCTCATATGGCCATGTGGGCACCAAGTATCATTAAGAAGGAAGACCAGTATTTTCTCTTTTTTTCTGCAAATGATATTCAAAGCAAAGCACGAAATGGGGTAAAGAACGATACACTCGGAGGTATTGGCGTTGCGGTGGCTAATCGACCAGAAGGGCCATATAAAGATCATTTAGGCAAGCCCTTGATTAATCAGTTTTATAATAATGCACAACCTATCGATCAATATGTTTTTCAGGACAAAGACCTTCAGTACTATATTATTTATGGAGGCTGGGGCAAGTGTAATATCGGTAAACTCAATGAGGATTTTACCGGACTGACGCCATTTCCGAATGGAGACCTTGTCAGGGATGTTACACCAAAAGGTTATGTTGAAGGGCCAACCATGTTTATCAGAAATGGGAAATACTACTTGATGTGGTCAGAAGGGGGATGGACAAATGGAACTTACAAAGTAGCCTATGGAGTTTCGGATTCAGTATTTGGCCCTTTTGAAAGGCAAGCCGCCATTTTAGAAGCGGACGAAAGCATTGCCACCGGGGCAGGACACAATTCAGTGATCAATATTCCCAATACCGATGAGTGGTACATGGTCTATCACAGAAGACCAATTCCTAACGAAGACAGAGATCATCGAGTCACCTGCATTGATCGACTTTATTTCAATGAAGACGGAAGTATCAAAAGCGTAAAAATGACCTTTGAAGGGGTTAGGGTTAAATAGGCATCTAAACCTATAAGGTTTCAAAAACCTTATAGGTTTAATCTGAAACAAAAAAGGCTACCGTTTCCAGTAGCCTTTTCAATATTTATTCTTTTCTGATTTTATTGAGCGTCTTCAAGAGGTTTTATTTCCCCGATAGTAACCTCAGCCTGTACTTTAGTAGCAGGTACTTCGATTACTTCTACTTTCATATCGTCTTCTGTCTTGGCATGGTTGCTATTCAAAAGCGGGGCAATTACCAAGCCTACCAAGCAAGTCAATTTGATCAAGATGTTCATTGATGGCCCAGAAGTATCTTTGAAAGGGTCACCAACGGTATCGCCAGTTACAGCTGCTTTATGAGCATCAGAACCTTTGAAGGTCATTTCGCCATCAATTTCTACACCTGCTTCGAATGATTTTTTAGCATTGTCCCAAGCACCACCAGCGTTGTTCTGGAAGATTGCCCAAAGAACACCCGATACAGCCACACCTGCCATATAAGCTCCTAAAGCTTCTGGCCCCATGATAAAACCGACCAAAATAGGGAACACAATGGTAATTGCGCCTGGCAACATCATTTCTCTTAAGGCAGCTTTAGTAGAAATGGCCACACACTTGCCATATTCTGGTGTAGCAGTGCCCTCCATAATCCCAGGGATTTCTCTGAACTGACGTCTTACTTCCTTCACCATTTCCATTGCGGCTTTACCCACAGATTCCATCGCCAAGGCAGAGAAGATTACAGGAATCATACCTCCAATAAATAAAGCTGCTAATACATCTGCTTTGAAGATGTTGATACCGTCAATACCAGTGAAAGTAACATAAGCTGCGAAAAGCGCTAAAGCTGTTAATGCAGCAGAAGCAATCGCAAATCCTTTTCCAATCGCTGCGGTGGTGTTTCCAACTGAATCTAGGATGTCAGTTTTCTCACGAACCTCAGCAGGCAATTCACTCATCTCTGCAATACCACCAGCGTTATCCGCAATTGGACCGAAAGCATCGATCGCCAATTGCATAGCAGTTGTGGCCATCATGGCCGAAGCAGCGATACCTACACCGTAGAAGCCAGCCAATTCGTATGCTCCCCAAATCGCACCAGCGAAAAGTAGGATAGGAGCAAAAGTAGATTTCATACCTGTGGCCAAACCAGCGATAATGTTGGTAGCAGCACCTGTAGAAGAATTCTGAATAATATTCAATACTGGTTTTTTGCCAATTGCAGTATAATATTCTGTGAAATAAGAGATTAAACCACCCACAGTTAAACCTACCAATACAGCTCCAAATACTCTGATTGAAGTGATATCTAAGATTCCTTCACCAAAGAATTTCATTTGCATGGTAGCAGGAAGTAATAAATCGATAAGGAAGTAACATCCGATGGCGGTAAGGATGATTGAAATCCAGTTACCCTTGTTCAATGCAGCTTGAACCTCAGCTTCTTTAGCCTTGTCGTTGGTGATTTTTACAAACATCATTCCCACAATAGAGAAGAGAATACCTGCGCCTGCAATCACCAAAGGAAGAAGGATTGGGCCAATGCCGTTGAAATTGTCGGTAATATCACCACCCATGTCGCGGATAATGTAGTTACCCAAAACCATGGAGGCCAGTACTGTAGCCACATAAGAACCGAATAAATCGGCACCCATACCAGCCACATCACCCACGTTATCGCCTACGTTATCGGCAATTGTTGCAGGGTTTCTTGGATCATCTTCGGGAATACCCGCTTCCACTTTACCTACAAGGTCAGCGCCCACATCGGCTGCTTTGGTATAAATACCACCACCCACACGGGCAAAAAGCGCAATTGACTCAGCACCTAAAGAGAAACCCGCTAAGGCTTCCAAAACGATGGTCATTTGTTCCACTCCTCCATTGGCCATATTACTGTCCATGAAGAAGGCGAACAAGAAAATAAACAACATGCTCAAACCGAAAACGGCTAAACCTGCTACACCAAGACCCATTACGGTACCACCTGTGAAAGATACTTTCAAAGCTTGTGCTAAACTTGTTCTGGCAGCCTGAGTGGTTCGAACATTGGAAGCAGTCGCAATGCGCATTCCGATGTTTCCAGCTAAGCCAGAGAAAAAGGCGCCTATGATAAAGGCAAAAATGATAAAGTAGTGAGTGGTTTCAACCAAGGTTGAAATGACACCAAGCAAAATGCCTGCAATCACTACGAAAATTGCGAGTACTCTGTATTCAGCACTCAAGAAGGCCAATGCGCCTTCGCGGATGTAATTGGAGATGCTTTGCATTTTATCATCTCCCGCATCTTGCTTGTTGACCCATTTCGCTTTCACGATCATCACTAACAAGCCGATTAGTCCAAGAACAGGGACTAAGTAAATCAGATTAGACATTGTATATCGGTTTTTTTTAAGACGTGCAAAGATAGCAGATGCCTTTACAAAAAGAAAAACAATATCAATTAAAGACTTGGGGTAATTTATGATCTAAAATACTGATCAATAAGGGGTTAATTCATTGTTGAGAAAAGCACTTTGGCAGAAGGGATAATTTCATGTGTTTTTTGATCTGAGTAGAATGGATATCTCCATATGAATTAGTTTTAGATGAAAGCGTCTAACCTTGTGTACAACCCGCCAGATCATAACAAACTCAATAGAAATGCTTTGCCTTTATTTCAGAGGTTTAGGAAAGCGATCTATTTTGGCATATTCCATCCGCTTGAGACTATCGGTAGTATGATAACTATCTAAGCCCAACATGGTAAGCATTTCTACTTTTTCAAGATTGAGGAATCCATCAGCTTCTATCAAGCCATCCTCAATAATTAATTCTCTAATTTGGCCAACCACCAAAACGGTTTGATTGGTTTGAATAACATGACGTTCCTTGAAAGTCATCCCCATTTTCACAAGACTCTGAGCTACAAAAGGTGCATAGGTGCCTTCTATGTATTGCTCAGTCAAACTAACTGCTTCAAATTCATTTTCATCCCATTTGGCACTTGTCCAATGCGCAGGTTCAAGAATACTTTTGCCCACTAGGTTGATCGTAAACTCCCTGGTTTCTATGATGTTTTGCAGGGTATGTCTAGGAACTACAGGAGGGCGGAAAAGCACACCCAATAGAGGTGGGTTGGCGCCTACATGCATTACCTGCGTATAAAGACCAAGATTTGGTTCACCGCTTTTGCTTTTCGTGCCTATTAAATGAGGGCTTTTAAAGCCTGTAAGACAATTGATCAAATTTGTCCTGAATGGCTTTTCTAAATCCAGAATATCGGTTAATGTTAATCTCATCTATGGCTTTAAGGTAGACATTCCTCCATCAATTCCAATGATTTGGCCAGTAATCCAACTGCCTTCATCGGACAGTAAGAGCGTGGTCATGTGACCCAAATCTGAGGCCTGGCCAAATCGTCCAATTGGATGTCTTTTATTGGAGGCTTCTTTTTTCTCGTCAGTAGCCAAAAGCCGCTCTGCCAATGGTGTTTCGGTAAGTGATGGTGCCAATACATTTACACGGATACCAATGGAAGCCCATTCTGCAGCAAGCGATTTACCCAAACCTTCGATAGCACCTTTGGCTGTAGCAATCGAAGAATGAAAATTCATACCCACTTGAACCGCCACAGTACTGTATAAAACTACAGCAGCTCCCTCTGCTTTTTTAAGCCTAGAGTAACAAGCCTGAAGTACTTTGATAGCACCAAATAAATTGATGTCTAAATCAGCCTGAAAATCTTCAATCTTGATCCTGTGGAAAGGTTTCAAATTGATAGAACCTGGCGCATAAACTAAACCATGAAGTACATCGGGCAGACTTTCTAATTGATTTCCTAGCGTATTCACATCTAGTTGAAGATAAGTACAACCAGAGATTTCAGGTTGGTTTCTTGATGCCACAAAAACATTAGCACCCTTTTCTATGCTAAGTTCAGCCACAGATTTACCTATGCCTGAACTTGCTCCTACTACCAAAATGTTCTTTCCTTTCAAACTCATTTTAATTTCTGATTGATGTAATTCAAAAATTCACTTCTTGTAGCCTCTTCTTTGAATTTACCATGAAACTGAGCGGTTACTGTACTACTGTTCACATCTTTCACGCCTCTGGATTGTACGCAAAGGTGTTCCGCATCAATCACGACCGCCACATCTTCTGTGTTCATCAATGACTTAAGTTCATTTGCAATTTGCACGGTCAGCCGTTCTTGCACTTGAGGTCTTTTGGCAAAGTATTCTACTATGCGATTGATTTTTGACAAGCCAATCACCTTACCTGTAGAAATATAAGCCACATGCGCTTTCCCAATAATTGGAACAAAATGATGTTCGCAGTTTGAATAGAATGTAATATCCTTTTCTACAAGCATTTCATTGTATTGGTACTTATTGTCGAATAGGGCTACTTTTGGTTTGTTGGCCGGATTCAAGCCGCTGAATATCTCTTTGATGTACATTTTGGCCACGCGCTTAGGTGTTCCAGAAAGGCTATCATCTGATAAATCGAGCCCCATGATCTCCATGATCTCTTTGAATTTCTTGGCAATCAGCTCCATTTTAAGCTCATCGTCCATTTCGAAAGCATCGGGTACCATTGGAGTTTCGTAAGATGTGCCCACATGCTCATCTCCGATTTCCTCTACACTAAATCCGTTAAGCTGGGTACTCAACAAAGTTTCGTTCTGTCTCATAGAGTGTTATTTTTAAGTCTAGTTTGGCGTCTATTTCAGGACGCAATAAGTCGTAAATCACCACCGCAATGTTTTCGGCAGTAGGGTTTAGGTTTTTAAACTCTTCGACATCGAGGTTAAGGTTTTTATGATCGAATTTATCGACCACATGTTCCCTTACAATGTCCTTAATGATTTTCATATCACATACATAGCCTGTTTCAGGATCGCGCTCACCCGTCACCTTCACAATTAGCTCATAGTTATGGCCATGGAATGACGGATTGTTGCACTTTCCGAAAATCTCACTATTCTTATCGTCTGTCCAATTTGGATTATGAAGACGATGCGCAGCATTAAAATGCTCCTTACGGTAAACGGCTACTCTCATTAGTGATGTTTAATGGTGGAGTAAGAAGTGTGCTTACTACTAATTCTTTTCACCTGTACCCAACATTAGGTTATAATATTTTGTTCAGCATTGAGGAAAATAAATTCCACAAAAATCAAAGAACAAAAAAATCCATTGAAAAACACAAAGGTAATAATTATTGGTAGCGGAATGGGAAGTTTATCCGCGGCTGCATTATTGGCGAAGAAAGGGCTTGATATACAAGTATTTGAGCAGAACTATTTACCAGGAGGTTGCACCACAAGCTATTGGAGAAAGGGTTTTGTTTTTGAAGCGGGTGCGACTACTTTGGTAGGACTAGATGAGCACATGTCTCTGAAATATGTATTGGAGGAAACGGGGATTGAAATTAGTGCTCGGAAATTGGATTTGCCTATGTTGGTTCATCTGCCCAATGGAGAAACTATAAGCCGATTTCAGGATATCGAACAATGGATTAATGAAGCAGAGCGAGTATTTGGGAAGAAAGGCCAACGGGCGTTTTGGACCGATGCTTATCAGATTAGCCAATTTGTTTGGAAGACTTCGCTCAAACAAAAGAGTTTTCCGCCCACCAGTTTTTCAGATTTAATTAGCGCGGTCAAAAATGTAGAACTGAGCCAAATCAAAAATTTACCAAGTGCCTTTTTAAGTGTTGACCATTTGCTCAGAAAATATGGACTGCACGAAAATGAGCTTTTCATCAAATTCGTGAATGAGCAATTGATGATTACGGCTCAGAATACCAAAGAAGAAGTCAATTGGCTGTTTGGCGCCACCGCACTTTGCTATACCAATTATGGCAACTACTACATCGATGGTGGCCTATTGAATTTGGTGAATCCGTTTGTGAAATACATTGAATCCAAGGGTGGTGAAGTTTTGCTTCGCGAAGGAGTAACAAGAGTTGAAAAGCTTGGACAGCGATACAAAGTGATCACTACCAAAGGTGAATACACTTGCGATTATTTGATTTCGGGATTACCTATTAACAATACATTCGAGATTTACCAAGGCGCTTATCAGACAAAACTAAAGTCAAAATTGATGGAATCGAAACAACTGAATTCTGCATTTCAAATGGGAATTGGTTTCAAGTCCAATCAGCATTTCGGAGCGCTTCATCATCAAATTCATTTGACCAGCCCATTGGCCGAAACTGGTTCAGATTCAATTTTCATAAGCCTAAGTCATGAAGATGATGGGACACGATGTGACGCAAAGGGTCAAAGAGTAATGTCGATCAGTACTCATATCCCAGATCCTGAAAATAGAATCGTTAATAATGAAATAGCTGAGGCGGCAATCATTCAGATTTTAGAAGAAAGAGGATTCTTAAGGAAGGAAGATATTGTTTACCAGCATTCCTCTACACCAAAATCATGGAGTAAATGGACGGGAAGAAAATGGGGTTTTGTCGGAGGTTATCCCCAGTATTTGAAGATCAAACCTTGGCAAATGTTGGACGCCAGATTAGATGGGCATAAAGCTTACCTCGTGGGTGATACCGCTTACCCAGGTCAAGGTATTCCAGGGGTTACCCTATCAGGGATTATTGCAGTCGAAAAAATGAGCAGGGATTGGGGATTGTATCCCTCTCCAAAAGTTAAGACATTAAGGTCAAAGCAGGATAGAATTAAGCTGTGATCTTATAAATGCAACTTTTGGAGAGTTTTAGACAACGTACTGTGAATCGTACATCACCATTGTCCTACTTATTTATCAGATAGAAAGGGAGTTAAACTAGATACTCTAGTGCATTTTAATTCATCATCTAAAACTTACAATTACGAAGTACGATTTTCGTAAATCGTACTTCGTAAAGCATAAATTTACCAATCTAAATTGTAGTCGAATTTTATTCCTCAGTGATTTCTTATTTCAAACCAGCGTCATACGCTACTTTACCAGCGACAATGGTCATAGCTACTTTCGTTTTAAGGATATCATCTTCTGCAATTGTCATGATATCCTTGTCAAAAACGGTGAAGTCAGCTGCTTTGCCTACTTCGATTGAACCCTTGAAATCTTCCTCAAATTCAGCATAAGCACCATAAATAGTGAAAGAGCGCAGCGCTTGATCTCTGGTCATTTTCTGGGCAGGCTCATATCCACCTTCAGGTAAACCTGCTAGTGTTCTGCGCGAAACCGAAGCATAAAAAGAGGGGATAGGATCAACTGGCTCAACAGGCGCATCTGTTCCGTTCGGGATAATTGCCCCTGATTTTAATAAATCTTGCCAAACATAAGCGCCATCTTCTATGCGCTGCTTTCCTAAACGATCAATCGCCCAAGGCCTGTCAGAACTCATATGAACTGCCTGCATGGCAGGAATAACGCCCAGTTCTCCAAATCTTGGTATATCTTCTTTACTCAAATGTTGTGCATGTTCAATTCTAAAACGGTGGTCTTTAGCGCCTTCAGGATTATTGATGAAAGCGGTTTCATAGCGATCTAAGATTTCGCGATTTGCCCTGTCGCCAATGGCATGGGAGCAGACTTGAAAACCAAGTTCCAGGCCTTTGGCGGAGACTTCATCCACCACTTCCATTGGTAAAGTTTCGTGACCAAAGTGACCTGTTCTATCCGTGTATTCTTCGAGCAACCATGCCCCACGAGGGCCTAGGGCTCCATCACAATTCAATTTGATAGAACGGACAGTGACAAAATGATCTGGGTCAATCATTGGACCTTTTTCATACCAGGCATCTAGTAATTCTGGTTGACGGCCAGTAAGCATCACATATAATCGAATACCCAATTTTCCTTCCGCTTTGAATCTTTGCAATCTATCAATAAATGCTTGTCCTGAACCCGCATCGTGAAAACTGGTAATACCTTTTTCTAAACATTCTTGAATCGCCATTTCTAAGGCTTGATCATCTTTTTCTTCGGTGTCACGAGGTACAAGTCTTCCGACTAAACCTGCGGCTCTTTCAGTAAAAACACCCGTTGGATTACCCAGATCATCTTTGATGATTTCTCCGCCTTCCACCTGACTCGAAAGTTGTTCGATGCTTAATCGGTTGACTCCTGCTAATTGCATGGCTTTTTGATTGGCGAAAGCAGCATGACCACTGGCATGACGCAGGTAAACAGGGTTGTTTGGCGAAGCTGCACTCAGCAAATCATGTGTTTGAAAACCTTTCACCATGTTATCTGGTCTTTCAATCCATTTATCTTGATGCCAGCCACGGCCAGTGATCCAATCACCTGGAGCAGCTTTTTCTACAGCTTCGGCCACCTTGGCCACTAACTCATCGTAGGTTTTGACATACATCAGGTCGAGTTCCAATTTATTGTAACCAACGCCCATAAGGTGACCATGCGATTCAATAAAGCCTGGGGTCATCGTTTTGCCTTGAAGGTCAACGACTTTGGTGTTTTCCCCTTTGAGTTTTTGTATGGTGGACGTTTCGCCAACGGCAGTAATCATTCCGTTTTTAACCGCAACCGCTTGGATCTGAGTGTTTACATCGTCAACCGTATAGACAATACCGTTGATGAAAATGGTATCGGCTGTGTCTTTTTCTGAAAGAGAAGAACAGGCAAAAGTGAAAATGAGAAGGCTCAAGAGTAAGCCGCGATAGATGAGTTTCATTGGTGCATTAATTTTACTTTTGAAACTACGCCTTTTCAACTGAACGAGCAACAGACTTTTTATGAGGAAAGATGAGTTTGGAAGTCCTTAAACCTAACCCTTTTCTGGCCCTGCCACGAACGTATAGAATGAATCAGGTTGTAGGTGTTTGTTGATCATTTCGTGAATGTCTGCGCTTGATACAGCATAAATGTTGTCAAGGTAGTTTTCGTAAAAAAACATGTCCATGCCCTGATAATGAACCGCCTTGAACTTATCCATTATGGCAAAAGGAGAACTTAAGGAACCAGCAAATGATCCCGCCATGTAGTTTTTAACCGTTTCCAACTCTTCTGCACCCACCATTTCGTTTTGAAGCGTCCTAATTTCGTGGAAGATCTCGTCTAATGTAGCCTGCTCATTTTCGCCATTCACCTCAGTGCCTATATTGAAATAGCCATCTTGATTGAGGGAATATAAATGAGAATAAATACCATAAGTATAGCCCTTGTCTTCTCTTATGTTTTTCATCAATCTTGATCCAAAGAAGCCACCCAAAAGCTCGTTGCTTACGGTGAATTTCATATAGTCAGGGTGCGTTCTGTTGAAGAGTCTTTTGCCCACTTTGATCGAAGACTGAATAAAAGTGGGTTTTCTTACTTCTATCAATTTTTGAGACGAAGGAATCACCTCGATTGATCGGCTGACAACCCTTTTTATTTCGCTTTCTCCAAATTTTGTTTGAAGTGTTCGTAAGAAGTTCTCAGGCAGTTTCCCAGTGACAAATACATCAAAATCGCTGAAATTGGTATTGAAAAAGGCTTTGACTAGATCTAAACTTACAGCCTTTATTTCGTTAACTGTGTTTTGTCTTCCATAGGGATGTGCATCACTGTACAATTGAGCCCTAAGTCCAACAGATGATAAATAACTGCCTTTTTCAAAGTTCAATTCCAGTTTTTGAATTTCCTTCTTTTTCAGAGATTCGAATTGGGCTTCATCAAATCGAGGACTGCTGATGAGTTCTGCCAGTAAATCGACATTCTTATCAAAGAATTTTGACAGGCCATAAAATGACAGACTGCTTTGATCGAAGCCAGGGGAAAACTCAGTAAAACTACCAATGAAATCTATGGCTTCAGCAAGTTCGTGGGCATTCTTGTTCGTGGTGCCTTCGTTCAGCATTTTCAGCGTAAGCCCAATCAAATTGTACTGATCGGTAAACCAACTTCCACTTTGAATGACCAATTCAATTTTAAATACTTCAACCGCTGGGTCATTTCTAAAATACACTTTTCTTCCGTTAGAAAGTGTTTCTGAAGCTATTTGAGGAATATTAACCTTGGTGATTGGCTTAAAACTCGGAGGGGTTTTCCTGTCCAGCATATCGATTACTTTGCCTTTTTATCGATATTATAAGTCATTCCAAATCTTAAAGTTTCCGCCAATGGATGTTCTTGAAGTGTTGGCACTAAATAAGCGAAGTCAATGCCAATTGCTTTAACTTTGAAGCCTACACCCGCGGTAAAATATTTTCTGTTCCCCTTGTTTTGATGTTCTGAAAAGTAGCCAGTTCTTATCGCAAAGGTCTCTTTGTACTCATATTCAAAGCCAACAGAAATCATAAATTCTTGAAGCTCTTCTTTAAAACCGTTGGGAGCATCACCAAATGATCCGAACATACCAGCAATCAGAGATTTGTCTCTATGGCTGCCGTTAGGCTGCGGAGTTGGCACCATTAGTTTATTCAAATCCAACGCGAAAGTTACTTTGTTGTAAGGATCAAGGAAACTGGAAACTGCAGTACCGATTCTCAAATTCGTAGGAATAAAATCTTCTTCATCGGCAGAATTGTATGATATTTTTGCACCAATGTTTGATATGACCCCACCAAAAGCCAATTGTGTTGGTTTGCCCAAGATGGTTTTCTCAGATTTGTAATAGACACCGATATCGGCAGCAATACTGGTTCCGGGTTTTGGGTCCGAAACTGGGCTCGTGGTAATATTTCCCGATAGGTTAGAATTGATAAATTTACCGGTTACACCAATGCTGAGTGCATTGCTTAATTTTTGAGAATAAGTACCTGCAATCGCGAATTCCTTAGGACTAATGATCTGAAGATTGTTACCAGCACCATCGGTAAGCTGAATTTCACCTAAATCGAAATAAGTAAGCGAAATACCAAAAGCCTGACTATCGTTCAGCTTTTTGTAAGCCGACAAATAAGAAATCGACATGTCGTCTACAAACTTACTTAGCCAAGGAGTATAAGATGCTGCAAAACCGAAATCGTTGTTCAAATAGGCCAGCTTAGCGGGGTTCCAATGAATGGCATTGGCGTTCGGAGCAGTGGCTGCACCGACATCTCCCATGGCACCAGAAATTGGATCTGGAGCGATTGTCAGAAATGGAACAGCGGTAGTAATTACGTTTCTCGCGGTGTCTTGTCCCGAAATAACACCAGAGTTTTGTGCTAAAGCTGGAAAGGAAAAAATACTTGCTAAAACCAGGATAGTAACAACCCTAATGTTAATCTTCATGGAAATTTTTTTCAAAGATACTATTATATAACTAATATGAAATAATAAGTTTCTGACGCTTTACATGCGTTTTACCGCTATTTATAGCCCTCAAAAACACGCTGTAAATATATATTCCTTTGCCCAATTTACTGCCATATTGATCAGTGCCGTCCCAAGCAATTGTTTGATTATTGGTGCTGTTTTCAATTTCAGAAACAAGCGATATCACCTTTTCGCCTTTTGAATTTATGATTTCAATAATAATTTCTAGGGCTTCGCCTGCGCTGTTGTGCGACACGCTAAAAGTAGTATTGTTAATCAACGGATTGGGGTAGCTGTTTATTTCTGAAATCAGTGTAGAATTTTCTGAAGTGACTTCGAACTGAATACTGGAAGTCGCTACATTATTGAAATTATCCCATGCTTTTATATCTAAAGTGTTGGTGCCCAAGGGTAATCCTCGCATAGGAAAATTAACCTCACCTTTTCTGAAATCGTCTTTCACTGCTTGATAAAATCCATTCAAGTTGTAGGTGATCGAATCATTGAGTGTTGCCGATAGATTTTGACCAATTCCACTTTCAGAAATATTGATACCGCTTTCATCAAAGACCTTTAAAAGCAGTGTGGCATCTTTCTTTACCACAATCTTGGATACATTGGTCGTGTCGTTGATAAAGGCACCAATGCTTGGAGGCTGGGTATCGTTGATAACGGCCTTACTGGTACCCCCTAAAACAAAGTCGATTTTGGCTCCCATGGCATCTTGAATATTATCCGTTTTGAAGGCATACATGCTGATTTTGCCTGCTCCAAATTGATAATTGATGTTTTTGGGTACTACGAATTCAATTTTGAACAGTCCATTTTTAATACTTGCTTTTCCATTGAATAATTGGCTATCTCGCTCTAAGTATTCAAAGGGAACGCTTTCCGAACCCAAGGTTTTGCGGCTACTGCGTTTGTCAAACAAGCTAAAATCAAGCTCTCCGTTAAATGAACTGACTGTTTGTTGTTCATTCACGATTTCACCCTCAACAATTACCCGCTGCAAAGCCTGCAATGTGTCTGGCTCATTGTCTAATGCCTTGTCATTAATCTTCGTAATCTTTATTTCATTTTTAGGATAGCTAAGGCGCATGCTTGGGTCGGCCAACAAAATAAAATTCCTGTTATTGGCGCCATTCAAGGCATTGTTTTTTGAGTATTGAATAATGTCTCCTAAGCGTTGAAATTCACCATTTGGTCGTTCTAAAATCGAACCGTAAAGGGCTAAATTCAGGGTATAATTCGAAGAAGAGAAAACAGGTCGGGCGGTAGTTATCAAGCCGATGGCACCTCCATTTTCTTTGAAAATAAGTTCTTCAGCTCCCGAAACTATCATTGGGTCGTCATTGCGGCCAAACTCACAAGTGGCGGTGACCACAAGCGGTAATCGAGTGCTGTTTTTCCAATTGGCGATGGACTCTAAACTGAGTATTCGCTCTTGCATCCATCCCGTTTCCGCACCGTGACCGGTAAAATTCATGATCAATACCCCTTGCTCAACCGCATCAAGCAGCGCTTTCTCAGCTTTGGGAGACGATTCCCCGTTGGGTGAACGCAATTGCTCATAGGCATCCAAGTATATTTTTCGAACATTGAATGCCGAATAGCTGGTGTCAACCAATGTGGCCAGTCGGTCCGCATCGCGCTGGTGAAGATTGTTATCGCCATCGTCTGCTACAAATACAATCCGCCTTCTCCAGTCTCCAATTCCAGCAATCGAATTTTGGTAATTGATGATCTTATCCACTGCAATTTTTGCTTGAGCCGGGCTTGTGCTTGGAATTCTGCCTATGCCAACGTCTAAAATATGGTCACCGCTGCTGTTTTCAATCCATTCTCCTTCCTCGGGGTCCAAAAAGCCAAAGTAATCGTCTGATGAATAAGAGGTCAATGGATGAAGCGAACTTCTTGATTCATAGGTGGGAACGAAATTTGTGTTGTTTTCAATTCTGTTTTTGTAATCATAGGAGCCCTTGCCGAAAAGTAATAGGTACTTGAATCTGTCGCTTTTTGATTTTAAATAGGCCATGAAATCACGGATGGCAGTTACATCAGGCCTACCTGAGCTGAATTCATTATAGATCTGCTGGGGAGTTGCTACTAAAACGTTGAGTTGATCCGCAGAGCGTCTAAAATCTGCCAACCGATGTGCTTCTGTTAAAAATTCTTCTGCGCTCACAATCACCAAATCTGGAACAGCCGAGCCTCGTAAATCTTGATTGGGAAGCGAAATAAAAATATCGGGTGCTGGTAGATTACTTGGGTCGAAAGCCACATAGGTTTGAAGTTCGTCCGAAAAGGCACCAAAGCTTAAAGTTGAACCGTTGAGCACCTTGTTTTGAAGGGAAGGGGTTAAAGGCCTTGTAATGTCCCAAACGAGTACATTAGCATTGGCATTGTTGATTTTGAAAGTACTGATACCATTGTCCAAGGCACTAGTGCTTCGAAAAATTAAAGCTTTGGAATCGAATTGTAAATTTGATGGAATGTCCAGCAAAAAGTAGTTCAGGTAGGCCAAAGCATTGTTTACCCCTCGTTTATCAAAAGTCATTTCTAAGCTCAAACTATTCAAAACACTTAATGATGAAGAATTTATGCTGAAATCCCCTGTAGATGCTGCACCTTTAATTCCATAGCGTGTATTTGGAATTGATTCTAAATTTATTCCGCCTAAAGTTTGATTGTTCAGCCTGATGTTGGCGGATGTACTGCCAAAGGCTTGGGCCATTAATCCTATGCTAACATTTATAGGTTGGTTTGCAGTAATATTCAAATCTTGAAAATCGAAGTTGATCTTATTCTCAATCCCGAAGCTTTCTCCAAACCATTCACGGCCCGAGCCTAAAATATTGACATCATCCAGTTCGTGGGCAATGATTTTGTTATAAAAAGTAACTAGAGGATTATCTGGACCAAGATCAGCTAATTCATTCATTCTTATCCCTTTATCTTCTTTTAAGGTAAGAAAGTAGCTGAGCTTTTCAGCATATAGGTTTTTGGTGACACTAAATTTTCGATCGGTTTTGTCAAAATTCAGTGCATCAACCCTGTCCACATAGAAGAGTAAATAATCCTCATTATTAAAAACACCATCGGCTTCTCCAATTACAGAAATTGCATTTTCCGTCAGGTCATTCGCTCGCTCAATCGATAGTGCTTGAGGAAGCATCCCTCCATTGTTTCCGTAGATGGCCAGGTTTCTTGGATCAAGGTTGGCAACATCAAAACCCATATTCGAAAGCAAAGTTCGGTCGATTTTATAGACGCCTTCTTGGGCGAATTCCATTTTCACCCATTTACCAGACGAAAGGACACTATTGTCTTGGCCGTGGGCCTGAAGCGTGAATAGCAGCAATAGCGCGCCAATTAGGGAAATATGTTTTGATCGAAACCTCAAGGCCATAACCTTTAGCTCAACGACTTTTCTTTCGTTTTCTTGTTTGAGGAAATGCTAAGTAAAGAGAGCACTAGATAGATGACAATAATAATTGGTACGGCCGAAACCTGCCAAATAACAAGGCTGACGATACTGATGATGATCAAAAGAAATCTTGCCCAATTATCTTTCAAATTAAAGTTTGAGAATTTAAATGATAGTAATGTAATGGGGGCGACCATAAGTAAAGAGAAAATCATTGCGCTTGCAATAATTACCCAAGGGTTATCAAATATTGGGGTAAGAAAATTATCAGTCAATAAGATTAAGGGCAGCGTGCTGGTATAAATACCGTTGGCGGTAGTAGTAAGGCCTGTAAAAGTTGTAGTCTGGTTTTCGTCTATGTTGAATTTAGCGAGCCTTAGTGCCGAAAAACATGCGATCAAAACACCGACATATTCAAGCGGTGAAGCTACTTTACCAAGTAACATGTGATAGTAGAGCATCGCAGGAAGCAAGCCGAAAGTAATTAAATCGGCCAAGGAGTCTAGTTGTTTACCAATTTCAGATTGTGCTTTCAGTATCCGAGCCAAGAAGCCATCAAGAAAATCGAAACCAGCCGCTAGCCAAATGAGGTAGCAGGCAGTAGTAATTTCCCCTTGAAATGAAAGAATAATACCAATTACTCCGCAACTCAAGTTGCCTAGTGTAAAAAGGTTGGGTATTGCTTTTTTGATCTGTTCCAAATGATTATTGCTTTATGGCACAAAATGGGTTGGTTCGCTTCTCTTTTCCAATGGTAGTCGGTCCACCGTGGCCTGGGTAAACTGTCATTTCATTCGCAAATTGAAAGAGTTTAGTATGAATGCTCTTGATCAAGGTGTCAAAATCGCCACCGGGCAAATCCGTTCGGCCGATGCTTCCATCAAAAAGCACATCACCTCCAATGCAAATGTTTTGGTCTTCATTAACAAAAACGATATGGCCTTTTGCATGCCCAGGGGTAAACCAAACTGCTAATTCAGAGTTGCCAAATTTTACGACATCCCCGTCCTTTAAGAAAGCATCCGCGGTGGCAGGTTCATATTTTTGAAATCCATAGTTCGAAGCATAAACTTCTACAGATTTAAGAGTTTCAAGGTCATGCTCACCAATGGTGAGTGCTACGCAAAAATGCCTTTTTACAAAACTATTGCCCAAAACATGGTCGATATGGCCATGGGTATTCAATAGTAATTTTACCTTCAAGCCCTCAGATGCAATAAATTCTACTAATTCTTGCTGTTCGTAACTTTCGTAACAACCTGGATCAATAATTACCGCTTCATTCGTTTCATCGAACAGCACGTAGGTGTTTTCCATAAAAGGGTTGAAGGTGAATTGTTTGATCTGAATCATAGAAATCTAGTTTGGTCAAATTTCACTCAATAATAGGCATTAATCAAAAAATGTTGACTTAAATTCGGCCGATGATGGTGGATTATATCATAGTTGGGCAAGGATTGGCAGGAAGTATTCTTGCGGATCATCTTTTGAGTGAAGGCTGCAAGGTTCTGGTGTATGACGATCCACTTTTGAGCAATTCATCCAAAATTGCAGGAGGCTTGTATAATCCCGTTACAGGACGGAAGATGGTGAAAACATGGAAGGCTGAACCTCTCTTTAATTATTTGGTGGATTATTACCCCAAACTTGAGCAAAATCTTAGCGCTAAATTCCTTCACGACATACCCATCTATCGTCCATTTATCTCGGCCGAAGAATTGAATGAGTGGATGGGCAAAAGCGCAGATATTGATTACAGTCAGTTCATCAAAGAAGTTCACAGTGCATCTGCCTATGGAGATCAGGTCAATGATGATTTCGGTGGCCTTTTGCTTGATCAATCTGGTTATGTAGATACCGCTAAACTTGTTGAAGCCTCTGCTCAATCTCTTTCAGAGAAAAATTCGTTGGTTAAAGAGTATTTCGATACAACTCAGTTGAAATTAGCAGAGGAGTCGGCTTCTTACAAAAACATAACCTGTAAAGCCGTCATCTTTTGTAATGGGCATAAAGCACTACAAGAGGAATACTTTGGTTGGATTCCTCTAAGGCCTGTGAAAGGTGAGTTACTGATGATCAAAACGGAAGAGCCACTAAAGGTAATTCACAACAGAGGTGTTTTTGTAATACCACAAGAGAATGGAATTTGTAAAGTGGGATCAACTTATGATCATAATAATCTTGACGAAAATCCAACCTTGGAAGCTAAAAATGTGTTAATGGGTAAGTTGAACGAATTGGTGAAATTTCCTTATCGCATTGAATATCAACTGGCGGGGATTCGACCAGCAACTAAAGATCGAAAACCAATGTTAGGATTTCATCCAAAACACAATAGCCTAATGATATTTAATGGATTTGGAACGAAAGGAGTGTCATTGATCCCTTATTTTGCATATCAAATGACGCAGCTTTTAACCAATTCAGGCAGTATAGAACATGATGTCAATATTGAGCGGTTTTTTTCGTTAACTTAAAGTCGTTTCTTTCAAAAAGAATTTATGTTGAAATTTCTCTTTAAACCAAGCTTATTTTACTTGCTTACTCTTGGCATTCTACTACCATCCATAAATACGAATGCTCAGGTTTATCGAGAAGAATTTGGCAAAAACAGAATTCAATACAAGTATTTCAACTGGCAATTTTTGGAGTCAAATAACTTCGAAGTCTACTACTATGATGGTGGAAAGGACTTAGCTTCCAAAACTATTGAATACTTAGAATCTGATTTCAGTAGGATTACAGAAGCCATGGGGTACTTTCCCTATTCAAAAACAAGAATTTTTCTTTACAACTCCATTGTAGACAAGCAGCAAAGCAATGTTGGCATTAGAGGCCTCGATTTTACCATTGGTGGTCAAACAAATTTCATCAAAGCTCAGGTAGAAGTTGCTTTTTCTGGTGATTTCACAGCCTATAAGAGTGATTTGATTTATAGCGTTTCCGAAATGCTCGTCAACGAGATGCTTTTTGGAGGCAATATTGCAGAGATGTTCCAAAGTGCTTTCTCTAATCCAATTCCAACATGGTTCACAAAGGGTGTTTCGGCCTACATTGCCTATGGCTGGGATCGTCAATCCGATGATATTGCACGTGATTATGTGCTTAGTAAAGAATCAACGAAATTCAACAATCTAAATGAAGATTTAAGCATTGTGGTTGGGCAGTCCATCTGGAATTTTATTGCTCAAAAGTATGGACAACGAAGTGTGTCCAATATTCTAAACCTGGCAAGGATTATTCGAAACGAAGAAAGCAGCATAGGCAAGACCCTTGGAATTACTTATCCGCAATTTGTGCAAGAATGGAGAAAATACTATGCAGATTTTAACAATATCATTTTAGAAAATTATCAGGTTGCGCCATCGAGCAGTGTTATATCAAGTGATAAAGCCAAGGTTAAGAAAATCAGTGACTTAAAATTCAATAGAGAAGGTACTTTGCTGGCCTATGCTTCTCTGGACAATGGCAAATATGATGTCAGGGTCATTAATATGAATAGCCGCGATGAACTTTTACTATTTAAAGGTGGTGAAAAGCTGCTCCATCAAGAATTCAATGAAAACTATCCATTACTCAGTTGGGTGGATGAATTTACCCTGGCGATTTTATCAGTTATAGACGGTCGTAATGTAATTACTATAAAGAGGGTAGGCGCAAGGGGAGAGCAGGTACTTCCTATTCCCAATTTGTCTCAAATTCAAAGCTTCGAATTTAAAGAGGGGGGAAAACTGGCGGTAATGACAGCCGTGATCAATGGGGTTAGCGATGTTTATCTTTATTTGGTCAACCGTGGTTCGATAAGGCGAGTCACCAACGACCGCTATGATGATCGGGATGCGAGCTTTTTGCCTTCATCCAACATTATTGTGTTTAGTTCAAACCGCAGCTCCGATAGTGTTTATGTAGAAGGCCCTAATACCATCAAAGAGGTGAACGTGAATCAGTTCAATCTCTATACCTATGATTTGGATTTGGTGGATAGTGTTTTTGGAAAACTCACTAATTCTCTGGCCATAGATGCAACGCCATATGCCTTGGATAGTGAAAATCTATTTTATCTCAGCGATCAGCAAGGGATTAATAATTTATATAAATTTCAAATGAAAGACAGCCTGAGTAGTCAAATGAGTAGCTATGCGCTCAGTTTAAAAGATTACTCGCTAGACCCAATCAACAATAGATTGGCATTTATCACCACTCAAGATTCCGAGGATGTTATCGTGCTCCAAGGCATTGAAGACCTCCAACAGGCTTTCACTCCAGTAACTCCCCGAAGGGCATTTGAGACCAGTAAGATTTTAGCTGAATTAAGAAGAAAGCGTTTAATCGAAAGCAATGTTAAAGACACTGTTCGGGCTAATGCAATTGGAGAAATCGCAAAACCCGTTCAGCCAAAAATAGATTCGTTGAAAGAAGGCGCAATCGATACCGATAATTATGTTTTCAAAAATGAATCGAAAGTAGATTCTAAAAACTACAAATTCGAAAAACCAACGGAAAACACTCAGCCAGCAGTAGGGCGTTCCTTTTTAAGTATTTACCAAAATAGACAAGCTGAAAATAAAATACGAGGCCCATTGAACTATGAGAATCGTTTTCAGACAGATAATGTGATCACCACTTTTGTCATTGATGAAATAAGGTCGTTTTCTCAACTGTTGGAAATCCAGATGGCAGACTACCTCGAAAATCATAGATTTCATGGAGGTGTACTGGTGCCGTATAATTTCAAAAGTGGTATGGACATCTTTTTGGAATACGAATACCTAAAAGAACGCTTTGATGTTCGCGCTAAATATTATCGTAAATCAATTCGGAGGGAAGACAGAAATACGTTGATGAGCCAGCGCTATAACTTGAACCGTTTTGAAGTAGGTTTGGCATTACCTCAATCCTCTGAATGGAGATTTGAACTCTCGCCATTCGTTTCTCAAACCAAATTTATAGATCAAAACCCGCTGTTACTGCTTAACGCACCTGCGAATATTATCCCTGAAAGAACGGCCAGTTATGTGGGTTTTAAGGCTTCAATAGTTTATGATGATAGCTTTGTAGCGGGCGTAAATGTACACGAGGGCACCAGGGCCAAAATAACTTATGAAAGTCATTATAAGGCCAATGCCGATGCAGTGGGTTTCAATAATCTTGAAGTAGATTTAAGGCATTATGAAAAGCTAACCAAAGGCGTTTATCTGGCTGGGAGGTTCTTTTATGGCAGATATGGAGGATCGGCTCCAAAACAGTATTTGCTTGGTGGCGTAGATAACTGGGCGTTCAATAAAACCATTTCTACTGGCGATGAGAAAGACCCATTGCTATTTCAAACCTTATTTGATAATAGTGATATCTTATTTCATCAATTTACTAACCTTAGGGGCTACGATTACAATTCTTTCCAGGGCAAAAACGTGCTTACGCTTTCGGCCGAATTGCGTTTTCCAATCAGCCAGTTGCTTGAAGGTAGCGATACTCAATCAGCCTTTGTCAGGAATTTACAAATCATTGGATTCTACGATCTTGGCTCAGCATGGCAAGATTTGTCTCCTTTTAAAGAAAGGAATAATCTGAACACAGTTGAAATTCAAGAAGATGGTTCACCATTTTCGGCCGTGATTAATAATTTCAGCAATCCTTGGCTACAGAGTGTAGGAGGAGGCATGAGGACCATGTTTTTTGGATTCTACTCTCGAATGGATGTTGCTTGGCCAATCAGGGACTTTACTGTTCAAACGCCACGTTTCCAACTCTCCATCGGTTACGACTTCTAGTTTTTTAGATTTAATGAATAGGTGTAACTTGGCATCATAATAAATATTACTTCATGTTAAAATCAATGACGGGCTACGGCCTATCAAAAGCCCAATCAGGAGCTACACAAATCACTGTTGAAATTAGGTCCTTAAATTCCAAATTTTTAGATGCTCAAATAAGACTTCCAAGACAACTGCAAGACAAGGAGCTGGAAGTCAGAAACCTTTTGAACTCAGAACTGATCAGAGGAAAAGTCCTTGTGAGCGTAGAAATGGGATCGGATGATGTGGCGGCATCAAAGCAAGAGATCAACCATGCGCTTTTTAAGGCTTACTATGAGGAGTATGATGCACTGGCCAATCAAGTATATGCCGAGAAAGGTGATCTTTTTAAACTTGCCTTGCACAGTCCGGAAGTCATGGCTGGTTCAGCATTTAACGAAGAGCTGCTTGAGGAGCAATGGCAACTGGCAAAAGAGAACATCATCGCAGCCATAGAGCATTGCAATGAGTTTAGGGAGCAGGAGGGCGCAAAGCTCCAGTCTGAATTGATCGGGTATATCCAAAATATCGAAGGCTATTTGAACAGCATCAAAGAGATTGAAGGAGAGCGCATGACGGCCATCAGAGAGCGCATTAGCAATCATCAAAAGGAGCTACTAAGTGCAGATCAATTTGATATAAATCGTTTTGAACAGGAAATGATTTATTACATCGAAAAGCTGGACGTTAGTGAAGAGTTTGTTCGGTTGAAATCTCACTTGGATTACTTTATAGAAATTTTGAAAGAAGATAGTTCTCAAGGGAAAAAACTGAATTTCATCTCGCAAGAACTTGGGCGCGAAATTAATACAATTGGCTCTAAGGCGAATTTTGCACCTATGCAACGTCATGTCGTCTGTATGAAAGATGAGTTAGAGAAGATCAAGGAGCAGTTGCTCAATGTAATTTGATCAAAAATTGGAAGAGACTGCCTTTTCAGACAGTCTCTTTTTTAATCAATTCAACTTGAAAACAAAGGCGATCTGTTTGGCCGATTTAAAGGGCACTCCTCTTTGTAATCCTGGTTTCCATTTTGGCGATTTGGAAAGTACTCGAATGGCTTCTTCATCGCAACCTGATCCGATCCCTCTCAGCACTGAGATCTTGGAAATATTGCCTTCTGCATCCACGTAAAAGTTAAGGATTACCCTGCCTTCAATATTCGCTCTTTGTGCTTGTTTAGGGTATTTTAGATTTTTAGTTAAGAATTTGGTCCATGCCTCGGCACCTCCAGGGAATTTGGCTTCTTCTTCTACGACAATAAACTCTTCAACTACATCTTCCTTGGGCAGAGGCGTAAACTCTACGGGCTCTTCTGCAATGTACTTATTGAAATCGTCAAATATGTAGGGAGGGATTTCTACATCTACATCGTCATCATTTGGTATTTCTATAATTTTCGGAGCTATCACAGGAGGCTTTGGAGGTTCGATCACCGTAATAGGAGGCTCATAAAAGGCCAATTCATCTGAATCGAGGTCGGGGACAATGATAATAGGCTTCGAGATAGTTTTGTATTCGAAAGCGGCTAAGGTTAGGCTAATGCTCGCACACAGGCCGATAAGCAAGAAAAGGCTTCTTTTTGTAGAAAAGTCAACCTTGGGATTTTTTTTGTTTTCCATGGCTTTAGAGTTTAGTTAACAATTTTTATTCAACGTTAAGATTAGTTTAATAACTAATTTATTAGTTATTAAACTCGAAAAGAAACCCAACCGAAGTTGGGCTCTTGAAATTATTTCAATTTGAAAACTATTCTGATCGCCATTCTTGACTTTACAGAACGTCCTCTTTGTTTACCAGGAGTCCATTTTGGAGAAGATTTCAACACTCTTATCGCTTCTTCATCACAGCCGCCTCCAATACCTCTTGAAACTACAATATCAGAGAGCACACCTTCTTTGTCCACTACGAAAGATAGATAGACGGCTCCTTCAATACCCATTCGAGTCGCTTGACGTGGATATTCAAGATTTTTTCTCAAGAATTTGTTCCATTCTGCTTGACCACCTGGGAAAGCAGCCTGCTCTTCCACTACCATAAAGATTTCGTCAGCAACTTCCTCTTCAGGTTCAGCTTCAAAAACGATTTCCTCTACTTCTTGCTCTTCTGTAACTTCTACGTCAAGATCAATTTCGATTTCTTCTTCGATTTCCTCCTCATCAGGGATCTCAATCAATTGAGGCTGCTGAATTTTTGGTGGAGGTGGTGGTGGTTGTTCGGTTGGGGGGATTTCAGTGAGTTCTTCAAAATCGTCTGCAGCCATGCCAAGGTCCATTAGTTCGCCTTTCTCGTATTGTTTCCACTCGAAGGCTGCTAATGTCAAACCAAGGCTCACAAGCAATCCTATTGCTAGGAATAAACTTGACTTTTTATTCAAGTCTGCTGACGGAGTCTTTTTAGCTTCCATAATTTCTTTTGTTAGATTGTTAAAACTATAATATTAGTTTTAGAATCGCAAACTAATTTTTGTTAAAAGTAGAAAAAAGTATGACACCTACAATAGCTCCTAGCGTATTTGCCAATAAATCGTAAAAGTCGACCATTCTACCGGGCACAAAGTATTGCAATGATTCTAAAATTATTCCATAAGTAACGCTCAAAAAGAACGCTCTTATTTTTTTTTGATTGTCCAACTTCCGTTTAACATGCCTTAATTTTGCTCCAAAAAGCAGCGTGATACTAAAAATAGCAAAAACGCCTAAATGAGCCAGTTTGTCATAGCCCAACAATTCGGATTCAGGAAAGGCTTCTTGGGGTGCAAGCATTAGTACAGCCAATATAAATCCCCAAAGTACGCTTGTCCAATATGAATAAATAAACGAGCGCACTATACCAACTGGATTTATTGACCGATCAAAGCTTTGTAAGCTGCGGCATCCAAAAGGTGGTCTGCTTCTGAAGGATCGCTCATGGTTATTTTAATCATCCAGCCTTCTCCATAAGGATCGGCATTCACGGTTTCAGGACTGTCTTCAAGCTGAGTATTGAATTCTTTTACTTCGCCTGAGAGCGGCATAAAAAGATCAGATACTGTTTTCACTGCTTCAACGGTTCCGAATACGTCTTCTTTATCTAGACTATCGCCTTCGGTTTCGATTTCAACATAAACGATATCTCCTAATTCACTTTGAGCAAAGTCTGTAATGCCTACGGTTGCTTCGTCTCCTTCAATCTTTACCCACTCGTGATCTTTGGTGTAAAGTAAGTTCTCTGGTATGTTCATTGGTCTAAAATATATGGTGTCAAAATTAATGGAATATTGGGAAAAGTAAGGGCTTATTGATACAAACTGAACCTTATTCTTTCATCAAAGGCAGTTAAGTTGTTTGAGGAATGCATTGTGCATTTTTATGGTGAATGTGCTATTAAGCATGCAATCTTTTTAGTGAGGTTTATTTAGGGTAAAATGTTGGAAATGGGGTACCCTACGTTTAAATGGGCACCTGTCCATAGTCTTTACCACAGCTTTTCTAGCAAACGCTTTGTGGCGAGAATACCTTCTTGCTCGCTCAATTGACTTCCCTCGTATTCGATTCCAATGTAGCCGTCAAAGCCCGATTGCTTTACAATCTCCAGCATTTTCTGATAATCAATAAACTCTTCATTACCTTCTTCATTGAATGCATAGGATTTAGCGCTTGCCCCTTTCGCAAAAGGCAGCATATCATTCACTCCTTGATAGAAGTCATAAGCACTTTCGCAGGTTCCGTCTTGCGTACTTCCCCACTTTGCTGTCAAACACCAATTGCCAAAATCAGGCAGCGTACCACAATTTGGCATATTTACTTGCTTCATTATTTCAGCTACCCATTTACCATCGGAACTATAGAGTCCATGGTTTTCAATGAGCACATTAATGTTTTTAGATTTTGCATAAGTGCAAAGCTGCGTTAAAGCATCTACCATGGCGGCTTTTACTTCTTCTTTACTTCCTTCTCCAAAGGCATTGATACGTATTGAATGACAGCCTAAAATGGAAGCGGCATCTACCCATTTAAAATGATTTTCTACGGCTTGTTTTCTCTCTTCGGCATTTGGATTACCTAGGTCTCCTTCTGCATCCACCATAATGAGCAGGCTCTTTACACCTAGATCATCGGCCTTGGAACGCATGTTTTGCCAAAATTCTTTGTCTGTTGCATGGTCTTTATAAAAGGAGTTAACATACTCAACTGCGTTAATTCCGAAGTCATTCTTGGCAATACTGGCAAAGTCCTCGGCTTTTAAAGTACCATTTTCTAAAGCCTGATGAATGGACCATTGTGCTAATGAGAGTTGAAGCTTTGGAGATGAAGAGGCCACGGTAGTTTCGGTTTTTGTTTTACACTGAAGAAGTGATAGAGAGAACAAAAGCACTAACACTAAAGATAGACTTTTGTAAGTGGGTTGATTGGTTTTCATGTTTCTAAAATAATCAATCTCTTCGGTAAACCTTTGGACTTGATTGAGAATTTCTGCAGCAGAAAACTTCTTCGATTGGATTAAGAAGTTCTTTTTTGTGTTGAAAACCAAAGGGTTGTTTATTGGGCCAAACTAAACCTTATTCTTCCGCCAAAGGCAGTTCTGGCATTTAAGAAACTTGTGGTCACCCTTGGCTCGTTCAAATTACGCTCAAAGTAGAAAGAAACTTGAAGTGCATCGCTCACATTGTATTCTACCGTGGGACTTAGCCGGTATATTTTGATACCGTCTGTTACGATGCTGGCTTCGTCAATTCTGCGCTGCACCGTTTTGTTATCGCTAATGCGCAAGCCCATATTGAAGCGCAATTCGTTAGGGAGGGTTTCTTTTCGTCCTCTGATCCTAAATGGGATTTTAACGCCAGCTTTGGTATAACCTAATGTAATATTGATGTCGCTACCGGCCCTTTCTGTGATTTGAATATTCGATAGGTTCAGGGCAATGTTTCGCTCTTTTGAATAATCGACATTTAGATTCCAACTATTGGTGGTACGAAGGGTGATTCCCACTAGGGGTGAAAACCTTTCAGTCAGTACCACTTGCTGAGAAGTGAAAATTGGCACTAAACTTCCTTCTTCATTGAACTGAGAGCCTAGCCCATAATCGTTCAGTGAATTGTTGAGCGTAAGATTTTCAGTATAAAGAGCAGAATTGACGTAATTACTTACGCTGTAGTCACTTTTATAGGCATGGCTGAACTGAACACTAGAGAATAGCTCTTTGACTGCCTCAATTTTGGTAAGCCCTCTGTAGCTCAAAGACCAACCTGGAATTGGAATTTTAGGAAATGCCGTAGTTTTAACTTCATCTGGGCTTTGGCCAGAATAAGCAGCCAGAAATGCAGGAATAACTACTTCTTGAGAATTAATGTCGTAGGTACCAGCATCGTTAGATTGATCCAGTCGAGATTTTAGCACCGATCTGAAACTTTCAAAATCCGCAAATAGGGGAGATTCATCATTGCTATCATCTTTAGAGAATGCGGTTTTGATCATATTATAGGAGAGTCCATAAGTACCTGTTCGCGTTGGATTGATGCTCAAGAATTGGCCAGCATCTTCATCTCTTCTAAAGATTTCTTGGTAGTTTTCTGAATGAGTTTTTCGTCCTGTTAGGTTGATTCTAAAATCTGTAAATGGCTCGATCAGTGCTCCAAAATTGAAATTGGTGTTTTTGTCTTGTTGGAATGGGGCTGTTAAAAAGGTGCTCTGCGCATATAGACCACTTTCTGCCAATTGGGTACGAATGGCTGGGTTTTGACCGCCCACAATAAAACCTAGGCTTGGGTTGCTTAAATCTTTGTCCAAACCAAAAAGGAATACCTCGGGCATATAACCTGGCAATACGGTGCCTTGGGCTACAGAATAATCAAAGTTGAGACTTCTCACCATCATCAGGGCTCTTAAAAAGCCCTTTAAGGCTGGCATTTCCTCTATTGTCTTTTTCTGTTTAGTGCTATCGTTAGGGTTTTGGGCCTGTGGCCTTGTTCTTGCCCTTGGAGGAGAATTGACCTTTTTGAGGATGCCGATATTGTTGTACAACTTCACAAGGTCTAATTTTCCGTTCAATGAAATCTCTCGGGTATTTCCTGCATAATTACCTAAGGTGTCAGCTTGGCCAATGGCTCCAGCTTTCCAGTTGTAAACAGCTTGATAGCTAACGCTAGAGGAAATCCAATTGGTCAGAGGGATTTTATCGAATGGCAAAGTATAACTTGAAACTATATTGTGTGTATAGTTTTTGATCCTGCCCAAATTCTTGAAGTTCGTCCAAACCGAATCCTTTTTGATATCACTATCAATATCGCCTTCGGGTTCGTCTATAATTGCGTTTACATTGGCCGTGTAATCCAAAGTAAGGGCTTTGGTGAGGTTCCAATTCACGGCAAATGTTCTATCGAAGGTAAAGGCTTTTTCAAAATAGGGCTCAATGCCGTCTGTATTCAAATTGGCATTTCTAAGCTGGGTCTTGAGGAAGTTTCTGTTCACATTTCCATTGACGATGATGGAATTTGGAACAATATTGAAGTTGATGTCTTTGATGATTTGCAGCCATTTGGAGTCTAGAAATCCAATGTTTTTGAAAGGTTCAATAAACCATTCTTTGGGTTGATAGCTGTAAGTTACTGCTCCTCGGTAGTTTCTGTAATCATAAGAAGCCGTGTTGATATTGCTTCGGGTTACCTCATTATAGGCATAAGTGAAGCTGAAATTCTCAATATCATAAATATGCTTTGGCGCATCGGCATTGACCCTGCGTTTCCTGACATTCGAAAAATTAAAACTCCTGCGTTGTGATTGGTCGATGACTTTATTGAAATATTCGTCTCGGGCTTCCTTCGTTTCAAAGGAATTGAGCACGTCTTCGAGCGGTAAATCTTGGTCTAAAGGATCGAATTGCGGGATTGATCTTGAATTTTCGAAACTAAAGAAAGCGGGCAAATCGATGCCCCAATTTTCAGGGAAGAATTTGCCAAGTTTTAAACTGGTTGAAATATCATACTGGGTGGTCCTTTCGCGGTTCCTTTCAGAAACTTTGTCGGAAATACCTCCAAACCCAATGGAGGAATGACGAATAGAGGCAGAAACATTCCCAAAATCAGCAAGTGATGCGTCTAATCTTGCGTTCATGGCCACCCCAGATTTACTATCAAAATCAGTAACGCGGAGTTCATTGGCCCAAATGCAGAAGCTCTTGGGTTCTAAATCAGGCGTACTGGGGTTTCGCACACCGATCATTAAGGTTTGCACCGTGCTCAAGTCTGGCCTACCAACGACAGTTACATTGAATCGATCTACTTGCTCGGTATAAGGTAGACTGAGATTAGCATTGGATGCATTTCTTTTTGCTTTCACTTCATATAAACTCGAAAAAGCGATATCAATCTCATTTTCCTCTGGCCAAATATCTCTGGCCGAGAAAAGTCCGGCAGGTGTAATTGCCAGTGGTACTTCTATTTCGTAATAGTTTTCAGTAAAATCAGTTCCGAGCCTAATAAAGGCCGTTACTTCGCCAGGGGCAAGGTCGTCAGGGCTATCGGCATGCAAAAACATTTTGAGCCTGCCATAATTGACCATGTCTTGACTTACGTTTTTGAAAACGGCCCTTGCGTCTTTATCCCTTAAGTCCTCCACACAAAGCTGTAAAGCCTGCTCATTTCGCCTTCTCTCAACAGCGGAGGTATTGTCTCTATCACGTACCACTCCGGGAGGTACCACATATGGAGGCCTGTCTATGCCTCCTTGGCTATTGTCTTCAATGCTTACTACTGAAACAGTGAAATTGGGATCAGAAGGCTCTGGTATTTCAAACAATCCTTTTTCAAAAAGGCTTTCTTGAAAGGTCCTCCACTGGCTGCCCACAAGCCTAAAATTAACAAATCTTAAAACTACTGGTTCTTCGAATTCGGTAAGGTAGGTGCGCATATACCGAATGGATTTAAAGCCATTGATATTGCCTTGTACGCGGTCTGGTTTACGAACGGGTATTCTGAATAAATACCAAGAGACTTCATCTTGGCTGTCACCAATATTATTGGTCACTTTATCAACGATATTATTCCTGCCCACTTGCAACTGGCCGGGTTTTAAGTCAAGTACATATTCATAATACTCCTCTAAATCTGCCAAAGTATTATCTCTGTTTAGGTCTTCGTTGTCGGGTAGGTTTGAAGAAGAAGGCGTGAATAGTTCGTTGCCCGTATTGATAGGGCTGTTTCCTTCCATTCCGTTGAAATTTTTGTACCGTTCTAAAATTTTGGCATCACCCGCATCAAATTCGTCACTGAGATAGTAGGTGAAGTTATCTGCGCTAGGGTCGTTTTGAATTTGTTGCTGAGCTGGGCCGTTTAGGTTAATCGCATTTAGGAAATTGGCGAAGAACGCTAGCTCATCAGTCGATTTTAGCCCATCTAAGCCTACGTCCTGATTCGTCCTTGATTCTGCCGAATTATCAAAAGCTGGGTTCAAATAAGGCTGTTTGGCCACTCTTCCCCACTCGTTTTCTACCACATCTTCGGCATCAATTGAGCCATCGGTAGGCAAACCCTGTTCAAACGCATGACGCTCATCTTTCATCAAATCTTCTGATATACTTCCTAAGTTCAATATGAATTTACCTCCAGTTGTATTTGCTTTTGGCTCACTCAATCCGTCATCTATTTGACCGCGCGGATTATCGGGTGTTCCGTTCGTACTATTGATGAATGGATCCATCAACCAAAATTCAATGTATTCAATATTGGTCTTGTCAAAATCCACTTCGTTGGTGATGGCCCTGGTAATGGCTCCGAAGTTCGATTTGGGATCTGGCAGAAAACCATCGCTGGTAAGGTTCGGATTGTAGTTATAAAGCCCTCTTTCTTTGGGGTAATAGGCAATATCGAATGAAGGTTCATTGACAATGATTTGCTGGGCATCTCGCTTAATTACTTCATTTTGACCCACTGAGCGTACATAATGGTTCTCCAAGTCTTCGGCTGTTATGTTTTCGGGCCTGGAGCGTCCCGCACTTCGGTAAAAAACGTTGTCGATCGTATACCAAGCAATTTTTGCCCGTTTGAAATTGGCCCCGAGCCTATCGGGTGTTTGGCTGCTCAAATCGAAACGGTTGTCGTCTTTTTTTGGCGTTGCCCCGTGTTTCCAACTCGTAGGGTTGTTCAAACTGAAAGGGGTGACGGTTGCCTCGAAATCATCAATGTAGGAGGTGCCTTCTCCACCTATTTTGTTGGAAGTGCCTGGAATGAGTTGCGCCATTTCTCCACTGAAGGTAATGGTAGACGGGGCTTTAGTGTCGATAAAAGGGAGCGCATCCACCAGTTTGGTGAGCAAGCGAGAATCGTTGCTGTAGTTTACATCAATTCCCCACATGGTATTGCTGACGGGCTCATTGCCAATGCCCACTCTGGTGAGTTGTGGTCTTTCATTTAAATTCAGGAAGGTGGCTCCGATGTTGATTTTATCGCTGTAAACATAATCCAGTCGAGTGCCCACCAAGGTCCTTGATTGAAAGTTGAAAAGGTCTGCTTTTTCAAAAGTAACCCTAAGCTTTTTGCCTGAGTTGAGAATGGAGGGGTTGATAATATTGACCTTGCCTAATTGATAGTTTACCGTGAAATCAGTGCCTTCTACCAAAGGTGTGTTACCAGCAAATACTTGCACGCTCCCTTGCGCGATTTGGAAGGCATTTAAATTGATTTCGTTAGATGAACCCGATTGAAGACTGCCCTTAAGGAAAAATTTATTCAGCCTTGACACGAGTTCTGCATCTGCTTTGGTGGTACGATAGAGCGTATCAAAGACATATTTATCTACCAAAAATTGCTCATTGGGTAAAAATTGTTTCTCAAGCGTTCTGCCAAATGGCTCTAGCACAGGGAACATCATATATCCCTTGTCGGTATTGATGGTAATTTCTTCAACAAAATCGAAGTTGGCATCAGGCTGAGGATCGCCATTTTGGTTAAGCTTATCCAGTCCTAAAATCCGAATTAAGGGGATGTCTTTAGTTTTTTCACCTTCGTGTAAACTTGGGTTATCCAATCCGGTATTGTCATCGCGATAAATCACTCTGAATTGGAAAGCTTCTTTGCTGATTTGAGAAGCGTTGAGATTATAGATGTTTTTCATCATTAAATCCCAAGAGGGAACGCGCGTATTGATCTTGCTAGGTCTGAGCAATTTCAAAAAGATCACTTGATCTTCAGGTCTGTTTTGATAGTCTTCCGTCAGTTCACCCACCTTGAACCTTCTGCCTTGATAGCTGTATTCGTAGGAAACAGCCAGTACTTCATCATTCAACAATTGTCTGTTCAGGGATAAAAAACCAAGTTGGCTATTGAAGTAATACTCAGCAGGGTCCAGCTTTCTGGCTCCGGTAACTCTTTCAAAATCCAAGGCTTTTTCTAGGCCTTTTTCGCCTTCTAAGATGGAGCTGATTTGGTCAGATTGCCTTAATCTAGGATCATTGCCCAAGTTCTGAAACAGACTGTTGGCATCATTGCTCGAAGGTGAGCCAGTCACTGCATTGCCAACAAAACCGTTGTTCTTTCGAAAGAGCTTATCGCTTTCCCCCAAATCCATGAAAGCGGCAAAATTTCTTAGGGTTTGGGTATTGTTGGTCCGGTTAAGGATATAAACCTCTACCCGAGATACTTGCAAACCAGAAATGACAGAGGGAATACTCCGCAACCAATTCTCGTAATTGTCTCTAAAAAATTGTCCTAAGAAGAAATGCCTGTTTTCGTCATAGTCCGATGCCCTAATTTCGAATTCGTTTCTTTGGATTCCGCCTTCCACGTCTATAGATTCTGAAGATCCCCTCTGAGTAGCAGCAAGAGCCGTTACGAATAGTCTACCAAATTGTAGTTGAGTTTTGAAACCAAAAAGATTTTGAGCACCACCAATAAGGCTGTTTTGCGTGGGCAAGCTTACATTGCCCATTTCTACTGATTTAATAATGTCTGATTCCAATCCAGAGAACTCTACTTTGAGGGTATTTTCAAAGTCAAATGAGTTTTGGTTGCTAAAGTTGGCACCAAGTTTAAGCTTCGATCCAATTGTTCCCTGGAGGTTCATTTGTATGTTTTGATCGAATTCAAAACCACCCGTTCGTTGTTGCCTAATAGGTATTGCGGGATTATCCACCCTTTGGAATCTTCCACCAAAATCAAGCTGCACAAACCCACTCGTTTGAATGTTGATTTGATCTCCGCCAAAAAGCCGATCGAAAAACGGGCTCAGGGCGATAGGAGGGATGAGCTGTCTGCGATTGCTCACTGCACTTTCACCATCCAGCGCTTTTGATTTTTCTTCTAAAAACTCCCTATTTCCTTGCTCTTCTCTTTGTTTGAGTGCTTCGTTGAAGGGAATAATGGTCGGTGGGCTCACTATTCTGTCTCCGAAACGTTCACTGTAAACAAGGGATTTGCCCGTATCAAGACTGAACTTTTGATTGAGGAAGCTAGGTGAATTGAAAAGGAGTGGTGATTTGAGTTTTCGGCTCGTCAGGGGATCTCCGAAACGATATTGTAATCCAAAGTTAGGGTAAGTTGTTTTTTGATATTTGGTGGTGTCGCTGGCTCTTTTGGTGGTGTCTTCTTGCCAAAAATCATAGGCAAAGGCACTATGGGAAAGGCCAAAAAAGGCAAATCCTATTACCGCTAGTAATAATATTTTAGTGTGGTTGTGGGTCAAGAGTTCCTAAAAAATCAGGCTGCTTTTAATGCCAATTTGATCAAATCTTCCAGCTTTATTTGGCCTTCTGAATTTTTCAAAATTTTATCAATACTGTTTTGAGCGGCAGTTTTATTTATGCCTAGAGTTACTAACGCAGCCAGTGCCTCGTTTCTTATAGTGCTTTGACTTGGTGTGCCTAAATTTGTAATAAGTGACTCACCACTCTCTTTTCCTAATTTGTCTTTTAGTTCAAGAATTACCCTTTGAGCCGTTTTTGCTCCAATTCCTTTCACCCTTTGAATGGTGGCCACATCTCCAGAAATAATGGCCATTTCCACCTCAGAAGGACTTAGAGAAGATAAAAACATTAGTCCCGTGGAAGGCCCCACGCCAGATATAGAAATTAATTGCGTGAAAAGTCGCTTTTCACTTTGTTCTGCAAAACCAAAAAGAATTTGAGCATCTTCTTTGACATAAAAATGAGTGAAGAGTTTACAGCTTTCTTCATCCTTGATCAGCGAGTAGGTATGAAGCGAAATTTTAATTTCGTAGCCAACCCCTTGAACGTCAATGATTACAAAAGTTGGGTCTTTGTGCGCAAGCTTGCCTTTGATGTATGCAAACATATATTTTGATTGAGCTTAAATAAAAGAAAAGGCAAGTTAAACCTGCCTTTGCCTAAAATTAAGAATATTCAATCAAAATCAATGGCGCAGGCCTTAATATAGACTTGCTTGTGATTGTTGAGCAGTACTTCGGAAGGTGGAAATGATGGATTCCATTTGCCTTATTAACTCGCGATGTTGCTCATTCGGGTGAATGATAAAGCCTTCGACATAATAGAGTCTGTTGGTAGACTCCTCTACAAATGTGTAACTAATAAAAGTACCACCCACTGAAAAATTATTTGTTTTCCATGCCCCACGTGTTTCAACGGTGAATTTTCCATCAAAATTGATTTCTCTATGGATGGGACGCATGTACTGGGTTTCTGTAATCATGAACGATTCTGGGTTTTCAGGGTCGCCATAGATGTGCTTTTTGCCGATTTCATTCCTAAGCTTTACGATGTTCTCATGTTTGAATTCATCCTGAGATTCGTAGTCTTTGTAGTAAACATAAATATTTTTGCTCGCGCCTACCGATGGCAAGAATCTTGACCAAGTAAAGTTGGCTTCGTCTATCGCCACTTCATATCCTACGGGTATTTTGATATAGTAACCGTGCTCCTTTTGAAAACGGTTCGAAATCGCCTTCGAATCCACAGAAGCTCGAATATCGGTGGCTAACCTTTGGCGTTCGGCCATGTTAAAGTAATTGCGCAGTATTTCTCCGTTTTCGCGAATGTGTTGAATGAGTTCTGCATCATTATTGCCAAACAAATGCATCACTTTTTGTCTTTGAGCATATTGATTGTCTGAGTTGTACATGAACAAGTCGGGCTCATTTTTAATTCTTTCTTTTGAATTTTCAGTCAAGGTGTTTTGCAACCATTTATCGGCTGGTGTTTTCCCATCAAGGGTAGTTACGTAAACGATGTTTCGGGCCAACTGAAAAATCCTATTGAATTGAAAGGGTTCAATTACGCGTGTGGTAAAGGCTGGTTCATTGCGCGAAAGGCCTGGAACACTGGCATGGAAAGTTTCTTTTAGGGCTTCGCCAAGTTCATTGCTCCATTTTTCCTTATTCATTACAATGACCAATTCACCCGCTTGTCCGGTAGCTTCTGGCAAAAAACTATCGTCCATTTTTGAGGCAACGTCTCCTTCTTTTTCTGATTTACTTACACAACTTACTACCGAAAGTAGGGCTAGGGACAAGATCAAGAGCTTCTTCATAAAACTATTATTTTAGTTAACGCTGTTAAGGAAGTTAATTTGGAAAAGAATTGCAAATCTATCTACTAAAAAATTAGTTTAAGTTTTGATTATCCAATTCTCAAAGTCATTCCAGGTTTTAAGCTGTTGGACTTTAGGTTGTTTAACTGCTTAATCTTCTCAATGGTTAAGCCTTTATACATGCGAGAAATATCCCAAAGCGTATCGCCTTGCTGAACAGTGTGTTGCTTAGTGTTTGGGATGCTTTGATTACTTACTTTTTGAACCACCAAGGTATTGTCTGTCAAGAAATCTGGGCCTGTCCATATGTCAAGTTTTTGACCCACGCGAATCATCGTGCCTTTGATGTCGTTCCAAGCGCGGAGGTCTTCTATGCGCACACTATGTTTTCTGGCTATTGTACCTAAAACGTCACCACTGACCACGCGATAGGTCACTTTTTCTTTTCCAAAAGTACTTCCCGGTACATTGCTCACAAGTTTCTCGAATTCCTTTTTTCCTTCTTCTGCTTTGGCCAAAATGGTCAACTTATTCATTTCATAATTTTCCACTCCATCTCGGGGAATTCGCATTTTATAGTTTTTGAGGTTGGCTGGAATGGCTCCTTTTTTTACTGCAGGATTTAGTTGTTCGAGGGTTGCCAATGCAATGCCACTTTCCTCTGCAAAAGCCTTGAAATAAACGAATTGATTAATTTCTATCTCCTCAAAATCGATAGGGTAGAGCTGCTCTTCTACAGAAAGGTTATGTTCGTCTGCATATTCCATGGCATACAAAATAGCAGCAAATTGGGGCACATAAGACCTCGTTTCCCTGGGTAAGTAGCGATACACTTCCCAAAAATCATTCTTTTTTGAGCGCCTCATGGCCCTTTGTACATTGCCAATACCGCTATTGTAAGCAGCCAAGGTCATTTTCCAATCCCCTAAAATACCATAAAGCCATTTGATGTACTTACAAGCGGCTTCTGTAGATTTTTCGGGATCCATGCGTTCATCCACATACCAATCAATTTTTAAACCTTGCTGCTTGGCGGTAGGAGCCATGAATTGCCAAAGGCCCACTGCCTTTGGGCCAGAAACTGCCTTGGGATTGAGACCAGCCTCGATGATGGGTAGGTATTTTAGTTCGGCAGGAAGTCCGTACTTGGCGAGATATTTTTCAAAAATCGGAAAGTAGACTTCCTTTCTCCTGATCATTTCTCTTGTGTATTCACGGTTCCGAACGGTGAAATAATTAATGAACGCCTTTACCTGATCGTTGAAGGCAATGTCAATTTCTAATTCCAGCTTGTCATATCGCGTTTGCAACTCTTCATAACTAAAGTCTGGGGCGTAATCATAAACAGGTGAAGGGCTTTCTGCCAAAGTATCAATCACCTGGGCCTTTGCAGTTGAGCATAGGGCAATGAGTAAAAGTATTGACCAATAAATGCGTTTTTTCATACCTTTTCTTTCAATTGACTGCTGACCAAATTCGAAAATGCAAAAAGTTTTCTTTCATTAAAAGCGCTTGAGATAATTTGCATGCCTATCGGCATATTTTCCCTATCGCTTCCGATGGGAATGGAGATGGCTGGTAATCCGGTAACCGAAGCTTGTACTGTGTATAAATCAGCCATGTATTTTTCAATAGGACTCTTTGATGGTTTTCCGAGTTTGAACGCTGTGGTGGGTGTTGTTGGTATTACTATAAAATCAAATTCGGAAAGTATTTTCTCAGTCGCCTCTTTAATCAATCTTCGGGCTTTTTGCGCTTTGGTAAAATAGGCATCATAGTAGTCGGCACTGAGCACGAAAGTGCCTAGCATGATTCTTCGTCTGACTTCATCCCCAAACCCTTCAGTTCTAGAGTTTTTGTACAATGATTCTAAACTACTGATGTTATCGCTTCGGTGGCCATAATGCGCTCCATCGTATCGGCTTAAATTGGAACTGGCTTCCGCAGTGGTTAGAATGTAGTAGGTAGGTAAAATATAGTCCAAAAGGGGGAAATTGACGGCTTCAACGGTGTGTCCTTGCGATTTAAGGCCTTCAAGTTGCCCTTCTATGGCTACTTTAATTTCGGGTTGAAGCGCTTCTGTGTCCATCGCTTCTGGCAAATAGGCGATTCTGTACTTTTTTTCAGCGAGTTCAATAGGGTATAACGAACCGACAGTTTCAGAGGAAGAAGTGGCATCGTGATTGTCTTTTCCTGCAATCACTTCTAAAATTCGAGCATTGTCTTCAACACTTTTGGTGAAAATTCCGATGCTGTCGAAAGAAGAGGCATAGGCAAGCAAGCCCCATCTGGAAATTCTTGAATAGGTAGGCTTTAGGCCAACTATTCCGCAAAATGCTGCGGGCTGCCTAACTGAACCTCCAGTATCTGTACCCAAAGAGGCATGACAAAAATTAGCTTGAACCGCAACTGCCGAACCACCAGATGAACCACCAGGTACTTTAGTAGGGTCGAAGGCATTTTTAACGGGGCCGTAATATGAATTTTCGTTGGACGAACCCATACCGAATTCATCACAATTCTGCCTGCCAATTACAATGGCATCTTCGCCTATTAATTTTTGAACTGCTGTGGCTGAGAATTGAGATTCAAAATTCTGAAGGATTTTAGAGCCTCCACTTACTTTGTGTCCTTGGAAACAGATGAGGTCTTTGATACCAAAAATTAAGCCGGCAAGTTTGCCGGCTGTATTATTTTTAATTTTGGAATCTATACTATCTGCTTTTTCTAAAGCTTCTTGCTCATATACTTCAATAAAAGCATTCAAGTTTGATTGCGCTCTAATGTTACTTAAGTAACCTTCTAAAAGAGCCCTGCAAGAAGTTCGTCCAAGTTTAATGTCATTTTGAATCTCATCAAGAGTTTGATAAGATTTCAAGCTTTAAACTATTATTGTTTGTCGATTTCTTTTCCGGCCTCGTCTACCTCTTTTTTGATTTCTTTGGTAGCGTCCTTAAATTCTCTAATGCCTTTTCCCATTCCTCTGGCTAAATCAGGTATTTTTTTCGCTCCAAAAAGCAACAAAATAATGAAAACGATAAAAAGCATTTCCGGCCCGCCTGGCATTCCGATTGCAAAAATTGTCTGCATGTCTTCTTGATTTAAATTTGATTCAAAGATAGTTAAAAACTAACTACCAAGTAAAGAGATTGAGTTTTGTTATGTTAACGGAAGATTTTGAAGATCGATCAGTTATTTTTTTAAAAAGCCCATTTGCTATTTAGATTTCTTCTGAAGCCAAATTTCTGGGTTGACCGTGTCCTTGGTTTTTGGAGGGTGAATTCTGAACTTGAGCTGAGAAATATTGTCTTTGTCGGTAAGCACCTGGCCAATGGCTTGTCCTTGAGTTACAATATCACCTCTTTTCACTACCACCGTTTTTAATTTGGTGTATACCGTAAAGTACTCCCCATGTTGAATGATCACACTGTTACCCAAGCCAGGAACAGAAATAACTTGGCTTACTTTTCCTGGAAAAACCACTTTGATCGTAGCATTTTCGTTGGTTTGAATATCAACGCCCAAATTATTGACAGTAATGGTTTTAATGGTTGGGTGCTTATGTTCCCCGAATTTTGAAGCGACAAAACCTTGATCGACTGGCCAAGGAAGTTTGCCTTTTTCTTTTTCGAAGGCAGCTGTGAGTGCTGTCATATCGGTAGAGGCAAGTAAAGCGGCTTTACGCTCTTCTTCGATAATGGCTTCAATCTTAGAGCTTAATTCTTTTTCGGCCTTTCGCTGTTGATCTAGTTCTTGTTTAATTCTTTTTTCGTCTTGCGTGAGTTTTGCCACCAGTTGCTTTTGCTCGCCAACCAAATTTTCTAATTTCTGGCTTTCTGAAAGTTCTTCATTCAGCAATGATTGTTTGCTCGATCTTTGACTTTCGATTTCTACAATTTGGTTGGCAAGACTATTCTGAACGATGATGATTTGCTCTCCTTGCTTTTTTCTGGCTTCCGAATACTGCTTGATGTACTTCATCCTCATAAAAAGTTGGTTGAAAGTGGAAGAAGCAAAGAGGAAGGTAAGTTGACTAAAGCCCTTGTTCGTTTTTTGAGTGGTGTAAATCATTGCGGCATACTCTTTTTTGAGGGCATTCAGGTCATTTTCCATCGCATCAATGATGGACTGATTTTCTTCAATGTCCTCATCCAAAAGGCTCACCTCGCCCTTAATTGCATCGATCAATGAGGTACGCGTTTGGATTTGCTGGTTCAAAGCCCTTAATCTGCCGATACTGCTTACTTTTTGAGTTGATGTTTGGGATAAGATGCGTTCTGTCTCCTGAATCTTTCTAAGTATTTCCTTTTTCTGTTCTTCAAGGGTCACGCGCTGATTTTGTGCTAACAAAGGTTGGCCAAAGCTAAGGCCGAAGAACAGAATCAATAGGAGGTATTTATTTGCGCTCATAGCCTTCGGGAATGCTAAAAGGAAAGTTAAGGGCTTCGTCTTCAATTCTAGCGCGATTGTGCTCTATATTAATGGCGATATCGCTCTTTTTATTGTCTTTGAAGTATTGCAATGTCATATCTGCTTTGAAGGCAAAGATATAGATTTCAAGCATTTTGAAATCGGTGTACTTCAATTCGAGTGTATTGGGATTGTCTTCTTTGGAAGCTTTGAGTTTTTCCAACTTCTTAGTTTTTGTGCCAATTTGGTTCAGCAGCGTTAAGTCGCCAACATTTTGAACGATGATAAACTGATTGCTCTGGGCAATAATGTCGTCCTCAGGGGATTGAGGAATAGGTAAGTCGCCCACCAAAACGGATTGGAAAAGCTCAAAGTTAAGCTCAAAGTTGAATTTCTCGCTTAAGGTTTGAAAGCTGTAAGCATAATATTGCTTGTCCACTCTGTTGATCATGATAAGCGAATCTTTGGTGATGATTCCTCTTGCCGCTTCGTAACCAAGGCCGGGGGTAAGGGTAAACCAAATGATGCTGTCTTTCTTGATACGGATGTTGGCGGTAGCCTTCATTTTTTCTTCGCCATCTTTAAACTTGAATTTCGTTTTGGTGGAGAAGTATTCGAAGGGGAGGCTGGCCGCTTGAAACTCTTCTTTGATTCGGGTATTGGTACCTAAAAATGTGCTTTTACAGCCCGATAAAATCAGGACGGTTAATAATGTGAAAATGAGCGTGGCGCTATTGGTAGTATGTTTTGTCTGCAATTTTTCGATCTATTTTATCGGAGGTATTACCTAGTTCTTTGGCTTTTTTCCATTCTATAACAGCTTCGTCTACTTTATTGAGTTTAAATAAGATATCTCCATAGAGTTCTAATGTTGGTCCATCATAATCTCGACCTATTGTGAAGAGTAATCCTTTTATTTGTTCAATGGTTGATCTAGCCTCTGCAAAGCTATTGATTTGGAATAATATCTTGGCTTTAGTAATAAATAATTCTGGATCAGACGGACGTTTAACTAACAAGTCGTCAATTGCTTTCAGCGTTTGGCGCGTAATCTCTGGGTCATCGTTCTCCAAAATATACTGATATAGTAGGTTCAAAGACACTGATAAGCCATTTTTTGATTTAGGGTTTGTTTTAATTGTGTTTGAGATATTGCCTTGATCCTTCTCTAAAGCTAGATTAGTAGTTACTGCTTTTTCAGAAGCCTTCTGTTCGGTTTCAATACCTAAAATAAATTGCTGTGCTTTGATTGCGTTTTGTAGTGAGGTATCATTTTTCGATAATTTCAGCGCTTGCTCAAAGGCCGAACGGGCTTCGCTAATGTTGCCATTACTACTGTACATTTGAGCATTACCATAGTAATAATAGAACAGTCCTTGATTTGGAAAGTAACTCAAAGCATCCTCGGTGTCGGTCAAAAGGTTTTCCCATGCTTCCTGATCGTAAGAGCGGGTGAGCAACTTCTCCCAAACTTCATAATCAGAGGGATTCAGATTTTTGAGTTTTCTGAGGGTATTCAATTCAGTTTTTTCAAACTTAGTTTTTTCTTCACCACTGGCGGACAATGCAAGTGCAGCATAAACTTTTTCAGAAGTTTTCAACACTTCCACATCATTAGGGAACTGAATCAAAATTTGACTTTGAAGGCTATCCATAAAACTGCTTTGCTCCCTTAAAAATGGACTTTCTGCCAATTGTTCAACGATCGAAAGCTTCGGCTGAAGTTCAGTATTTGAATTGCCAAAGGCAGATTTCAAGGAAGTTTTAATGTCTGTAAAATCTCCTGATTCAATTTTTAAGCCTAATAATTTCAGGTTTGATTCTCCAGACATTGAACTTGCACTTAAAATTTTTTCGGCTTCTTTCGTTTTACCCAATGCAGTCAATAAATCGGCATACTCAAGTTTGTAGGCTTCGTTGTCTGGATTTTTTTCAGAAAGTGTTTTGAACAGATTTAGTGCTTCTTTTTCTTTTCCTGCTTGCAAAAAGAGCTCTTTTTTTTGAGTGGCAAATTTGTTTGGGGTATTGAATTTATCTTCGGTAAGGCCCAAAATTGCTATTGCTTTATCATAGTTTTCTAAAGCCACATAAAGATCAACGAGGTCGAGCAGGTAATCTCTATAGCCCGTTGTCTTTTGAATCATGAGCTCATACTCATCAGCGGCAGCAAGCAGGTTGTTTTCGAGTTTGAACAGTTGCGCTGCCAAGAGGTAGTAAAAGCGATTCG
>PCUU01000086.1:42557-43926 GCA_002786855.1 Cytophagales bacterium CG12_big_fil_rev_8_21_14_0_65_40_12
TGCCCTTGGATAAAACTTATTTCTGCTATTTTGAAATAAGCAGCATGGTTTTTTGGATCAACTTCTAGTGACTGTTCAAGGAAGGCAAGTGACCTTTGGAAATCTTCGAGCAAGAAAAATTTTTGCGCTTCGATCATGAGAAACTCAGCATTGGCCATGTCGTATTTCGAAACGACTTTTTCTTCTTCTAGCTTCACTTCTTTTTTTTGCCCAAAAACCAAGCTTGGACAGCAAGCAAGTAGAAAAAAAAGGCTCAAGAAAAGCAAGATGGGTTTCTTCACAGCAGTTGACAATTGGGCTAAGAACGCTTTTTTCAAGTTTGAAGTTTATGCTTTCTGATGAGTTACACAATAATTATGTTATCGGTCAGTCGAAACGGATTTGTATTTGAAGTTTCGGCCTTCCAACAAATACAAAAAGACCAAAAACGCAACAGTGATCACTAAATCGAGTCCATACTGAAGCCATGAATTATCAAGGGCAATTGGGTTAGAAGCATAGATTATGGCCATTGCAATGGCCAAATAGATGGCTAATTTTTTAAAATTATACGGCACCGCAAAAACCTTACGGCCTTTGAAATAACACATTATGCACATTACAGCATAGCAAACCAAAGCCGAAATGGCACTGCCGAAATACCCGACAGAGGGGATGGTCACCAAAAACAGATGGCCAGCCAGTGTAATCACAGCTCCAATTAAGGTGAAATAGGTACCATAAATCGTTTTGTCTTTGATCTTGAACCACACGCTTAAGTTAACATAGACACCAAAAAACAGCTTACTCAACAGCAATACAGGAAGTACGTAAAGGGCAGCCTTGTATTCTGGCCTGCCAAGGAATATATCTGCAATCAGTTCAATATTTACTGCTATTGCCACCATTATGGCAATATTGAAAATCACGAAATAGTGCATCACTTTGGCAAATAGGGCAGGAGCTTGCTGGTTTTGCGCGTGACTGAAGAAAAAGGGTTCGCCAGCATACCGGAAAGCCTGAATTCCCAACATCATCAAAACACTCAATTTGAATGCACTTCCATACACCCCGATTTGTTCTTCGGGGTTTTCGAATAGAAAGTTGAATAAAATGGAATAGCCCTGATCGTTGAACATTGCGGCCAATCCCATCAAGAAAATCGGGAAGGAGTAATTGAGAATCGGTTTAAAAGCTACCCAGTTGAACCGTATTTTAATCTCTAATAATTCTTTATAAAGCAGTGGAATGTATAGGCTATTGGCAATCAAGTTGGCAATGAAAATGTAGCCCACACCAATTTCAGGATTGTAAATTTTCGACACCAATGGTTGAAGGACAGTGAGGTATTCACCATTGGTAATGGCCGGGAAAACCAAAAGGAATAGAA
>PCUU01000086.1:43957-46850 GCA_002786855.1 Cytophagales bacterium CG12_big_fil_rev_8_21_14_0_65_40_12
AAAGGGTATCGAAACTATGGCATCTATAAACACGATAGCCGCTAAGTACTGTATGTACTCTGGATGGCTTTCTGCAGTTGTAAAACCAGCCAAAGTTGGCGCAGCGAAGAAAAGCAATCCTGAGAAAATGGTACTGGTCAGCAGAATGGCTGAGGAATTGTAATGATAAGAATCTAAGGAGTTTGTTTTTGTGGTAAATCGGAAATACGAAGTTTCCAGTCCGTAAGTATAAATAATATTCAGCAGTGCAGCATAGCCATATAAATTGATGACCACGCCATATTCGTTCGAAGAAAGAATGCGAGTGTAAAAAGGAACCAAAGCAAAATTGAGCACCCTGCCTAGGATACTGCTGATGCCATAATAGGCGGTTTGACTTGCTAATTTTCGGATTTGGCTCATGAACTATGGCTACAAAGATTGCTTTTTTGAGCCAAAATGAAATTGGATTTCTTTTTAATATTTTGTGACTTGGCTGAAAACAGAAACGGTAATCTTGCGCTAGGCAATATTATTCGCCTATAAAATTTGGTTTCCTTTTTTCCAGAAAGGCCTGAGTGCCCTCGGCAAAGTCTTCAGTTTTAACACAATTGGCAAAACTGTTGGCTTCCATTTGATAACCATCTACTTCATCATTATACACGGCATTGATGCAGTCAATCACCATGCCCACGGCCAACGGGGCTTTATTCACGATTTTGGCTAAAATCTCCACGGCTTTTGTCATTGCCGCAGTTTTATCTTCTAAAACATGGTTTACCAAACCAATGGAAAGGGCATTTTCTGCGCTGATCATGTCACCAGAAGTTGCTAATTCGAAAGCTTTGCCTTTTCCTACATGCTGGGTGAGTCTTTGCGTTCCCCCAAAACCAGGAATAATGCCCAAGTTAACTTCAGGCAGGCCAAATTTTGCGTTATTGGTAGCGATGCGCATATGGCAAGCCATTGCCAATTCACAACCACCACCAAGCGCAAAACCATTCACCAACGCGATTATTGGCTTATGGCAATTTTCGATTGTGGCAAAAACATCTTGTCCTTGCTCGGAGAATTTTCTTGAATTTAATTCTGTCAACTCAGCAATTTCAGCGATATCAGCCCCAGCCACAAAGGCTTTTTCGCCTGCGCCCGTAATGATGACCGCTCTGATTTCAGCATTATCATAAACAACCTGAATGGCACGGCCTATTTCTTCAACGGTCTTCATGTTGAGCGCATTGAGCTTGTCAGGACGGTTGATAGTCAACAATGCGATGCCGTTATTGTTCTCGAATTTAATATTCTGGTATGAATCCATTACTAGTTGAATAAGCTGCAAAGATAAGCACAAAGCCAGAAAAGCAAAAAGTGCCAAAAAGTGAGGATTGAACAATAATTGAAGCCAAAGGTTTTTTGTAGGATTAAAGTAGCTTTTCATTCCTTTTAAGAGCATCCTTTAATACCTTTGCCCGCGTTCAAAAAAACCTGAAAAAGAGTACTTATGAGAACACAAAATAGAATAACCGTGGCCCACGGTGATGGAATTGGTCCCGAAATTATGGATGCAACATTGCGTATTATGGACGCAGCCAATGTTGGGCTTATCTACGATACCATTGAGATTGGTGAGAAAGTCTACAAGGCTGGGCATAAATCAGGAATTAGTCCAGCGTCATGGGAGATTCTTCGCAATAATAAAGTGTTCCTAAAGGCACCAATTACCACTCCTCAGGGGGGGGGATACAAGAGTTTGAACGTGACCATCCGAAAGTCATTGGGCCTTTTTTCTAACGTCAGGCCTTTTAGGGCCTATCCGCCATTTGTGCCATCTTATTTTCCTTTGATGGATTTGGTGATTGTCCGCGAAAATGAAGAAGACCTTTATGCGGGCATCGAACACCAACAGACTTCAGAAGTGGTTCAAACCTTGAAATTAATCTCTGATCCAGGTTCTGAAAAAATTATCAGATACGCCTTTGAGTATGCTCGTGCTTACAATCGCAAGAAAGTGACTTGCATGACCAAAGACAATATCATGAAACATACCGATGGCATGTTTCACAAAATCTTTGACAAGGTAAAACTTGAATATCCAGAGATTCAATCCGACCATTGGATCATAGACATTGGTTCAGCTGTGGTAGCCTCACGCCCAGAATCACTGGATGTGGTAGTCACGCTCAACCTTTACGGAGATATCATTTCAGATATTGCTGCGGAAGTTGCTGGTTCGGTTGGCATGGCAGGTTCGGCCAATATTGGCATGAGCCATGGCATGTTCGAAGCAATTCATGGTTCGGCTCCCGATATTGCTGGAAAAGACATTGCCAATCCTTCAGGCCTTTTGAATGGTGCCTTTATGATGCTGGTACAAATGGGCAAGGCCGATAAGGCCGAATTGATCCAAAACGCTTGGTTAAGGACCTTGGAAGATGGTATTCACACAGGTGATATTTACCGCGCCAACCGAAGCGTGAAAAAAGTAGGCACCAAGGAGTTTGCTGATGCCGTGATTGAAAGATTGGGCCAGAAACCAGAGAAACTTAAAGCGGTTGAATATAGAAATGATGTGCTCATTTCAATAAATGTTCCTGAAAAGCCAGCAATGAAAAAAGAACTAGTTGGCATTGATGTGTTCATTGATTGGCGAGAAAGCGATCGGGACCCCAACGTGATTGGAGATAAACTTTTGAACGAAGGATCAACAGATAGACTAAAATTGAAGTTGATTTCTAACCGAGGGGTTTTGGTGTATCCAGAAGGTGTTCCCGAAATTTTCAAAACAGACCATTGGAGATGCAGGTATACAAATCCTAACGGAGAAATTGTAAATAATGCCGATGTGATTGAGTTGATTCAGAAAATCCATGCCATTGGTTTCGATTTTATTAAAACCGAGCATCTATATCATTTT